>JAGQQG010000004.1 GCA_020426325.1 Planctomycetaceae bacterium | reverse complement strand
TGCATCGAGAACGGCGGATTCACACCTCTGAATGAAATCGATGTGGGGGGCAGCGGAACGTTTATCGCAACAGATCGAACGGGGCGTTTCCTGCTCTCAGCCTACTACGCCGAAGGCCGCGTGGCCGTGCATCGGATTGAGGAGGACGGAACTTTGGGTGAGGAAGTGCAGACGATCGAGACTGCGAAAAACGCACACTGCATTGTGGTAGATCGTTCCAACCGGTTTGTGTTCGTACCACATACGGGACCGGAGAAGATCTACCAGTTTGTCCTCGATGAGAACACCGGACGACTGTCACCCAATCCGGCGGGTCATGTCGACACGTCCGATTCCAATGGCAAACACGAACCGAGACATCTTTGGTTCCATCCGACCAAGGATGTTGCCTTTGTGAGCATGGAAGCGGGGAGTGAAATGGGTGTATTCCGCTTCGATCCCGATCGAGGCACACTCACGCCCCTCTCAGACTTCATCACGACTTTGCCATCTGACTTTACGGGGGACAATACGACAGCGGACGTCGAGCTGACGCCCGATGGTCGTTTCGCCTACGTCTCGAACCGTGGGCATGACAGTCTGGCGGGTTTTCAGATCGATGCGTCTGCTGGCGAAGCTCACTCGCTTGAACCACCGACGACACCAACGGAATCGACACCGAGGTCGTTCAACATTCATCCCAACGGGAAGTGGCTGTATGCAGCGGGACAGGGATCAGGAAAGATGATCGCGTATCGGCTGGGCGATGATGGCGAGCTAACGCCCATGCAAACCTTGGACGTGGGAAAGAGTCCAGCGTGGGTGCAGGTCGTGCGCTTACCCGTCGACTGAGCGTCATGCCTCACCGCTTGCCGGGGACGATGATCGGCAGATTTCCGGAATGCTGGCTTGAGGACGAATATACGGGCGATTGTCGTAAGTTCGCATTTGTCTGATAGCCCTGTTTGACTGCTGCGGGGTACTGTTCCGGAACAACGATATTCTCGTTGGGATTCGTCGTTGGAGTCGAAGTGTACGTCTGAGGTGCATTGTATTCTGTTGGTCGAGTCGACTGTGTTGTCGGAGCCGTCAACTGTGGTGGAGTCCAGCGGGAGTCAGGAGCCGCATCAGCAACGGGTTGAGTATATGTTGCCTGGAGAGGATTGGTCGCCAACTGGGGAGCGCTGTATTGGGAGAGAGCCGGGTTCTGCGGTGCGTGATACGTCTGTGATGGCAGAGCTGCAATCCCGGATGGAGGAGTCTGGACTGGTTGTCCATACGTCTGGTTGATGAGGCCATTTAACTGCTGAGCACTCTGTTGGCGAACGTCCTCATACATCTGCGTGTACGACGTTGGCGGTGGACCTGTGTAGCTCATTTGTTCGTATTGCTGGAAGGTCGAAGATGCAGGGGCTCCGAACTGAGACGGATTTGTGATCGGAGCAGCCACCTGCGGAAGCAGTTGACCCTGATAGCTTTGTCCAGGTGTCAAATTGGTCGCTTGAGGACCGGCAAATGAGGGACTGAGATCGGCTGGGTTCATGCCGATCGGAAGTTGACGTTGTGGTGCCGGATACTGTGCTCCGTTCATCATCGAACTGGTACCAGGGACAGCTCGGTTCGTCTGCTGAACGTAGGGAAACATTTGCCCGGGACCGACACCTAATCCCATGATGGCAGCCTCTCGTCGAGCCTGCTGATAGGGATCATTTGGATCGGCACTACCGGCGGGGATCAGTGGCCATTGACTTCCGGGTGTCGCAGGGGGAACTGTCGAAGTGGGGGGGATGGCGGTTGGTTGGCCAGCTGCTCCCAGAAGATCGATGGGTGGCTGTGCACCAGGCTGCTGTTGATGATAGGCATGTTCCACGGGTGACTGGCCCGATTCTTGGGAGCCCATCCGATTCGGATCGTTCTGTTGAATCATGAATCCAGATGCCTGCTGAACTCCTTTCGATGGAGGAATCCCAGCGCTCGATGCAGGAACTCCGGAAGCTGTCACGACCGAGAATGATTGATTTCCGTTTGGAGCCATCCGTTGTGTCGGTGAGCCTGCGGCAGCCGGATTCCGATTAGGATTGCCATATGTGATGATGGCTGATGAACCCGGTTGGGCAGCAGCCTGCACAGGCTCGAATCCTGCTGGCGGTTGTGTCATCGGCGATGGAGTTGCGGACACACCGTTAGCATCGAACTGCTGCATCGAGCCTGCAACGTTGTATCCAGGCTGTTGTGTGGGGTTGGCATTGACCGGAGGCTGAGTCTGTAACTGCTGACCGGTTCCGGTGTAGATCGGCACACTCTGTTGCGAACTTCCGGTGGTTGCGAATGGATTCGGACCCGCAATTCCCGGTTGCTGTCGGTTGGCATTTGGGGAGTCGTACTGAGGTGATGTGGGCTGGGCTGCACCGTACGGTGCACCATTGGGTTGTGGAGCGTTGTTGTATGAGGGGTTCGTGCTCGGCCCGAGTGTGATCGGCCCGTCCTGCGGAGTTCGACGGCCTTCCTGATCGATTCTGGCCAATGCATGGCTCAGCATCGCATCAGGAATCTGTTGTTGATCTGATGTCAGCCCGCGTTGGCTGTGGAACGGATCGACACCGGCCATTTGAGGCACGTAGCCTTGCGGAGTCTCTGGTCGATTCTGAACAAACGGTGGAGTTTGCCGTTGACGAGTTGCAAGGTCCGAGTTGGCACGATCCTGCTCCATCACAGCCTGCTCGCGTCGAGCCTCTTCCATGAGATCCAGGATCTTCTGAGTCGGTTCATTAACGTTCTGAGAATCTCTCGGCGACATTGATGTGGGCGGCGTAACTTCATTGCTGGCGAGCGTGACCGGAGACATTGATCCGCCCGTGACGACCGGGGCACCGGACTGTGGCGCCATGGCTGCCACTTGTTTCAACATGTCTTGAGCAGCAGCCTCGTTGCCGATCTGACGGAACAGGGCCAATGCCTCCTCCTGGCGACCCGTCGTTCCATAAACCATCCCGAGGTTGGCAATGGCGTTCTTGTATTGGGGGTCAACCTGGCGAGCCTGAAGCAAAAGCCGTTCACTGTCGAGGTAGCGTCCTTGCAGCCAGTAGGAGTAGCCGAAGTCACTCAGAAGTGCAGCGTTGCGAGGATCGTTGATCAGGGCGAGGCGATAGTGTTGCTCAGCAGTCTCGAAATCACCGATCTTGTCGCTCAGCACACCCATCCGATGGTTGGCTTCGACGTGCTGAGGCTGCTCGAGGAGCACTGATTGGAAGTGACTTTTGGCTTGAGCATACCGTCCCGATTTGAGTTCCGCTTCGCCAAGCTTCAGGTGCTCATCGAGAGAATTGACTGAGACACCTGACGTTTGAGCATTGACGTTTGTCGGAGGGGGTAGCTTGGCCTCACTGAGCGAGCCTTTGGTTGATTGCGAGGCGAGTTTCTCAGAGTGATCTTTCCCCATCCAGCTCATCAGCGGGCTTGAGGACTGACAGCCACAAAAGAGTGGAAAGAGAAGTGCTGCTATGAGGAGATGTGTTTTCATAGGACAGCCAGACGAAGTGCGGTTCAAACGCAGAATCCGTCCGCCTTGAAGTTGCGGAACAGATGCGATGGGGAGGGGACTCAATTACGATCCTTCTGAAGGCGGATCTTGAGACAGGGGCGGGAAGTCTATGGCAGGCTTTCAGATGAGTCGAGGTCAAGTTAATCGCGGTCGGACGTGCCCTTGGGACACCGGCAGTTTCGGCGCAAAGAAAAACAGGCATCTCCCGGTCGAGAGATGCCTGTCGGTCATTCAAATTGAACGAATGTGGTTTGAGAATCGTTGGTTAGGGCTAGAAGCCGCCGCCAAATCCGCCGCCACCGCCGAAGCCTCCGCCAAATCCACCTCCGCCGCCACCGCCGAAGCCTCCGCCAAACCCACCGCCCTGGAACAGGTATTGATAGTAGGTGGATTCGGCCTGAATGGCGTTGTAACCCTGCCCATAGGATGGGGAGATAATGGTCCGTCGATCGGCATCGGGTGTACCGAACTCCGTCAGGATTTGTGCGACGAGGTTCCTGCGGACAACGTCGAGTTCAGGGTCTGAGTTGTTGGTGCTGCGCTCGATGAGGACCGGGAAAGGTGCGGACTTCATCCGGACAGCGACCTCCAGGATCTTGTCTTTACCGTCTGGAGTCAGTTCAGCAGTTTGCCCAACGAAGTCATGCTGATGAAAGATGAAGTCAGCAGCTTCAGCATTTGTTTCCATCACCTGGTAATGGGCTCGCACGGTGCTTCCCAGAGGCAGTGTATCTGGAATTGCATTGGAGCGATGGTGGAACGCGCCGCACAGCCACCCGCAGGGTCCGCATCCGCCGCAGGCTCTGCAAGCACCCCCTCCTTCGCATGCACCCCCACATGTGTCGCATCCACACGGGGCCTCACAGGAAGGTTCACAAGGTGCCTGACACGATCCGCAAGTGTCGTCGCAGACCGAGGTCCCGCCCCAGTGAGCACAGCCGATTGTTGTTGAGACGACGGCCATCGCGAGCACGCCGGCTGAGATCATTCGCAGTTCGCTGGACATTGGCTGTCCCCCATCTTCTGTTGAGTCGGCTCGGTCAAACGAGCCGATGTCGTTGTTGTCGTTGGCCGCAGACACCTACAACATCCACGGTCCTGGGTCATTTCCCGAAGGCGGGTCCGGGAAGTCTCATTCAATCGATTTCTGCACATCCAGAAAGTGGCTTGGTCATCGACCGAACCAACTCTTCTTGGATGTCTGTGGCTTCGTCTGTTGTCCGCTCGTCTGCTGAATCACACTCGGCCGTCTCGCAGTTGCTCCCATAGCAGGAGTTGGCTGTATTGATGGTGCGGGATACGAGTTCATCTGTCCACCGTCCATCAGAGGCTGGGAGTAATTCGGGACGTTGTAGTCACCCTGTTGGATGTAGCCATGCCCACCCATCTGGTTGTAGTCGGGATTGTGGAAGCCGAATCCTGCGTTCTCGCCATAGCCACTGCCGTTCCCGTAAGGCAGCAGTTGGTAGTGGCTGAGGTCAGGATTGCCTTCGATCCGGTTCAGCTTGTACAGATCGAAGTCGTCCGGGTGTGTGACATAGAAACCGGGCAGTGGCGGAACCTCTTCGGGGTCCATCGGTCGGACGATTTCGGGAGTCACCACGATCAGCATTTCTGTTTCGTCTTCCGTCGCCTGCTTGGTGTTGAACAGGTAGGTCCCAACAATCGGGATCTCACCGAGCAGCGGGATGCGGGTGGTCTCAGCCTGTTGTTGACGAGAGAACAAGCCACCCAGCACGATGGTCTGACCTTCTCGCAACTCGACGACCGTCTGGACTCGTCGGACATCAACACCCGGCACTCCACCGACAGAGTTGCCACTATTGATCGCAGAGAGTTCAGGAATGATCTGGAGGCGAATCAGGTCGTCATCAATCACGGTCGGTGTGGCGATGATCGAAGTACCAAAGCCTCGGAATGTCGTAGTGCCGACAAGGACACCACCCGTTCCGACTGTGTTGGGCACAGCAAATTCACCACCGGACAAGAAGCTGGCCGGGTTGCCGCTCATGGTGACCACTACCGAGTCTTCAAGGATCTTGGCACTGCCGTTTGAAGCCAATGCATCAAGCAGGACCGAGACCTCGCCATTCTCAAACAGGCCGGTCAGAACGGGAGCCGTTGCCGCGAATGTCTGACCGACAATGTGACGGGCATCATTGAAGATGACGTTCCAGTCGAGACCGTAACGACGCAGTTGTGACCGATTGAGTTCCGCAATCCGGACACGCAGCATGACCTGGAATTCACCAGGCACCTGGAGTTCGTTCACAATCAGCGAGGACAGGAGATCACCTCCGGCCACACCCCCGATGCCGCCGCCATAGGCACCGCCAAGTCCAGCGGCACCACGGCCACCTGTATTCTCAACAGGGACCCCGGCTTGTCCGCCTGCATAAATGTCTCCCTCTTGCGTGAGGACTTCGCCGCGCACGATTTGCATGATGCGAGCGGCTTCCTGAGCGTCCTTCGCCTGTCCACGAACTATGATCTTCTGGGACATAGGAATCAGGTAGACCTTGCTGTTCGGATAGAGCAGTGTCAGTTTGCGCTCGATCTTTCCGTAATCGAGACGACGTTGCTCTTCGAGAGACGGGTCAGGAATGACCTTCGCAAGGTACAGCAAAGGAGTCTCATTTCCTTCAAACCAGAACGTCATATCCGTTGTGCCGAGATTCAGGCCGATCAGCGAGAATTCTGTCTCGCTGAACTGAATAATCTCCAGAACCGAGGGATCTGCGATATGGATCCGACGAACTCGATCCGTCGTCGTTATCAGCTGGCTGCGGTGCTGAATCAGTTCGACTTCCTGCTCACCTTTAGGCACGAGATTGATCCGAGAATCTTGTGCAGGAAAAGTGTTTGGAAGCTCATACTGCACCTGCTGCATCTCATGGACTGATAGTCCAGGAACAGCAGCCGTCATCACAGGTTCCCGATGGACGATTTGTCCTGGTAGCTGTGGACCTTGCGTTGGCGACTGGGCGAAAACCTGCCCTGCCAAACCGGCAAGAACCATCAGGCTGCAGCCCGCGAACGTCGTCCATCGACGCACGTTCACAATGGTGTGTTTTCCAGGCCGTGACAGCGTGTGTCTTTGGCCCCAAGTGGCATACGGCGAGCTCAACATCCGGTGTTGCTCCCAGTCTTCCCTGACAATCATGCCGCGAGATGAATCTCCAGAACGTTGGGTCTAACGTCGGAGTGATTGCGGCATTGTTTCCCCCTCGAAATCCGCTGATCCATCAGCGGGTCAGTGACCGGCGCACCAGCAACTTTGCAGTGGCTGGTTGCTTACGGTCATCAGCAGTATCGGCGGAGCAAAGTCCGGAAGTTGAAGACAAATGCCGTCAACTTCGTAACGATCGGACAAACCGGACCCCATGGAGGAAATCAGACTCTCAAGCTGGGAGGCTTTGGCGAACTCTACTGGCAGCAAACGTAAATCGGACCACAACGGGGAGCCTTATCCAGCAGATCACGCCGCTCGATGACTCTTGAAACGTACTATCAATCATCGTGGCATCAAACGCTGAGAATGACGCTACTCACCAGATGATGGTGTGGTTGATGCTCGCGGGGCCGCCGTATGTCCAAGGGCTGCGGTAGTTATAGTACGGATATCGAATGTGGGTACCCCAGGCATACGAACCGCCATAACTTCCCGAACCAACAAACATCGGTCCGCCATACAAAGCTGAGGGAACGAGTGAATGAGCTGGTGCCGGGTAACCCGAAGCCACCTCCTCGTAGGAAGGCCGCGGCATCGAGTCATAGGCCTGGGACGGGCTTGAAGGCGGCTGATAGGCAGGCTCAGCAGGGGGATAAGTTTCGAATGACTGCATGTCCTGAGGGTCGGAAGGGAGAACCTCGAAATCACCAGGAACAGGGTTCATGGTGGAGGGAAATGGCGGAGAAAGGACCGGATCATCTGCGATTGCTGACTGCGTTCCGCAGCATTGAATTGCGGTCACCAATGTCAGAGCAACAAGAGCACGCATGGGAAACTTCCTCAGACAGTTCAGATGGCAGGGAATGTTGGCAGAATTCGCTGCTCAATTCTTTCACACAAAAAGATGTGAGGCGACTCTCTCAACAGGGGACGAAGATAATCTCCCCCAGGGCCGATGCGTTGGGGCAACATGATAAAACGTACCAGTCAGGCGATCTGTAAGCCGTCTGTGCCGGATGTAGAGGTTGATCGAAGCATTTCGCCTATGATGTGCGACCTCCTCCGTCGATGAAATGACCAAGGGAAGGTACTCGTTTCTCGCGAACGTATCATTCCTTTCCGGAACCAGGACGAATTCAACGCCATGAAGGCGGTATCAGCTCCAACTCGGAGCAGGCAGGGAGGCTCAAGATGAGGCGTAATGTTTGGACAGTTGTCGTATTTGCCTTGATCGCCAGCAAGGGTCTCGCACAAGACTTCACGATCGGCGATCCTGTCCCCAGCGCGAGTGAACCGCTCTTCCCGTACGATGATCAGGAAGTCTGGAAGCACGGCTGGATCAAGGTGATCCCCTACTACGGTGGGTATCACAGCTATCGTCCTTACAATTACAAGAACGTCTTTTCGCAGTCGGCACAATCAGCCTCTTGGGGTATGTCTCCGACCGCTCCCTACTCCCAGCAGTTCTATCATCGCTACGAAACGATCACGGGAGCAGAGGTCCCAATGTCGGCCATCCAAAATGGCCCTTATGGTCCGCATCCGTCGGCCGGATATCAGCCTCAATGGGATCAGCTTCAGCAGAGCCAGCCTCATGTCAGCAGTCCCGTCTCAGCCGGATATGAGGGCGTTCCTCCGACAGGAACCTACCCCATCATCCAGACCTCAAATTTTCAGAACGTTCATGCTTATCCGGCCGCTGGACCTGAGTATCAGCGTCGAACCGATCAGAACGCCCGCATGCAACAGCTGATCGATCAGTCCCGTCGATAGGACAACGCCACGGAATTTTAGGATGCCGATACATGGCATCTGAAGACCGACTAAAAGGCCCGGCTCATCATGGTGAGTCGGGCTTTTTTCATTCCTCAGAATCGGAAGATCGTTGTCCGAGCTTGGCAGGAGTCTTCGGATTGTCATGAGTCGCGCGAGCTGGTCGGGAGACGAAGAGCAATAACTGCATCACCAGAAAGAGTCCGAGCGGTGCGAAGGCGATGAGACGTCCGACTTTCATTAGCTTCGGAAGGTTTTCCGATGAAAGTGGCCGCGCAACCGTTCGTTCCTCGATTCTGGAAGAACCGAGTTCAGACAATCGCTGTCTTACAATCGACAGTCGATCGTCATCCTTGAGAGTCAGCTGGTTTGATGGGTCGCTCTTCGAGTCTGCTTCTACGATGACCACGCCTGCCTCAGAAGATTGCCACTGTTTTGCAATCTCTTTCAGATGTTCTTCACCCCCAGGCGTGAGTTGATCTGTTGAGGAATCAAACTCGCTGCGACGTAAAATCATCCCAGCTGCTTCCGATGTCCGTTGCAGATCGTCTCGCGGATCGAGCACGGCTCCAGCGAACAGCATCACAATCGACGCAAAGAAGGTATACACGAGCACAAAGCACCCGACAGTCGCCATCTGAGTCTTGAACTGGCTCCTCTCGGAAGCGACTTCGAAGTGCAGATCGATCGTCCGACGTCGACGGAGCGAACGTTGCATGGCCTCATTGATCTCGTGGATTCGTACCAGATCCCGCCACTGGGCCCCGCCCGCCTCCTGCCGCCAAGACCGATCGATTGTCTCACATGCCTCTGCCGGATCGATCAGTGCACTTCTTCTCAAAGCCTCTTCGCCATCGACGGAGATCACCACTTCCGGCTGGTCCCCTTCGTTTTCGAGGTGGAACTCAGCGGTCCCCTTCGAGCCGTCCACACGGAGCTGTATTCGCTTTTCAGATTTCAATCGCCGGTAAGTGCAAGTTGCGTCAGGTAAACCTGGTCCAGCGAGTTGCAACGTCTGAGTGACGAAAGTGCCTCGATCATCACCTCCTGATCGAATCACAGTGACTTGTGAATAGTCGCCCCCTAAGAGGCGGAGCCAGTCAAGATCCTCGAAGCGGACTCCAGCGTACCACGATGGTTTCCCGGTGCTGTCGTCGACATCGACGTCCGTGCGATCGAACTGAATGCTGTTGACGGTTCCCAAACGTCCTTCGGCAATTAACCTTCGAAGCGGCTCCACTTCGTGTCTCAGCTCAAACAGCGGCACGAATGTCGAGACGCCTTCTGCATCGAACAATGACAACTCAGCCACAAACTCTGGCGGAAGTGACGGCCATGCGGGGACAATCAACGGCTTGCCCCGCGCAGCGAGTCGTCGTGCGAACTCCAACACTTCCTGTTGGGGCTCATTGATGAGAACCGCATCCACATCAGTGTCGGCGACGAGCGACTCCCAGTCGTCGTAGAATCGCAATGTGTCTGATTGTTCCTCACGGCGATCTACCAGGGCCAGCCCGATGACTTCGCGGTCGTCGCTCTGGAGAACGGCCTTCATCAATGGCGGAACGTTCTCGTTCCCCAAAAGAACGAAATGACGCGGGGTCTTCGAGTCACTCATGGCACGCCCTGCCGAGCTGTGGTCGGAGTGAGCATCCGTGTGACCGTCTCGCGGTTGACGGGGCGGATCAGCCCTCGTTCGGTCACAATCGCGGTCACGTATTCTGCTGGAGTAACGTCAAAAGCAGGGTTGTAGGTGTTCACGTTTGTCGGTGCCGTCTGCCGACCAAACCCCGCAGTGATTTCATCGCTCGGACGTTGTTCGATCGGAATCTCAGCCCCCGAGATCAGCGACAGATCGAATGTGCTCGATGGTGCAGCCACGTAGAACGGGATGTTGTGAGCCTTTGCCAGTAGCGCGACGGAGTAGGTGCCGATCTTGTTCGCGACATCCCCGTTGGCAGCAATCCGGTCTGCACCTGTGATCACGGCATCAACGCGCCCTTCTTTCATGACCCAGCCTGCCATCGAGTCGCAGATGAGAGTGACGGGAATGCCTCGTTGCATCAATTCCCATGTTGTGAGTCGAGCGCCCTGTAACAAGGGCCGCGTTTCATCCGCGTAGACCTGCAGCTTCTTGCCCTCAGCGGTCGCTGCAAAGATGACAGAGAGTGCGGTCCCGTCTCCGGCAGTTGCCAAGCCTCCTGCATTGCAGTGGGTAAGGACCCCTTGACCGTCAGCCAGCAACGCGGCCCCATGTCGTCCGATAGCCGCACACATTGCACGGTCTTCCTGTTCGATCTGCTGGGCCTCCGCGAGTAATCGTTCATGAAGCGCGCTCGAACTTAAATCCGAGGCACCTGCTGCCACTCGACGCATCCGCTCCAGAGCCCAGAACAGGTTGACAGCTGTCGGTCGGCTTGAAGCAAGAGACTCGCAGACCTGTGAGAGCCGAACATCAAAATGCGTTCGGTCAGTGCATTCCGGCAACGACTGTAACCCCACGACGACGCCATATGCAGCCGCGACCCCAATTGCTGGCGCGCCGCGGACGCGCAACGACTTGATCGCTTCCCACACGTCCTCGACGGTCCGACATTCCATCTCCCTTAGCTCAATGGGCAACCGGGTCTGATCGATCATTTTGAGATGTCCATCCTTTGCAGACCCATTCCAACGGAGAGTGGGTGTCACCTCATTCTTCATCGTCGAAAGACTCCTCAAGGTACGTCTGATCTTGTGCGGTCTGTTCCTCCTCACCTTCGAAGCCTGCCCGATCCAACAGACAGAGGTGGATATCCATGTTGGACATGGTGAGCTTTCGCTCAATGATCCACGTCGGCGGAAGATCAAACACGGACCGCTCCGGCGTTCTCAAACAAAGCCAGGCTCCGTCGGCAGAGACAGTCGGTCGGGACAGTCGTTCCAGAGACCGATAGAGTGGAGAGCCCGCACTCAAACCCTCGATCATTCGATAGGGAGGATCGAAGAAGACCAGGTCGAACGGTACAAAATCGCCCACATTGCGAGGTTGAAACGAGGATCGCATGGCGTCCGTTCGCCAGCAAAGGCAGTCATCGGAACAACCAATGGCCTCGACGTTCTTCTGCAGCAGGTCGAAAGCCTTGCGGTCCTGTTCGATGAAGACGACGCTTCTCGCCCCTCGACTCAAAGCTTCCAGTCCGAGAGTCCCGGTTCCCGCGAACACATCCGCAACTCGGGCATCTTCAAGTCGGCTGGTCAGCCGTTCAAACAGCGGCTCCTTGACACGATCAGTGATCGGTCGCGTGGTCATCCCACTGTTCGCCAGCAGTTTCCGTCTCCGATACTTCCCCGCAATGATTCTCATCGGTCGATGTCAGCTGGAGTTGGGACCTTTCACGGAACATGCTTCGTGAAAGTGTGCCGACTCCTAAGTGGTCCCTTCTTCCGCTTTGAGCATTTCATGATGCCGGCGAATGATATCGGCAGCTTCCTCTGAGAGCGAATCAAAGCGAGTCTTGCTGGCTGGCGGCACCCACCGCTTCGGCTCGCTTGGTTCCGCCTCGGTCGAACTGGATTCGAGAGGTTGCGATGATTCCCTGGAAGATGCCGAAAGGGGACTTTCGACGATCGTGGTGTCACCGGTCCCCGGGACGCTACTGTCTGTCAGCCAACCGGCAATGTCGTCGTCCGAGAGCTTCTGGTCATCCTGAGTTTTCCGTGATTTCCGCTTCGGTCCTTCAGAAAGCTCGACGAGCTGAAAACTCATCGGTCCCACTGTCAGAATGTTTCCGGCGGTCAGGAGCATTTCCGTCTCGATGCGGACGTCGTTGATGTGGGTTCCGTTTCGACTGCCATGATCTTTGACCAGAACACCCTGTTTCGTTGGCTGCAGTGTGCAGTGTTCGCGGCTCACCTCAGCTGAGCCGATGCGAATCTGAGCGGTCTCCGACCGTCCGATAACGACCTCTTCGGCTGTCAGCTTCACCTGACGGCCGCGATGTTTTCCAGAGTCGATGACCAATGACCACATCGGGTTTTCGAATCCTTCATGGAGAAACACGGTCAGCCGTGTCGGGGAACAATGACAGGCTGCCCACAGTTCACGCAGTTCAAAGTCCGGCCACGATGGACGGCTCTTACTTTCATGCGTTTGCCACACTCGCCACAGGTGAAGTGCACCCGATCGTCCGGAGCAGGTGTGTCCTCGACGCTGTGTGTCCGCCGCCACATGCGCTCGGAGATCTCATGAATTTGTTCGACCAGTTCGTCCGGATCATAAGGTTTTGTGAGATAACCATCCGCCCGGACCCGCTCGGCGAGGTTGCGGGCATCATCGAAGTCGATGGCGGTCAGCATCATGATGGGGACTTCCTCGTCCATCCCCTTTAACCGCTCGCAAATTTCGTATCCGCTTTCACGTGGCAGAATGACGTCCATCAAGACAAAATCGGGACGGTGCATAACAAAAGCAGAGTGTGCCTGTCCGCCGTCGCGCGCGATCTCCACGGTGAAGCCCTTAGACGTCAGAAACGTCTTGAGAAATTCACACTCATCCCGGTCGTCGTCGACGACCAGAATGCGATGCGTGATCGCGCCGCCCGTGCTCATTGCCCACCGGTGTTTCGAATGATCTCAGAGAGGAGAGGAGCCGAGGAATGTCCACGACCCAGTGTGGTATGAAACGACTGGGACGCAACTCAATCGCAATTCGGCTCTCTGCATCGTATCTTAACAGGAATACATCTGTCACGGCGACATGGCACAAATCAGCCATTCTGAAGAGAGTTTCAGTGATCCCTTGATCGGGCCGGTCGCTCACATTTCTCATGGAAGCAAGCGATGCGCATCGAACACATGGCTTTGAACGTCTCGAATCCGCTGGAAATGGCGCGATGGTATGTCGAGCACCTGGGGTTCATCGTGCAGCGCCGCGTGATGGAACCACCTTGGGCACATTTTCTGACGGATGAAACTGGCAAAGTCATGCTAGAGATCTATGGCCGCACGGACATTGCGCCTCCCGATTATGGGGCCACTCATCCGGGCACGCTGCATCTGGCCTTCATTTCGAAGGACATCGCCGCAGACCGTGACCGCCTGCTCAAAGCGGGCTGCACCCAAGAGGGCGAAATCACGCCTCTGCCCGGTGGCGATGAGATGACCTTTCTCCGTGACCCCTGGGGATTGTGCCTGCAACTCGTCAAGAGGGTTCAACCCATGATTTAGACATCGATCGGATCATGGTGCGATCGCATCTGCGACCAATGCTGGTCCCGACGAGCCTGCCTCAGCCGGTGGTAAGTCTTGTGGGTGCCGAGAGGCCTGCTCGTCGTCAGCTTTGGGCAATTTACAGGCTTCCCTGAACAGACTCAGCACATGCACACGTTGCTCCGCTCCTGTGATCCGAACAGGGGCGTCGATCCCGACGTCCTTTTGACGGGCTTTCAGAAACTCCAATCGGACACTCGTGGCCTTGAGTTCGGCATCCACGATGAATTGCAACAGTTCGAGCTGATTGGCTGTTGACTCGCGTTGTTTTTGGATGGTGAGAAGTTCGCTCTGCGGGACCATGCCCTTCTCAACCTGTCTCGTGAGAAACGACAACCGGGTATCCGCATCCTTGATGTCCGAGACCGCTTGGGGGATCGCGATTGCGAGTTCGACGAGATCCACGGCAACTGGATCGATGTCTTCCCCGCGTAGTGAACCGTAGAGGAACACGGCTTGTCCTCCAAGCAGGGTCATGGTGAGAGAGGTGACAGACCAGAATCGTCGGGACATGACTCGCTCCTTAGGTGGATCAAGAGAGCTGTTTGAGGTGCTCGGCGTTGCCTCTCGGCTAACCTGCATTATCGAACGTCGTCCACTGTGCCGCAACGTTCATCTTTCCACTGTCGAACTTCGTGGGCTGATGCGATATTCTCCGACACTCCGATACACACAGCCTGATTGACCAATGATTGACAATCTCCCGCTCAAAACGCACACCCACGATGGGCTGACCATCGAGGGATACTCGCGCGCAGCGGTGCAAAGTTACTGGCGGATTCCGGAGCTGAAGATTGGATTCGACATGGGTGGCTCTCCGTGGTCGTTCATGGGGACACAGACCTTCTTCATCTCACACGCTCATCTTGATCATATGGTGGCTCTGCCGGCTTATGTGGCTCGCCGTCGCATGATGAAGATGGACCCGCCGACCCTCTACATGCCTGCGGAGGTTGTCGAGCCGGTCGAACGGATGCTCCGCAGCTGGCAACGACTGGATCGAGGCCGCATGCTGTGCAACATCATCGGCGTCAGCGAGGGGGAGGAGTACGAACTTTCTCGCGAGCATGTGGTCACTCCGTTTCCGACCAAGCACACCGTCCCCTCAATGGGCTACGTCATCTGGGAGCGTCGCAAGAAGCTCAAGGCCGAATACCAGGGGCTGGAGGGTCATGAAATTCGCGACCTTCGGATGAGTGGTACCGAGGTGAGCGAAGAGTTGCGGATGCCGCTCGTCTGTTACGCGGGGGACACCGCTCCTGCCGGCCTTGACCACTTCCCGGCGGTCTACCAAGCGAAAGTGCTGATCACCGAGATGACCTTCTTCCGGCCTGAGCACCGTAAAGAGAAGATCCACAAGTTCGGCCACACGCATCTGGACGACATCATCGAACGTGCAGAACGATTTCAGAATGAACTGATCATCCTGGCGCACTTCAGCACGCGGTACCACGAGGATCAGGTGAAACGTGCTGTTGACCGACGCATGCCGAAGGAGTTGCGGGAACGAGTCGAGTTGTGGTTGTAGGCGAGCGGGGGACGTCAGTCCCCTGGCCCAGTGCATGTTGTCGAAGAGGGCAGTTCCATTGTCTGAGATGGCTTCGCCTCGTGTCCGTTTCAGCATGTTGAAAAGGACAGGGGGTTAACACCCCCCCCCGCTCGCCTAGGCGACGCGCAGTATACCTGCTCCACACAGGTCTTCGCGGCAGAGCGTCAACAGTCCCCGCTCGGCGACCAGTGTGACGAACGGAGCATGGACCCGACGACATTCGCGCATGAGTTCGGTTTGCAGGCGGGTGAGTCGTTCCTTGTAACCGGCGATGGCCTGTCGATTCACCAACATGTCGGTCTCTGCTCCCCCTTCGATGTCAATCAGCTTTCGTCCGCCGAGTTCGGTCGGGTCTGCCTCCCAGGCAGTCAGCAATTGGATCACCCACAGGGCACTGGCCCCGGCAGCCAGTCGACGGATGAGTGACCCTGGATCGTGCGGGAAGAGAAAGTCGCTGATGACAATCCGGACGGCCTGCGGCTGAAGAGAAACCGCGTGCTCATCAAGCACTTCCGCGAGGTTGCCGACACCCTCGAAAGGCAGCGTCTCCAGACGGTCGATCCCTTCGGGACCCAGGGAGGAGATTGGTCGGTCATCGTTGAGGGGGAGCAGCGTCGGACGGCCTCCGATCCGGGCACACAACTGGGCGAATGAGGCAGTCAATTGGCGGGTGAGTCGGGCTTTGACGCCATCCCCTGTCGTCATCGAGCGGCTGGCGTCGAACAGGATCTCCGTTCGGGGACTGATCTCCTCACGATACATGCGGACCATCAGAGCGTCTGAGCGGGCATAGGCGGCCCAGTCGACGTGCCGGATGTCGTCGCCGGGGAGGTATTCGCGGTACTCCTGGAACTCCAGAGAACTCCCGGTCCCGCGGCCCAGCAGTTCGCCTGACCGACCGGCAGTCGGCGTTCGCGGCAGCCCAAGGGCATATGTTGCCACAATCTGCTGAACCTCCGGGTCTTTTCGCATGTCTTTTCTGTCAATCGTGATCGGTTTGATTCACCTTGAGCCTAACCGACGGTTCCTCTATGAAAAAGGTAGGAAGGGGACTTGCCCGCTGACTTCTTCTGCTATCATCCTTCTAACGACCCGCCACGGCTCCCTCGCTCGAGCCGTTTCAGCGATTTCGCACATATCCGCGATGTGTCGCTAACACCCGAACCATGACCTCCCTGTGACGTCGTTACAACCCCCCATTATCGCCGACGAACGATCGACGACGATATACAACCAGAAATTCTGGCTCGCCTACGCGGCCAATGTGCTGTTGGTCACGGCCAATGCGCTGACGTTCCGCTTTGCTGAGTTCGTGAAGTGGTTAGGGGGAACAGAATCGCTCACTGGCCAAATTGTCAGTGTGGGGATTATCGGGTCGCTGCTTGTCCGCTTCACCCTGGGACGCGATATCGACGGTCACGGGACGAGACGCATGTGGATCAGCTGTTCCATGCTGTTCATCCTGGGAGCCGGGCTGTTGACGATTTCGCAGTCTCTTGGCTGGGAGATCTACGCAGCGCGTGTGGCCTTCACGGTCGGCCTTCAGAGCATGTTCGCCTGCTCGATTTCGCATATCCAGTCACTGGTTCCAACGGACCGACGAACAGAAATTCTCGGTAGTCTCGGTTCGAGCGGATTCGTGGGCATGATCATTGGTGCCCAGCTAGGGGACATGATCTTTCTTTCTGTTCCGATGGGGCGGATGTTGTTTGTCGCCCTATTTGGCGGGACGACCCTGTGCGGCATCGGCTATCTGATGCTGGTGCTCTACATCACGCGAAACGACTCGCACACCCGTCCTCACGAGACACCCGCTGCTCACCGGCTCATCTTTCGGTACTGGCCCGGTCCTGTTGTCCTGGTCGCATTGATGATGGGAGTCGGCTTCGTGGTCACTACCGTGTTCCTGACGCGCCATGCGACGGAGCTGGGATTGCCCGGTATCCGCACGTTCTTCACAGCGTACCCGGCAAGTGCGTTCATGTTTCGGATCGTCTCACGGACGTGGAGCCGCACGATGGGGCGTCATCGCATGATCCTGCTCGGACTGGCAGGTCACTGTCTGGGGCTATTGCTGCTGTGCAGTGTGAGCACCGAGTGGGATCTGATTCTCCCCGCAATTGGCTGCGGATTCGGTCACGCCCTGCTGTTCCCCTGCGTGGTCTCACTCGGAGCCGGGGCCTTCCCTCAGGAATATCGCGGCAGCGGCACCACCATCACACTCGGTTTCATGGACCTCGGCGTGTTCCTGTCCGCTCCAATCCTTGGTTGGGTCATCGATACCTATGGATTTAATGCCATGTTCCTGAGCTCAGCGGGCACAGCCCTGGTCATCGGAATCATCTATGGTATCGCAACATTCCGATTGGTCGATCTCGACAGCGATTCCGTCGTGCTGGAGCAACCAGCGATCATGGAGTCCGTCGTCGAATGCGAATCATTCCCCGATCAGTCACCGGAGCCGGCAATGATCGGCGTCGACGAGTCGGCCTGACGGAACTGCTAATCCGCAAGCGGTGGCAGCTGATCACTTCTTGTCAGAAGTCTGTTCGGGCTTCTTCGGTTTCTGGAGCTTGAGGACGCCCTTCTGGATTTCGTCGACGACCGCAGCGAGGACGGTTGGATCCTTACTGTTGATGACATGCTCGACACGTGCCGTCGGTACTCCGAGTCGACTCATGACCCCCTCGGCGGTTTCCCAGTGCTTGGCCCGCTGCTTGTCAGTCGTGGCCAGAAAGAGGTTCGTCACCAGCTCGCTGAGCCGCTGTTCATCGATCTGGTCCCGGTTCTCGTAGAACCGGGAGATCACCTTCTTCTGATATTTCGAATACTCACTCATGGGCCATGCGCCTCCATGCTTCCTTCCAGCGGACTTTGAGAAGGTCTGATGAGCTTAAGGGGCCGGCGAGATTCCAAGCAAGGCCTGGATGGCAGCCAGGAATTCGTCGGTTGAATTGACCTGCACGGCCATCGGATCGATCGTTTGAAGTTGATCCAGTGACGAACCGGGTCCGACTCCGAATGCGAGCAGGTTCACACCATCATTCTGGAGTTGCAACACCTCATCGTCAAACGCGCCGCTTCCAAATCCATCAGAGAGGAAGATCAGATTCGGATCGCCGTCTGGAATCTGGACCAAAGGAATTGTTGTGATGGCTTCCTGCAACGCTAATTCAAAATCCGTTCCTCCACCGCTCGTCAGGGATGTGAGTACCTCGACGACATCCGGAATGCCGTTCGAGTTTGTGTCCGCATCTGGTGAAGCCGCCAGTTGTACTCCCGGTGCAACCGGGTCCATATCCAGACTGTTGGCGGTTGAGCTGAAGGTCACAATGCTGATGGTGGTGTTCCCTGCCAGATTCTGGTCAATGAGTGCCTGATTGAGTGCGATCAGCCCGGCAAGCTCGGCATCCAGGATTGTGTCTGAAATTCCGTCATTGTTGACGTCGCCGACAGACGTTCCTCCGAATTGACCGCTGGTACTGCCAGAGACATCGATGACCCAGACCAACTGTGGATTATCACCTACGATGCGGCCACCACCGGCATACACCCGTTTGAAGACACCATTGCAGTCGCCGACACCGTTTCCACTCCACGTAATCACATGTCCGCCGTTGGCAAGGGATGCGATCGAGGGATGTTGTTGCATGCCGTCCGTCGTCACGTTGACCAATTGTTCAGCTGTATCATCCATGGATGGGTGTCCACTCATGGAAGTGGAGAAGACTGAAGCAGTCATTGATTCATCGTTCTGGTCCATCATCACAGCGAGTGGATTGCCCTCACCGTCGAACTCGCGCTTGAAGATGCCATAACAGTCGCCGGGGCCGTATCCGGACCACGTCGCCACGATTCGGTTGTCGCCGATGTATGTGATCGCGGGCTCGTGCTGACGCCCCTTGGTGTACGTATTCAGGCGGAATTCCGATCCCTGCGGGACACCATTCGCATCGTAGAGACGCATGTAGGCATCACCACATCCCGAAAAGCCGATCGCATAAGAGCCGTTGGGAGCGACCGACAGTGTTGGCTGATACTGGACGCCCCATGTCGTCGTGTTGACCAGCTGCTCACCTCCAAGTGCATTTCCGTAGGAATCGAATCGGCGTTGATAGACTCCCCACCAATCCCCGTGCCCCAAGCCACTCCATGTGACAAGAATGTCACCGTTCGGCAATCCATGAACCGAAGGGAGCTCCTGCTTACCGATGCGGGTTTGATTCACAAGGATATCTCCCGTGAGAGCATTCCCGTTGTAATCGAACTTGCGCATGAAGACGCCGTAGTTGTCGTATGTCAGCCATCCGCCTCCACCACGACCATGCCACGCAATCACGAACGTATCATCGTCAAGGAAGTCGACCGATCCCGTGTGACGTGTTCCCCATCGGTCAAAGTCATTGACCTGGAATTCGCTGCCGAGAGCATATCCTTCTGAGTCGAAGAGACGGGCTTTGATCTGTGAACAGCCGTTCTCCCAGGCTTCCCACACGATCAGAACACGCTCCTGACCACCGCTGGTCGTCCCGGCATAGATGGTCGGAAATCGCTGTGTGCCCTTGATCGTCTGGTTGACGACGAACTCATCCCCGACCGGTGTACCTGTTGAGTCGAAACGCCTCGCGACGACTGCATACGAATGGTCGACGCCGATTTGTACCTGGCTTGTCCATGTTGCAAAGAATCCGCCGTCTCGCAGACCCGCAACCGTCTGATCAGCATACCTGGAGTTCATTTGAAGAAACTCGGTCTGTTGATTGACCCGCATCTCCTCTTCAAACATGTCTGGCGAGGTCTCGGGGTTTCCGGAGCCATAGGAGCCGGACAACAGGGTCCGCTCTTCGAGATGTTCGACAGAAAAAGAAGCTGCGATTGTGTTTGCGGAAGTACGTGCTCGGGGGGAACGGCTGAGCGAAGCGGGGAAAACGGTAGCCATCAGGCCCATGATGTGCGTCTCCAGTCTGAGGATTCGTCGACGAGCACCTCCGACTGTGCGCGAAACTCCCTGAGAAATCACATATTACAAGGCCGCACGACGCATGTGAAGACGGGAGGTATGAAAAGAATGCGGCGTCTTTGCGGGCCGCAAGCCTTATGAAGCCGAGACGGTGGCCAACAGTCGGGCTTGGGCGGCTGATGTGTCGAGTGTGAGCTTGATGGTCACCTCCCAACAACCGGACTCGTCGGGAACGAACTCCCAGTGTGGGATGACGGCTGCACTCTGATGAACGAGTTCGAAGCCTCCCTCGGACTGGCTGACGGTCTGGATCGGAAGCGTCCAGATTGAGCCGACCTGAGAGAGATCGAGAGACACGTCGACTCCCAGCCACTCATCGACAAGGCCGATGCGGTCGGTCTCCTCAAGACTCATGAGAGACTGCAACTGGCCGAGCTGGCTGCCATCGGCACCGTAGAAATAGCGGTCGTCTGCACCGGCGGCCATTGATGAGAAATTGAATTCGACAGCAAAGTGAATTGGCTGTCCGACCGGCAGGTTCCCCAAAGCGTAATGAATTTCAAGCAACCCGCCCGCTGAAGTATCCAATGACACGGTCTTCGTGAGACGGACGGCTTGTTCTCCCGCATGTCCGTCACGGGACAGGACGGCCTCGACTCGTCGGTCCGAGCGACGAAGCCGTGCGTCGTAGACACTGGTCAGGAAATCACCGATCTCCCCATCTCCTCGCTCAAACTCCTCCAGAGACAATCCCGGCTGGAGGAAATGATCCACGAGACTCTTTCGAGGCCAACGATCATAAGTGAGTTTTTGGTCGAGATCCGGTTGCTTGAAGTGAACCAGGTCGTGAATGCTAACTGTTCCGCCTCCGTCCCCGTTGTCCTGATGACCGGCATGATCCCGGACTTTCTGATGATAGGGCTCCGGTCGGCGGTTGAGGGTTGCCAGAAGATTGACCTGCGGACCTCGCAGGTCCAATTCGTAGAGATGTCCCCCGCGAGCAGGCGCGAGGTAGCCGATGAGTCGGTCACTCGACATCCGGATTTCCTTACGGGCATCCAGATTGAAGTCATCCGCTTCGATATGGACCCATTTCGCGTCGTGTCCGGACATTTCTTCGATGGCCGTGTCGGCTGCAATCAGATGTTTGTAGATCGCATTTCTGAGGTGCGGCAGATAGAGACCTCCAAACGCTCCATGCCAATACGGACAGTTACATTGGCCACGATGCAGTTCCGTTTGTGCCTGATGCAGGAGTTCCGGCTGGAGTCGTCCGATATCGGACTGTGACATGCTTTCGAGTCGTTCGCTGATCTCCCGCATACGGCAGTACATCTCGTTGGACTCGGGATACTTCACAAGAAAGTTTCGCCAGAAACCGGCCCGGACAAACTGTCGGAAGTCTGGCCAGTCCGAGTCATGTTCGTGCGCATGCACAAGGTGTTGATAGGTGATCTGTTGTTGAGTGGGGAGCGCCCACTCGGTCATCTCTCGGTAGCTGGAATCCGGCAGGTAAACACGTCCCAGCGGAGCCACATTGTCGACAGCGTCCGCAAGCGTCGCGACTTTGAGCCAGTCGGAGTTTTCCATCAGTGCGTCGAAGAACCGACGGAGCCAGCCGTTGTTGTAGACGTGCTCTTTTGTGCCCGGCCAGGTTCCGAACTTTTCACCATCATCCCCGAATGCGACGACAGGTGCCGGATGGGTCTCGTGAATGTGCCTCAGGTAATCAATGGTGGCCTGCGGGTCCTGGAAGGGAATGGTGTACCGCAAGTTCTCGCTGCCGGGGAAGATCTTGAGCAGTCGACCTTCGTCCTCTGTGAGGTAATAACCGTGAAGCCGATCTTCTGTGAGTCCGGCTCCTCGGAAGTGGAAGTCATCGACGATGGTGTACTCAATTCCTGCGTCTGTGATGTCGCCGGTAAACGTCTGCTCCCACACGCGCTCCGGCACCCACATGCCTCTGACAGTGGCTCCGAAGGTTTGCTCGAGAAAACGCGAATAGGCCCGAATCTGTGCAATGCGGTCCCGGCGGGGGATGCAGGCCAAGATAGGTTCGTAAAACGGGCCTCCCAGAATTTCGATCTGTCCCCGTTCAACAAATCTCCGCAACCGGTCGACGTAGTCCGTGTCGTGTTCGACAAGCCATTCCAAAAGACTGCCTGATGTGTGCAGGCTGATGGGCAGATCGGGGTAGTCTTCGAGAACTTCCAGGAAAGGACGATAGCTGTCCGCTGCCGCTGCCTCGAAGACGCCGTCGAAATTGCCGACCGGCTGGTGATTGTGCAGGGTGAGGACAAGGTGAAGGTGAGACATGGAAACGGATGTGTGTGGGTCGGGGGTTGTGAGTCCATTCGGCGCAAGCGTCTGCCCGCCAAGTGATAGCGTAAATACTAGCGATGACTCAAGACTGACTTGACGCCTGAATCTGATGACAGTCACCGTGGCGCGAGTTGAGTGTCACGAATGAAGGGGTTATTGAACGACCGTTTCCCGGAGAAACTTGGCCGCCTCCTCAGGAGCGACCGGGTTGATGTAGAAGCCGCTCCCCCATTCGAAGCCTGCAACACGTGTCAGCCTCGGGAAGATTTCCAGGTGCCAGCAATAGTGGGGAACCTCTTGAACGTCGAAGGGAGCTGTGTGAATCACATAGTTATAGGGCGGATCATCGAGGGCCAGCTCGAGTTTGCACAGCGTTTGTTTGAGAACGGTCCCCATCTCTTCAATCCCCTGTCGAGTGATGTTCTCGAAATGACTGGTATGGTTTTTGGGGACGATCCATGTCTCAAACGGAAACCGGCTGGCATAGGGACAGAACACGACGAAGTCGGCTGAGTCGATGACGACTCGTTCACCGGTGGCGAGTTCCTGTTGGATCATGTCGGTAAAGATCGACCGGTTCCGGTAGCGGAAAAAGGTTTCCGCCCCCTGCATCTCTTCCTGGATCGCAATCGGGATGATCGGGTTGACGATCAATTGGGAATGACTGTGATCCAGCGATGCGCCTGCGAGAGCTCCTTTGTTTTTGAAGATCAGCCCGTGGACCAGACGGCGGTCTTTCTTCAGATCAACGAGCCGGTCGCGGTAGACCCACAGGACCTCGCGAATATTGTCGACCGACAGCCGTGCCATGCTCGTTTCACGATGTGGGCATTCGATGATGACCTCGTGGGCACCGATGCCACTCATGACGTCATACATGCCGTTCCCACGATTGGTTAATTCGCCTTCAACCCGCAGGGCCGGGAACTTGTTCGGGATGACACGCACTCGCCAGCCAGGTCCGTTGGTTTTGGTGTAAGGTTCGCGGTAGGCGAGAATCTCCGGCGTCGTCACGTCCTCGTTGCCTTCGAGGAACGGGTCGAATGCCTCGGGGTCCAGTTCGTCGCACGTGTCGCGAATGTTTTGTGGTCGGGTGAGTCGATCTGGAGCGATGATGACCCAACGTCCGACGATCGGGTCCTTCCGCAACTCAGGCATTGTAGATTTCGTGGAACTCATGACTCAGGGCCTGTCGGGAATGCTTCGTGAGACGGCTGGGGATGGATGCGATTGAACTCGGAGAGCGGTCACTTTTGACGCGTTAAACCTGCCAATGGCGTAGTTCGAATTCGGGGGTTGGTACGTCGAGTTCGATGGAACCTTCGCTGGGAGCACGATCCAGGCTGGTTCCTGCTCGCACGACTTCGACGAAAAAATGCATGGCATCGCCGGGCGCGACTTTCAAGTCCGCAAAGGGGATGCCGATTTCCGTGATTTCCTGCGAGGCCGATTCAATCGAGTGCTTGCCGACACTCCGTTTGTTACGGAGCAGTTTTGCTTCCAACCGTTCCTCACCAAATCCGGAGACGCTGACTTCGCATCCTTCCGGCGAGGCGAAACGGACGCGAACTTCATCTTCAGGGGACAGTGTGTGAACTGTATCGATCCGGATCAGCAGTCGCTTCCTGTCGAAACCAAAGTAGAGATCACGAATGACTCCTTCGCTGACAAGTGTCATCGTGCCACGCTCGCTGCCCGGTTCGTAGTGACCGGCGTCCACCCATTCGAAATAGGTTTGTCTTCCGTCAACTCGAACCACGGACAGGCTGCGTGGCTGTGAGTGAATCAGCCGTCGCTCATATTTGGAGATTGGCTGGAACAGAACAGAAGGGACCGGATCTCCCAGCAAAGTGTAGACGTTCTGCAAATGCTTGCGGCACAGCTGGTCAAACAGGGCGTCGAGATCTGAGGAATGGTCGTCACCATACCACCAATACCAGTCACTCCCCTCTGCGATGTAGAGTTCATCCCAGGCTTTCGCGAGGTTTTCGGGTGTCACATCGCTCCGCAGCTCGGCAGCCTTGAGATGTTCACGAGTCAGATGGACACAGTCCCAGGCCGTATTATCTTCATGGTGACCGATCCAGATCGCGAAATTGTGAGAGATCCAGCTCCCCGCGAACAGTTGCCTGATGTGATCCGTCGCCGGAAACTTTTCCAGGTGATCAGACACTCTGACGGAATTGATATCGCTGCTTGAGGCAGCCCGCTGATAGAAGTGTCTCAGAAAGCTCACACCGCCATCAGGATAGTATTCCCAACAGTTTTCGCCGTCGAGAATGACCGGGATGAGCGCCGGTCTGTCTGCGTTGCGCCCCTCGACAGCACGTCCGATCCCCTGGAGCCGGCCCAGCATATCTTCGGCAGCTCGTATCGGATCGCTTCGCTGATAGTGAAAGCCGATCAGGTCGCTGAGGCCGTGGTCACGGAAGATCATTTGCAGCGACTTGTCTCCGTCAGATGCCTTCCAGGGACGATAGAGCATTTCGGGATGTCTCAAGTGTCCGCTGGGGTCACGTGAGACGAAACCATCTGTCGAATGGGCCAGAATCTCTTCATCAGTGGCGATCCACTTGATGCCCACATCTGCGATGGCTGCGAGAATGTCCTGTGAGACGGATCCCTCTGACGGCCACATCCCATTCGGCTTCTCGCCAAACAGTTCCTCATGAAAGGCAACTGCGCGTTGGAGATGAACGACAGCGTCTTCCTTGTAGGAGTCCAGATGACGCGGAAGTTCGCAACCGGGCATCGCCTGTCGAGCGGACTTCTTGTCCCAGAGGAGCGGTAGGATCGGATGATAGAAGGGGGTCGTCGTCAGTTCGACCTGTCCACGATCCGCGAGTTGTTTGTGAAGCGGGATGATTTGTCTGAGGATCTTGAGTTGTTGTCCGAGCAGCCAGTCCTTCTCGCCTTCTGACCAGTGTTCTCCTTTTTTGAGGAACTCTCGCAGATCCGAATCCTGTTCGAAAGCAAAAGAGTGGAACCACGTGAGATTGTTCCAAACCTGCAGGTCCCGCAGATCTTGCACGGTGTATCGCGGTAGTGCCGTTTGAGCTGTGTCAGAGTGGATGCCCCGCTTCTGATAAAGCTCAAAGTACCTCGCGTGAGGGCGAATCATGTGATCCACATTCGCCATGAAGAAATGATCCAGCAGGTAGACAGCGTCGGCCTCGCTCAGGCTTTCCGCCGACATGCGAGAGACGTCGAGATGCCGGTCGCTGCCGTTGTGTTCCGTGTAGCGCAGAATCTGAACCAGCAGACTGGGAACAAGATTGATTGTACAATGAAATTCGGGCACCTCAAGCAGGTGCATCGCCATGCCGTAATAGTCTTTGGTGCCATGAAGACGGACCCACGGCATCAGGCATTCACCCGAGACGTCATCCGGGTAGTACGGCTGATGTTGATGCCAGAACAAGGCGAGAGAGACAGGCTGCGTCATGTGCGGTCGTGTTCGGCCACTCGGAGAGGCGTAAGAGTCAGCGAGGCTTATCGAGGATGATTCGGGAGGTTTGAGAGTGCACGTTCATAGGTCTGTTCGTAGATTTCTGCGCTGCGGTTCCACGACCAATCACAGGACATGCCGTTGTCGATGAGTGTATTCCACACACCTTCCTCTCGATAAGCGGCCAGCGCATCCTTCAGGCGAGCAAGGAATGCTGACGGGGTGTATTCCCGAATGTGAAAGCCGGTGGCAATTCGATCCGCCAGCGTCTCAGGAGTGCAATCAATCACGGAGTCCACCAGTCCACCGACAGCGTTCACCACTGGAACGGTCCCATACGCCTGCGAGTACATCTGATTGAGTCCACAGGGTTCGAACCGACTGGGCATTAGATAGATGTCACTCCCTGCCTCGATTTGATGGGCGAGAGCTTCGTCAAAGCCGATAGTGGCAGCAACTTTGTCAGGACGTTTGAGTGTCAGATCCCGGATGAAGTTCTCATATTGCGAGTCACCCGTCCCGAGGAAGACGAGTTGTACGTCCTCGCGGAGCAGGTCGTTGATACATCCCTTGATGAGGTCGAACCCCTTCTGTTCGCTCATCCGTGAAATCATGCCACACAATGGGGTCGATTTTTGGAGGGGAAGGTTGAAGTGTTGCTGCAGGCGTTTCTTGCAGGCGGCTTTCCCATGCCGGACAGTCTCTTTCGAGTAGGGCATGGGAATGGCCGGATCGGTCTCCGGATTCCAGATGTCAACATCGATGCCATTCAGAACGCCGGTCAACTTACCGCAGTGGAACTGCAGCACGCCTTGCAGGCCGCATCCGAAGGCATCGGTTTGGATCTCCCGGGCATAGGTGGGGCTCACGGTGGTGACGGCATCTGAAAAGACGATCCCCGTCTTCAGGAGGTTGATCTGGCCGTAATGCTCCATCTGGTTCCAGTTGAAGTACGCATCGCTCAGGCCCGTCAAATGCATGTCCTGACGCCAGAACGCTCCCTGGTAAGCCAGGTTGTGAATGGTCAGCACCGCTGCCGTGTTCTCGAACCCCTCCTGATTTCGGTATTCGATCTGCTGGAGTGCGGGCATGAGTCCCGTCTGCCAGTCATTTGCGTGGATCACGTCCGGCTGCAACTGGAAGATTCTTATGGTCTCCATTACGAACCGACTGAATGCACAGAACCGCTCACAGTTATCGGGGTAGTCCGATCCGTGTTCGACATAGAGTCCCGGACGGTCGAAATAATGAGCGTGATCAATCAGCAGGACCCGTGCTTGTGAGCCCTCGATCCGGCTTTCCACGACGCCGGCACGGACTTTCTGGTCGCGAAGGGACGCTTCGACAAAACGTCCTGTTGGTTGCCGCCAGATCCTCTCTGAGATGGACTGTCGATAGTAGGGCAGCACCAGTGTCACTTCATGGCCTCGTGCTGCCAATGCCTTCGTCAGCCCGGTTGCAACGTCCGCCAGACCTCCCGTTTTGGCGAAAGGGACGGCTTCTGAGGCGGCAATGACGATTCGCATGAGAAAACCAGAAAGTGCTCTGCATCGGGGACAGTTGGCCACGCGGGCGTTTGGGAAGAATACTCGATCAAAGCTTAACATCCAATTCCTGAGGGAATCTTCCGCAGGTGGAATTGGCAGTTGGAGTTGGGTTGAGAGTCCGGGATTCAGAGAGGATGATCCCTGCAATCTGCACGATCAGCGTCCCTTGCTGGTGGTGTCCGATCGTGATCACGGTACGATAGAAGAAATGACAACCCCCACTCCCATTCGCGACGAATTCAACTGGGAACTCCCGGCAGAAGCCATCACCGTGCGCGTTCGGTGGTTTGGACTTTGCATGGGGTACGTTCTGGTCAACCTGGTGGGGCCCGGAACTCATCAGCCGGAACTCAATGCGATTCTGACCGTTGGTGCGGTCTATGCGATCATCGACACTTACTTCAGCCTCAAGGGACGAGTTTTTCTCAGCCGTGCTCCGCTGTTCATCTCGTTGATGGAAGCGGTGTTTATCGGCCTGTTGTGTTATTTCGACACGGGTCTCGAAAGCCCGTTTCGGTTCTACTACTTCCTGTCCCTGCTGGTGTGTGCCATTCGCTATGCACCCTTGGTGACATTCATCACGTTTGTGATGCATGCGGCCAGTTACTCCACTCTGGCCGCAATGGGGAGTGTCGATATCAGTGCACCCTGGCGAACGGTTGCCCTGATGGTGGTGCTGATGGGGTGGGTCGGCTGGGCGAGCACGGCCCTTGCAGCACTGATCAAGACAGCCAGTCAGCGGCTTTCACAACTCAATGCGGAACTGAAGGAGAATCAGGCACTGCTTGAACACCGCATTGACGAACGAACCCGAGAGTTACAGGAATCGCAGGCGCTCCTGGTGCAGCAGGAGAAGCAGGCAGCGTTCGGACTGCTTGCTGCGGGAATTG
This sequence comes from Planctomycetaceae bacterium, assembly GCA_020426325.1. Lineage (GTDB taxonomy): Bacteria > Planctomycetota > Planctomycetia > Planctomycetales > Planctomycetaceae > JAHBXU01. The sequence goes on along the minus strand of JAGQQG010000004.1, from coordinate 93,804 downwards.
CCCATGAAGTTGGCAATCCTCTGGCTGCGATCAGTTCTCTCGTACAGATGATGAATCGTCGGGACCTCGATGACTACACCCATGAACGGATGCGCATGGTCGACGAGCAATTACGTCGCATCCAACGCACCCTGCGAGAACTGGTCGACTTCAGCCGTCCAGCGACGACTGAAACAGCATTGTGTGATGTCCATGAAGCACTCGATGCCGCATTAAGCATCGCCAAATACTACAAGCGCAAAAAGGGAAAGCAGATCGTGACCGACTACGAAAACGATCTGCCGCGAGTCATGGTCGTGCGAGATCAGCTGGTCCAGGTGTTTCTGAATCTGATTCTTAACGCGATGGATGCAACTCCGGAAGGCGGCACCATCGAGATCGCCACAGTACGTCGAGACAACTGGTTGCTCAGTACTTTTAAGGATAATGGTCATGGCATTGAGCGAGCCGACCAGTCACGGTTGTTCCGCCCGTACTTCACCACGAAATCCACGGGCACGGGACTGGGCCTCTTCGTCTGTCGGCGTATCATTGAACAAACTGGTGGGCGAATTGAACTCACCGAATCCTCCGTCGACGGGACAACATTCACCGTGAGTCTGCCGTTGCTTGAGAATTCCGTTGAGGGTTCCGATGCCGTGCAGCAGTCTGGCGGAGTACAATCTCTGGCAAATGAAACGTTGTCTTTGTCTTGAACAGGAATTCTTCAAGGTGACCCCCGTGCCCTTCAGACGTTCAATTCTGATCGTTGAGGATGAAGATATCATCCGGATCACACTTGCTGAGTTTCTCACCGGACAGGGTTACGCTGTGGCTCAGGCAGGACGAGTCACAGAGGCGCTTGAACTGGCTCAGAAGTATGACTTCGATGCAGCCATCTGTGACGTCCAACTTCCTGACGGCGACGGACTCAACCTGCTCCGTCGACTGCAACAGATTAACTCAGCCACGAGTGTCCTGATCATCACAGCCTATGCGACCGTTGAGAACGCCGTTGAGGCATTCACGGCAGGTGCGTTCGATTATCTCGTCAAGCCGGTGATCTTCGATGACGTGGACAACAAACTGCGACGTGTTTTCGAATACAGGACCCTGTTGCAGGAGAATCAGCGACTGCGCCGCGAACTGGCGAAGGCCGATCAGACGGGGCAGATCATTGGGTCAAGTACTCCAATTGTCGAACTGCAACGAGCCATCGCTAAAGTCGCTGTGACGAACTCGAATGTCCTTCTCGTTGGCGAGACGGGGACCGGGAAAGAACTCGCGGCTCGCGCAGTCCATGCGGCCGGACCCAAAAAGGACGAAAAATTTCTCGCAGTTAACTGTGGCACACGGCCTCCCGAGTTGTTGGAATCTCAGATCTTCGGCACCGAACAGGGATCCGGACGCGGCGGATCTAAGGGACAACCGGGGATCTTGAGAGCAGCCGGAGAAGGAACCGTTTATCTGGACGAGATCGCTCAGCTTCCGCTGGGAATTCAAACTCAGCTGCTGCGGGCCATTGAATACGGGGAGAGCATGCCGATTGGCGGAACCGAAACGTATCCGGTTCACGCACGAATCGTCGCCGCAACTTCGATGGATTTGATGCGACTCGTCGGCGAGGGGGAATTTCAGGAAGACCTGTTCTATCGGCTGGATGGAGTCAAGCTCCGAGTCCCCCCGCTCCGGGAACGACTGGACGACATTCCAGAGCTCGTCGAAGCGTTTGTCGTCCAACATTCCAAGGCCATGGGGAAACAGGTTACCAGTGCTACCAGTGAGACAATCCGCCTGCTCATGTCGGCCCAATGGAAGGGCAATGTCCGTCAGCTCGATAATGCCATTGAAAGAGCAGTGATGATGTGCGAGGGCACACAGATCGAGCCGAGTGACCTGCCGCCAGACTTACTTGGACTTGGTCAGCCACTGCCGGACACGGACGATCTGCGTTCTGCTCTGCGCCATTACGAGCGGCTGCACATCACTCGCGTCCTCAGGCAGTGGCCGGACAAACGTGAGGCCGCCAAACGACTCAAGCTCGGGCTTTCAAGCCTCTATCGCAAGATTGAAGAACTGAACATCGAAACGTAGTCACGCTTTCGATTGTCGTTTCGCTCGACTCCTGCGGTAAGCGATCACGGTGAGATCGTCCGGCTTGTGTGGATGCCCGGGTTGCAGGGTCTGCATGCGTTCGTCAGCAGCAGCGACGAGTGCGTCCATCGATTTCATCAATTTGCCTTTGCGAATCCGTTCGATGATCTCGTTCAGATGCAGGTTATCCGTCAGTCCATCACTGGCGAGGACGACCGTATCTTGCGGGGCCAGCTTGAGTCGTGTGCCGATCTCAATCCGCATATCCGTACTGCCCACGACATTGGACACCAAATGTCGCTCGTCATGATGCATGGCTTCGACTTCGTCGATGAGACCCGCTTCGACCGCCATGGCAACTGGAGCATGAGAAATGGTGAGAAGTTTCACCTTCCCACGGCCCCCGACCACGAGAATCATTGAGTCACCAACATGGTATGGGCGAACGTGCCCGTCGAGAATCTCAACAACGGCAATCGTTGTCGCAGCACCAACGCCCATTTCGAGAATCAGGCGATTCGCAGTCTCGATGCCGTCAAGGATCGCCGGACGTAGGCGATTGACATCGCCTTCCTGCGGAGCCGATCGGACGGCATCGACGAGGGTCCGCACAGCGAGAGAGGATGCGTCCTGTCCGGCCCGTTCTCCTCCCAGACCGTCCGCTACCACCAGCACTCCTGAGGTCTCGTCAACCGGAATGACGGCAGCGGAATCCTCGTTAGACGTGAGTTTGTCAGGTGACCGGGCTGAGAACAGAACGGCTTTGCCTGCGGCAACGGCACACGACATCGGTTCCGTCCGCTCATGCTGCATCAGCAGGTGAGCTGGTAAACTGAGCGATGGGTCTTCGAGAGTGGCAGCTCCGGCCATGTGAATCCTTTCAAAGCCCAGCAATGAGAGATCTAGGCCAATCGTGGATTCTAGTAGTCATTTAGCAAGAATTGCCAGTCTTTCTGGTGAAGATCAACTCGGTCAGCAGAGGTTGATCGATTGACGTCCGTCTCCTGAAAACATCGAGCTGCTCAATATTCCACGACAGCCGACATGAGAAGATAGACTTTGATACAGATCAACTTCTTGCTCCAGATCGTTAGACACACACTCTGAATGGACTTGGATGTGATTCAAAACGCGGGGAATTTTCGAAGATGGACCAACCGTTGTCAGACAATCTCGAAGCAACCATTCGCCTCGTTCTGCGACATTACGCGATCGATCTTGATCGAGGAGCGCTGATAACGGGTCTGCCGGTTCAAGGATTCAGTGGTGCGCTTGTACTCCGGTTGCAGTCGTCGGGCGGTAAAAGCATCTGCCTTCGCAGATGGCCATCTAGAGGTCTCCCACATCCTCGACTGTTTGAGTTACATCGCTTTCTGAGGTTTCTGCATACAGAGGGGATCCATTGTCTCCCTGTTCCACTGGAAACACATCGAGGCGAGACATTCGTGGAATCTGACAGGCACCTCTGGCAATTGGAACCGTGGATGCCGGGGGTCGCTGATTTCAGGCAATCACCTTCCGAAGTTCGTCTAAGCGCCATCATGCGGCTGCTCGCGAGGGTGCATCGAGTGGCTTCGCGATATGAGGCGACGGCAGTCGGACGAGAATGGTTTCGGACGGATCGTTCGCAAAGCTCACCCGCTCTCGGCGAGCGGATCACGATGATCGATCAATGGACTCAACAGCGGATCGATCATGCCGTCACAGCGATCCAAAGGGACTGCTCTCAGCCCATGCGAGACACAGCCTTGGAAATGCTGGGATGGTATCGACAGTCCCACGGCCGGGTTCGAGCCGAGTTAGCAGGGCTCACACAGCAATTGGTCCCCATTCATCCCTGTATGCGAGACGTCTGGCACGACCACGTATTATTCACCGGCGATGATGTCACCGGGCTGATTGATCCGGCTGCGACTCGAACAGATACCGTTGCGACGGACTTGTCGAGGCTGTTAGGGAGTCTGATTGGTGACGTGTTTGATCCGCGGTGGGTGCATGCTCTCGATGTTTACAACCAAACAAGGCCTCTGTCGATTTCCGAGCACCAGCTGATTCGCGTTCTGCATCTCAGTGGAGTGCTGTTGAGCGGCATGACATGGATTGAACGACGGCTCAGAGGATCGCTGACTGACGAGATGCTGCCTCGCGTCCTCGATCGGCTACAGGGCATCTGTGAATGTTGGCGTTCCTGTCAGCAGGTGTGAAGGAGCTGTTGCTTTGGTGAAAAGACTCCCGTGCGATCCTGAAGCTGTTCAACGAGATCAGCGGGACAGAATTCGCCGAGGGAGACACCACATTCCCAATCTTCAATTTCGCCACCGGCTGCTGAGACGAGCATTTGGATGCGATCGGCCCACGCGGTCAACAACGTTTCATCGTTGACGATGCTTCGCTCGACACGGCACAGCCACTCGTCGTCGTATTCGTCGCCGATTACCTCGCAACGGTGATTCTCTTCCGACAGTTGAATAGCCAGCGTTTCAGCAACCAGCCGATGCGGGAAGCTGAGCGTCATCCGAATCATCCAGCGATAGCTATCCGAATTGTGAAATTCCGCCCGTTTGGCCAGAACCTGAGAACCGAAAGACCTCGCCATGATGCCATTCCCGTAGCTGTCGTGTGGATGGATGTGATGTCATCTGGTTTGAGACGATTGCTCAGAACCGGCTCGACCGTGTCAGTCACAACCCTTGAAGAAATCGAAGGCGAATCGATCGACCGCCGCCGAACCGTAGGTCACGACCCCAATCTGGTCAAACGGCTCTCAGCCATTTCCGGCTCATAGAAGACAAATGTTGCTTTTTGGCAACATCGATCAGATGCCCAAGTTGCTCAGCCCGTCAGCAATCCGGCCAATCAGCTGACTGAACTGCGGGTGTGCCGCCTCGAAATCAACGACTGCATCCTGCAGGCGGTCGCCAAGTGAGTCTCCCTGAGTTCCCGAGGTCGAGCATGATGTCGAGTCTGGATGGAGGACCTCATGGATGTCATCAAGGAGCACGCGCAGCCGTTCTCGCGACTCTTCGTCCAACTGCTTTCCATGACTCAACTCATGTTGCAGGCTGGCGATTGTGTCTTTCAGTTCGTTGGCGTCCATCATCAATCCTGAGAATGCAATCAGCGTTGCGATTGTGTTTCATGCATCATAGCCGAGATTAGGGGCAAGCCAACGCTCAACTTCCGCAACGGTCATCCCGGTCCGCTGGGCGTAGCTCTCCACCTGGTCTTTCGTAATGCGATCGACGGTGAAGTAGCGAGCCTCGGGGTGGGCGAAGTACAGCCCGCTGACCGACGCTGCAGGCCACATGGCGTAGGACTCCGTCAGCTTGATCCCTGTTTGCTTCTCAGCATCGAGCAGCTTCCATAGCGTCGCCTTGGGGGTGTGATCCGGGCAGGCAGGGTATCCGAATGCAGGTCGGATTCCGCGATATTTCTCAGCGATGAGATCTTCGTTCGACAGCCCTTCGTTCTTGCCAAAGCCCCACTCTTCCCGGACTCGATGATGCAGATACTCAGCGAACGCTTCAGCCAACCGGTCAGCAACTGCCTTGGCCATGATCGAGTTGTAGTCATCGTGAGCCGCCTCGAATTCAGCCACCAGTTCATCGCAGCCGTGACCGGTCGTGACAGCGAATGCGCCCAGATAGTCAGTGCGTCCTGAATTTGCTGGAGCGATGTAATCGGCGAGCGAACGAAAGTCCTTCTGCCCCTTTCGTTCCCACTGCTGACGAAGCATGGGGAAGTCCAGAGTTGAGCGTCCAGTGTCCAGAGCACCTGTCGCCGACCCGTCACACTGGACACTGGACACTGGACACTGGACACGAACGTCATCCCCCTCACTCGACGCGGGCCAGAACCCGTAGACCCCTTTCGCCGTCAGGAGCTTCTCAGCGATGATCCGGTCGAGCAGTGTGTTCGCATCCTCGTAGAGCTTCTTCGCCTCCTCACCGATGGTTGCATCCTCGAAGATACGGGGGTACTTGCCGATCAGTTGCCATGTCATAAAGAACGGCGACCAGTCGATGTACTCCCGCAGGACGGCGAGGTCCATGTTGTCGATCGTTCTCAGGCCGAGGAACGACGGCGTGGGGATATCGACGGTCTCCCAGTCTGTCTGAAAGCGGCGTGCAAGGGCCTCTGCGTAGGGAATGAGTTTCTGCTCCTGACGCTGGCCGAAGGCATCCCGGTCGCGCTGCTGGTCAGCTCGCACCTTCTCCACGTACGCTGCCTTGCTGTCCGGGTCGATCAACTTTTCGACCGCAGGGACCGACAATGACGCATCCTTCACGTGCACGACCGGCTGCTCATAATGTGGCGCGATCTTGACCGCAGTATGTTTGGCCGAGGTCGTCGCACCGCCGATGAGCAACGGGATGTCGTACCCCTGCCGCTGCATCTCTTTGGCGACATGGACCATTTCATCCAACGACGGCGTGATGAGCCCTGACAGACCCAGAATGTCGGCCTTGTGTTCTCTCACGGTTTCCAGAATCTTCTCTGCCGGCACCATCACGCCGAGATCGATGACCTCGAAGTTGTTGCACCGCAGCACGACCGCGACGATGTTCTTGCCAATGTCGTGCACGTCCCCTTTGACCGTGGCAATGACGACGGTGCCACGTGTTTTCACACCCAAGCCGACGGGCGAAGTTTGGTAAGACGTTGCATCTGTCTGCTCGACGGCAGAGCCGTCGGCTTGGGATTGGCGCTCCTCCTCCATGAACGGTTCAAGGTAAGCGACAGCTCTCTTCATCACGCGTGCCGATTTGACCACTTGTGGCAGGAACATCTTGCCGGCACCAAACAGTTCGCCGACGACACTCATGCCGTCCATGAGGGGGCCCTGGATGACGTCGAGTGGGCGACCAAACTTCTGCCGTGCCTCTTCCGTGTCCTCCTCAATGTGGGTGGTAATACCTTTGAGGAGGGCATGCGAGAGACGTTCTTCGACCGTGCCGGATCGCCAAGCGTCCAATTGTTCAGGGGACTTACGTCCCCCGCTCGCCTTCAAGGTTTCCGCATGGTCGATCAGTCGCTCGGTCGCATCGGGTCGTCGATTGAGGAGCACGTCCTCGATCAGCTCTTTGAGCGTCGGCTCGATTTCGTCGTAGACTTCCAACTGGCCAGCGTTGACAATGCCCATGTCCAGGCCGGCATTGATGGCGTGATACAGGAACGCCGCATTCATCGCCTCTCGGACGACATCGTTCCCCCGGAAGGAGAACGAGACGTTACTCACGCCGCCCGACGTCTTGGCGCCGGGGCATTCTTCCTTGATGCGTCTGACAGCCTCGAAGAACTCGACCGCGTAGTTGTTGTGCTCCTCCATCCCGGTCGCGACCGTGAGGATGTTTGGGTCGAAGATAATGTCTTCGGGCGGGAAGCCAGCCTGCTCTGTCAGTAATTTAAAGGCTCTTTTGCAGATCCGCACCTTGTCATCTGCCAGGACGGCCTGCCCCTCTTCGTCGAATGCCATCACGACGACGGCCGCCCCGTAACGACGGATGAGCTGTGCCTGTTCGAGGAACTTTTCTTCGCCCTCCTTGAGGGAGATCGAATTGACCACCCCTTTGCCCTGGATGCACTTCAGCCCCGCCTCGATCACCTCGAATTTGGAGGAGTCGATCATGATGGGGACCGGGATGTCGCCGTCGTCGGAGATGAGCCACAGGAACTTTTCCATGCAGCGGGCCGAGTCGAGCAGACCTTCGTCCATGTTCACGTCGATCATGTTGGCCCCCCCCTCGACCTGTTCACGGGCAATGGCCAGAGCTTCGTCGTATTGTTCCTCTTTGATCAGCCGTGCGAACTTGCGCGAGCCGGTGACGTTGGTCCGCTCACCGACCATCAGAAAGTTCGACTCGGGTCGAATCTCATACCGTTCGAGCCCAGAATAGTTTGATAGCTGAGGTAGAGCCGGGATCGGTCGCGGCTTGATTCCCGTCACCGTATCAGCAATCTTCGCGATGTACTCCGGTGTAGTTCCGCAGCAGCCTCCGACGATGTTCATCCAGCCCTGCTCCGCGAAGTCGCGGATATAGTCCGTGAACTCGTTCGGGTTGGAGTCGAACCCTCCCATACCGTCGGGCAGGCCCGCGTTCGGGTAACAGATCATCGGCACGCTGGAGATGTTCGCGAGCGCTTCGACGTAGGGCCGCATCTGTTTAGGGCCCAGCGAACAATTCAGGCCGATGGCCTGCATCGGAAAGTGTTGAACGGACGTGAAGAACGCCTCAACCGTCTGAGCAGTGAGCGTGCGACCACCGTCGAAGATCGTCCCGCTGACAATCACTGGTACTTGGACTCCGCGTTCCCTGAAGACATTGCCGATGGCAAACAGACAGGCCTTCATGTTCAGCGTGTCGAAAGATGTCTCCGGCAGCAGCAGGTCGACTCCGCCGTCCAGCAGCCCTCGCACCTGTTCGGAATACGAGGCAACCTGATCGTCGAACTGGATGGGACGCGTGCCGGGATTATCGGCATTCAGCGAGAGCTGCACATTCGTCGGGCCAATGCTACCAGCGACGAAGCGGGGTTTGCCCGGATTCTTTTTTGTGAATGCTTCCGCTTCCCGCCTCGCCAGTTCAACCGCCGTCTTGTTGACCTCACGCGTGAGTTCCGCAAGGCCGAACTCGCCGAGCGTGACCAGATTCGCCCCGAACGTGTTGGTTTCGATGATGTCCGCACCGGCTTCCAGATAGGACCGGTGAATCCCCGCAATTGTTTCCGGCTGCGTGAGACAGAGCACATCGGTCGCATTTTTGAGGGACCTGTTGTGATGCTTGAACCGCTCCCCCCGATAGTCGGCCTCTTCCAGACCCTTTTGAAACAGGAGCGCCCCCATCGACCCGTCGATCACGAGGATGCGGTCGTTGAGCAGATTTTGAAGAGTCTCAAATGTGTTTTTTTCAGTCATAGTGCTGACATGATAGTGAAATGCCGAACATTCGCCGATGGTGGACTGTCAGCGAAATGAGACCTCCTTCGACTCGACACATTGCAAGTGGATCAGGTTCAAACCGGTGATTGCAGTCGGCAAGATGAGCACGCTATATTCGGAATGGTGGGCAACTGCTTGAAATTCAAATATTGGGGATGACATACGTGTACGATACCGTTGCTTTAGTCGGCGCGACCGGAGCCGTTGGTCGCATTATGCGGCATTTGTTGGAGGAGCGGGACTTTCCAGCGAAGACGTTTCGCTTTCTGGCATCGGCCCGGAGCGCGGGTTCGACCTTGACCTTCAAGGGGCAAGAATACACGGTCGAAGAGTTGACCACCTCTGCCTTCGAAGGGGTGGACCTGGTTCTCTCGTCGACGCCCGATGACACGGCTGCCGAATACCTTCCGGCTGCGGTCGAAGCAGGAGCGACCGTCATCGACGAGTCCGGCTACTGGCGGATGAAGGAAGGCGTGGCCCTGGTGATCCCAGAGGTAAACCCGGAGGACGCCATCAATGCCAAGGGGATCATCGCTTCGCCCAATTGCTCGACGACACAGATGGTCATGGCCCTCAAGCCGCTTCACGACGCAGCGAAGGTTACACGTGTCATCGTTGCAACCTATCAGGCAACCAGCGGAGCAGGGGTGCAAGGGACAGCCGACCTGATTGAAGGCTCGCGCGCTCACCTCGACGGGCAGGTCTACAGTTACAAAGCCTTCAAGAAGCCGATTGCTTTCAACGCCATCCCGCAAATCGGCAGCGAAAAGGAGCAAGGCTATACGTCCGAAGAAATGAAGATGGTCTATGAGACCCGCAAAATCCTCGGTGACGAAAGCATCCAGGTCTGTCCGACGTGTGTCCGTATTCCGGTCAGCAACTGCCACAGTGAGTCCATCACAGTCGAGACGGCCAAGCCTGTCTCAGTCGATGAGGCCCGCGAGCTGTTCTCGAATTTCCCCGGGATCACAGTTGTCGATGACCTCAAGGAAGGCCTGTATCCTCTTCCCAGCGAGTGCGACGGCAGTGACGAAGTGTTCATCGGACGCATCCGCAAGGACATCTCACACCCCAGTAGCCTCACGTTCTGGTGTGTGAGTGACAACCTCCGCAAAGGGGCAGCGACAAATGCTGTTCAAATAGCGGAGTTGCTCTCCAAGCAAAGTGCCAAGGTCGGGTGACGATGGAACTACTGTTGCTCCTGCTGATTGCTGGAGTCTGTGGCAGCATCGCTCAGTCGATCGTTGGTGCGACGCGCGGTGGATGTCTCGCATCGATCGTGCTGGGCTTCATCGGAGCCTTGCTCGGCTCGTGGCTCTCAGCGAAGGCCGGACTGCCGGAACTGCTGACGATTCAGGTCGGCAATCGGGGATTCCCGGTGATCTGGTCAATCATCGGGGCTTCGCTGTTTGTTGCCGTCCTGGTACTGCTCACAGGGCGACGTCGGGGCTGAGGTTCCGATGCCCTGGTTTGCTGCATCGCGCGTTTGCGGGCCTGCCTTTTCCAGCGAAGATAGGCCGTCAGCCAAGGTTGGCCCCACTCACGGGAGGGCTGCCCCTTCGTGTTGAGGTCGAGCAGCCGTCCCTCGTGGATGTCCTGAAACGCCTGAGCGAGCGTGTCGAGATTGTCGTACATCATCCGCTGTTGGATGACGATGTGTGATTCGTGGACTTCATCAAACTCGGCCCGCAGATACTTGTAGACCGGTCCAGTGTCGATGCCCGCGTCGACTTGCAGGAGCGTGCCGCCAACATGGTCAAGGTCGTTGCTGGCGAGCGCCCAGAAGCAGCCGTGTGCGTTGCGGTACTGCGGGCAGATGCCCGGATGGATCACCAGCGTGCCGGTCTTCGCGATTGAAAAGATCCGCGGCTTGAGGATGTGTTTGCAGGCCGCGTAGATGATGTCCGGCTCAAGTGATGTCAGAAATTCCTGCGACGCTTTCGAGTTGGGCGAGTGCGTCCGCAGGATCGGAACGTCCTCCCGTAACGGTGAGTACGTCTGTTTGAGTTGCTCCAGACGTTGTTCTGCCCAAATGGTATCCTGCTCAGCAAGAAAGAGCTTGTAATACAGCCGAAATGCCACGACATCCAACAGACGCAGCCACCCGATCCGCCGCACTTCCCGCTGAACACTCTTCCAGCGACTCCCCGGCCGGTCCTCGATCTCAATGATCCCAGCCAGATTGGAAAACGAGTCCATCCACGGAGCCGTCCCGTACCGAATGATCTCACGATCCGCATGGCAAATAAGCACGGTTTTCATGACGACGCTTCTGCAGGGATCTTCATCGGGAGAGTGTTGACTCGACTGTACCGAAGTTTGGAACCGGCGTTGCAGATGTGATGTCGGACAGGAATCAGATTTGGACAGAGATGCCGGATGGAATCAGTGAAGTGCGGATGATTCCGAATGTGCCGTGAATTCCACGAGGGTAATTATGATGCCCAAGATACGCTCAAGCCGTATCGCTGCTATAATGCAACGATCTCGCATCAGAGAGGTTTTCCATGATGACTGACATCCGGGGAGAGCAGATGGGCCGAATCACCGTCGACATAGTGCTCGCGGACAATCGTGAGGTTGTGAAGGCGGCTCCCGAGGATCGGATTCCCGATTCGGTCAAACATCTGACAGTCCAGGGGTTGGTGGACACGGGCGCAGCCCGGCTCGTGCTCCCGCAGCGGGCGGTCGATGAGTTGAACCTGCAACAAGCAGGCGATGTCAGTGTCCGCTATGCCGACAACCGCCGTGAGACCCGTCCTCGAGTGACAAATGTCTGGCTATCCCTCTGCGGTCGTGACGGCGTGTTCTCCGCCACTGTCGAACCCAACCGCGAAGACGCCCTCATCGGCGCCATCGTCCTCGAAGAACTCGACCTGATCGTCGACTGCCCGACCGAATCCGTTCACCCACGCGACCCGGATATGATTGTGACAGAGATTGAGTGATTTTGGTTCTTATTCAGCGTTGAGAACACGGGTTGTTGCCAGCTCAAAGCAACAAAAGAACTGCTCACGTCGAGTATGCATGAACTCGACGAATTCCCTAGGAGGGGCGTCGAAGTTGACATCAGGAAGGTAATCGACTTCATCAGGGTGTACAAACGCAGTATCTCGGACGAGCAGTTTTCCGTTTGCACGATAGTGGCAGCCTGTGCTCCCTAAAAGGAATTCGGGCCGTTCTTCGTAGTTTGCGATCCGCAAATATGGGAATCTCACTTGCAGGTACCATCCGAGAGGATTCAAGTAATTTTTCCAAGAGTGACCAAGAAGGTTTTCGCAATAGAACTCCTTGTACATGATCTGGAATGCGTAGATTTCAGCAGCGAGTAGATTCTGCTTTAGTGAGATCGTACGAAATGCACGTCTATCCTCAGTGCTAACAAGATGAATCTCCCGAAAGGGGCTTTGGTCAATTGCTTCTCTCTGTGAACAGTGAATGAGCGCTCTGACCACGTCTTGCACTTGATAACCGCTAATCCATCCGCTGCAATCAGTAACGATAAGGTCACAAGCGCTCAATCCTGATTGATATCCGGCTAGCTTGAGGTTCTTGGGGATGATGCTGAGTTGGGCGATTAGGTCGAACACTTCTTGAATGGGTGGTGTCTTTCGGAAGAATGCTTTCACATTCGTTCTGCGTCCATCCAGTCCGCTGACGTGTATGACCTCTTCAACTTTCAACTCGAGAACATCGTCTTTGTGTCGATGCGCACCACCACAGAGTAAGTCAAGACCGTATCCTGGGATTCGCTGCATTCGAGCTTGAGCCTCCGTTTCAAAAAACTCAGTTACCTCGACTCCAAAGTGATGTGACTCAGATACGGTGCATACGAAGTCTGGTCTCTCTGTTGCCTTCACCTGTTCGAGATCCCCGACTGGATAGACAGCCTCCAAGGATCGCCGTTCTCGTTCCTTCTTCGTCGTATCGGTCATGGCTCATTGGGGCATAGCGCAGAACGACTTCTGAAACGCTGAAAACGCTCTGATCAGCGCCTCGAAATCTAGGACACTCACGTGTTAAGTTGTGTTCGTGACAATCGCAATCCCAGTTCAGGCCCAGTATCGATCATTCTCAACGTATCAAGACAAGACCAGATGGCATTTCAACAACTCAAAGACGGTGTAATTCATTGTGAGGACATCTCTCTGTCCACCCTCGCGGCAGAATACGGCACCCCGCTGTATGTCTACTCGAAGGCCAAGCTCGTCAGTGAATTTCAGGCGGTGCGGGAGGCGTTTGCTGCTGTTGATCCGGTGATCTGTTATTCGGTGAAGGCGAATGGGAACCTGTCGCTGCTCAAGGTGTTGAGTGAGGCGGGATGTAACTTTGATGTCGTCTCCGGTGGCGAGCTCTTTCGAGTGCAGCAGGCCGGGGGGGACACGGGGAAGGTCTGTTTTGCTGGAGTCGGCAAGACGGACAAGGAGATTCGCTTCGCACTCGAAGCGGGAATCCTGATGTTCAATGTCGAGAGTGAGCCGGAGCTGGATGCGATTTCGGCCGTGGCTGGCGAGATCGGCGTCGTCGCTCCGGTGGCCTTGCGGCTCAACCCGGACATCGACGCCAAGACGCACGCCAAGACCACCACCGGTAAGAAAGGGAACAAGTTCGGCGTCGACATCGAACGGGGCGGCGAACTGGCGGACAAAGTGCTGGCTGATCCGCATCTTGAGTTGCGGGGTATCCACATGCATCTCGGGTCGCCCATCAACACGACGGAACCCTACGAGAAGGCTGCTGAAAAGGCGGTCGGTGTTGTCCGGGAGTTGAGGGAGAAAGGTCACCAGACGAACTGGATTAACCTGGGGGGCGGGTTCGGCCTCAACTATCAACAGGGACAGGCACCGCCCTACAGCGACTACGCAAAGGTGATCGTGCCTCGCGTGCAGGAGGCCGAGTGCCGGCTGGCGCTGGAGCCGGGACGCTGTATCGTGGGGAATGCGGGGGTGCTCGTGAGTCGTGTGATCTTCGTCAAGCAGGAGAGCGGCAAGACGTTTGTCATTCAGGACGGTGCGATGAACGATCTCGTGCGACCGGCCATGTACGACTCGTTTCATGCGATTTGGCCCGTTCAGACCGACGTGCAGTTGCCTGAGGACTTCCTGGCTGAGATCGACGGCTGCTCACCGGTGGATGTCGTGGGACCCGTGTGTGAGTCGGGCGACTATCTGGCGAAGGGCCGCAATCTGCCTCCGGTCAAACGGGGTGATCTGCTTTGCACGTTCAGCGCGGGAGCATACGGGATGGCCATGAGCAGCAACTACAACGCCCGTGGCCGTGCGGCGGAGGTGCTGGTCGATGGCGATCAGCACCGCCTCATTCGTCGCCGCGAGACGTGGGATGACCTGATTGCAGCCGAACTGGTAGACTGAAGTTACCCCGGTTCCTGGTTTATCAAACTGACTGATTTGCTGGCAGCAGATGACGGTTGAGGTCTTGTGATGTTTGGTGTGCGTAAATTGCTCGTCGGAGTCGATCTGATCTCCTCTCCGGAGAATCCTGACGACCTCGAATTACCAGCTCCCACTCGCGAGGCGGTGGAGATGGGTCTGCGAGTTGGCGCGTTCTCGAAGGCCAGCGTCACATTCCTAACCGTCACACGGCCACTGCCTGCGGGGACAAACGACGCGGACGCGAATGCGGTTGCAGCGAGTGCCCAAACAGCACTGGAATCATTGCTGAGCAAAGCGGCAGAGCTTGGTGTCAGTGCGGAGGCACAGGTCGCCTCCGGGAAAAGCTGGATGGAGATCATCCGTGCAGTGCTTCGAGACGGTCACCAAATGGTGATCGTTGGTTCCCGAGACGCCTCTGCGACGAGTCGCATGTGGATGGGAAGCACCGGGATCAAACTGCTTCGTCTGTGCCCCTGTCCGGTTTGGGTCGCGCGGCCAAGCGCAAATGATGAGACGAGAACCATCATTGTCGCGGACGATCTCAGCGACGTCGGCCAACACTGCCTGCACCTCGGCGTGTCGGCAGCACGTTTACTCGATGCCCGCCTGCTGGCCTTACATGCAGTCCAGTTTCCACTGGAGTCTCATCTGCGTCGGACCGGTGTCTCTCCGGAGGAGATCGAGGAATATCGGGAAACGACCTGCTGCCAGATCGAGCAGCAGTTGAATGATCGCCTGGCAATGACAGACTTCCGCACCATCAGCGAGGGAGCCCGGGTCGAGGTCACATCGGGGCGACCGGATGTGGTGATTCAGGATGCGATTGAGGAGAACTCGGCGGATCTGTTGATCATGGGAACGGTCGCCCGAGGGGGGATCCCCGGAATGCTGGTGGGGAACACGGCAGAGCGGCTGCTGAGTTCACTCAGTTGTTCGGTCATCGCGGTCAAGCCGGAAGGATTCGTCTGTCCCGTCCAGCCAGACTGAGTGGCCCGGGATGTCCGACGAACGCATTTATCTCGACCATCACGCCACGACTCCTTGCGATCAGTGCGTCCTGGAGGTGATGTGGCCCTGGTTCGCGGATCACGTGGGCAATGCATCAAGCACAAGTCACGCATTCGGTCGTGAAGCACGAGATGCCGTCGAACGAGCGAGATGGCAAATTGCGGATGCCATCGGCAGCACTCCGGAAGAGATCATCTTCACCAGCGGGGCAACGGAGTCGAACAATTTGGCGATCAAAGGCGTACTCCAAGGGGAGCGGAATCGTCGTCATCTGATCATCAACGCGGCCGAGCATCGCGCCGTCCTCGATCCGGCGAAGCGACTGAAACAGGAAGGCGTCGTCGTGACGATTTTGCCTGTTGATGAGTACGGACGTGTTGATCAGCAGGCGGTCGAAGACGCCATTCGACCGGAAACATCTCTGGTCTCGGTGATGATGGCCAACAACGAGGTCGGCACTCTCAATGCGGTCGAGAAGATTGGAACCGTCTGCCAGCGGAAAGGGGTGCTGTTTCACAGTGATGCCTCACAGGCGATCGGTAAGCTGCCGGTGAAGGTCTCAGAGCTTCCCATCGATCTTATGAGTTTCACTGCTCACAAGATCTATGGCCCGCAGGGAGTTGGTGCGTTGTACATCCGTCGTCGACAGCCGGCGATCAGGCTCGTCAGCCAGATTGACGGAGGCGGGCATGAGCGTCGCCTCCGCAGCGGAACCCTGCCAGTCCCGCTCATCGTTGGGTTTGGCGAGGCGTGCCAGATCGCCGTCGGGGAAATGGAAGAGGAATCCACTCGGCTGCGAAACCTGCGAGAACGACTCCGGGCTGCGATCATGTCTGCACTCGATGGCGTCACGTTGAATGGGCATCCTGATCTACGACTACCGGGGAATCTGCATCTCAGCTTTGCCGGAGTAGACGGCGACGCACTGATGGCCAACCTCGATGGTCTCGCGGTCAGTTCCGGTTCGGCCTGCACGACGGCAGACCCCGAGCCGAGTCATGTTCTGAGAGCCATGGGCATCCCGGAAAAACTCAGCCTTGCCAGTTTGCGTTTCGGGTTGGGACGTTTGACGACGACGGATGAGATCGATCGGGCTGCTCAGCTGGTGATTTCAGCCGTGCAGCGGTTACGCGACATGAAGTCGTGTTCGGTTGATCATCACTCTACCTGAGCTCGACCAACGGCTGGTTCCCAGCCATCGTCCATCAGTTCTGATGACAGACCTTCGAGCCTGTAGGCTTCGATCGTTTTGGCGGAGAGTGGATCCGACATCACGGGCGGCTGGAAGAAACCAAGCTCGGGTGAATGAGGTTCATTCGTAGCGACCGTGTCGTTGTCCAGGAAGGGGTCGATCTTCTCCGGCAGAGGAGGGGGTGGACCCATGGCCGCTTTCTGAGGCGAGCCCGGTGCAAATGCCAATTGCTGCAAGGGGGCAGAGTCCGGTGTGGATGTCATCAAGGTCCGAGGGGCGCGACGATTGATCGGAATGATCTCGCCCATGCCAATTTTTTCAGAGGCAGCCTCATAGTATTTCATGGCTTCGGGGAGGAGTGCCCGCAGGTCAGCTGCACGGCGAGCATCGGCCGGATGGGTTGAGAGCCACTCGGGCGGCTTCTCTCCATTTTGTGTTGAGAAGCGTTCCCAGAACTCAGGAGCGACGCTGGGGTCGTAGCCCGCTTTGGCCATCAAAATCAAGCCGATCGCATCTGCTTCCGACTCATGTTTGCGACTGTAAGGCAGGATCACACCGTATTCCGACACGACACCGTAGGCCTGCATGATTTTGTCGGTCGTCGGTTCGCTGGCCTTTTTTTGGCTGACCGCTTTGATGATTCCGCCGACTCCGTTGACACCCATCTGGTGCGTCATGCGTTCGCCACCGTGTCGAGCGAGTGCATGGGCCACTTCATGAGACATCACGACAGCAAGTCCTGCTTCATCCTGACAGACCGGCAGGATACCCTCGTAAACCGCAACCTTCCCGCCGGGAAGTGCGAAGGCGTTCATGACATCCTTGGCGATCACACGGAACTCCCAGTCGTACTCCGGTTTGTCCGCGACGGCAGCGATCCGCTTGCCGACGCGATTCACCATCGCGATGACTTCCTGATTCTCGCTCATCGGCTCCTCAGCAAGGGTCTCCTCGTACGCAGTGAGCCCCATGTTGATTTCCTGTGCTTCGGGAATCGCGACCACTTGTCGACGTCCGGAGATCGGAGCGGACCGACAGCCGGAAGAGAGCAGAGTGGTGACCGTGGTGAGGGCCATCATCAGTGCAGTAACAATGACTGTCTGTCTGACGCTCCGCGAAGCTATGGAGGGAGAGTTCATGGCGAAGAAGGTCGAATCGAAAGTCAGGAATGGCGGGAGTTCGACACGCATTTGCGAGGCATATCAGAATCCGGAGGGTGCGGTTGTCTACCGGATTCTCTCTCGACAGAGCAAGGTCAGGACTCGGCAGGAGCTCTTTCTGAATCGCGACAAACAAGGAGGATTGGGGGGTCTGCACGGCCTTCTGTCAGTCGACCAATATCTTGAGCAGTGCTTATCGTCACCGGGGTTGCTACGATGGGATCGCTGGGAGATAGAAATCACAGCCACGGCCGTTTTCTTCCCCAGGTTGCCCATTTTTGGTTCCAGTTTTGGTTGAGACATCGGCATGTTTTGCTGGTTGAGTCGTCGATCGGTCCTCGTGATTACTCTTGTTGTGTTGGCCTCATTTGGAACGTCTCAGGTAGTGCTGAGCCATGAAGGTGACGACCATGATCATCATCATTCACCACCAAAGGTTGCGGACGAGGTTGTCTGGCGACCTACTGCGAATCCGGACCGCATTGTTCTCACCTGGGTGACGGAGCCGGCAAACTCTCAGGCCGTCACTTGGAGAACGGACACTTCGGTGACGCATGCTGCTGCTCAGATTGCAGTCGCTGAGGACGGTCCTTTGTTCGTCGCCGTTGCGAAGCAGCACCATGCAGAGACGACACCATTCGAATCGGATCTGGGGACAGCTCACTATCATTCGGTGAACTTCACCGACCTTGAACCGGAGACAAAGTACGTATACCGGGTAGGAGACGGTACAAACTGGAGTGAATGGTCGCACTTCACAACAGCGTCGGATGGTGTGAAGCCGTTCACATTTGTGTACTTCGGTGATGCCCAAAACGACTTGAAGTCGCACTGGTCGCGTGTTGTCCGCGAAGCATTCATGGATGCCCCCCGTGCTGCATTCCTGTTGCATGCAGGCGATCTGATCAACGATGCGACACGCGATGCTGAGTGGGGTGAGTGGTTTTACTCACAAGGGTTCATCTCGCGGACAATGCCGTGCATCGCTGTGCCAGGGAATCACGAATACCCACGGGTCACGAGTGCGGCAGATGGCATTGAAACTCGAGAGTTGACGAAGCACTGGCAGCCGACCTTTACGTTTCCCGAGAACGGTCCGGAGCGGGCTCGCGAAGCTGTCTACTGGACGGACTACCAGGGGACACGCTTTGTCGCTCTGAATTCCAATGAAGATTGGGAGTCGCAAGCCAAGTGGCTCGACGGTGTGCTTGCCGACAATCCGAACAAGTGGACCGTCATCACATTTCATCACCCGATTTACTCGTCGAAAGCGGGACGGGACAATCCGGTCCTTCGCGACCTGTGGCAGCCCCTCTTCGACAAATACAAGGTCGACCTCGTGCTCACGGGACATGATCACACGTATGCCCGGTCCGGGCTCATGTCTCACGAGAGCGAACAGAATGTTGCGACCGGTGTCCGCAAGCAAAGCGAAGATGCGGGAACCGTGTACGTCGTATCCGTGAGTGGCCCCAAGATGTACGACCTGGGTCGTAGGCCCTTCATGCACCGGGCCGCAGAGGACACTCAACTGTATCAGATCATCACGATCGACGGAGATGAACTCCGTTATGAGGCGAGGACTGCGATCGGGCGACCTTATGACGCTTTCACTCTCAAGAAACGGGATGGTCAGGTCAATGAACTGATTGATCGCATTCCAGACACGCCCGAGAATCGCCGCGAGCAGACTCCGGAACGGGTGGCTGCCACTCCGAAGAAGCGTCAAGGAGACAACGTCATGCTGGCGGAGCCGACCACCAAGCTCCTCAACCCGGCCGCGGTGGATCAAGATGACCTGTGTATCTGGCAGGACATCAACTCGGCGACGCGCAGTACGATCATCACCTCGGACAAGTCGGCCAATTGTCTGTTTGTTTACGATCTGGCCGGCCAGTTACTGCAAACCATCGAAGTGCCGCGACCCGGCAACATCGACATCCGGAGCGGGTTCCCACTCGGTGGCGAGACCGTCGATCTGGTGGTCGTGAATCAGCAGGAGGAGGGAGACCGGCTATGCTGCTTCCGCGTAGACAGGCAGTCACGCGAACTCATTCGAGTCGACCGGGGAGACATTCACACGGGATCGAACTACGGAGGGTGTTTGTATCATTCGTTGATGACGGACAAGTTTTATGCGTTCATTACCTCGTTTGACGCAGCAGCCGAACAATACGAATTGGCTGACGACGGGACCGGTCACGTTATTGGAAGGAAGGTGAGGGACTGGCCCATCGGAAAGTCAGAAGGCGCCGTCGCAGATGACTCCACCGGACTGTTGTACATTGCCGAGGAGACGAAGGGGATCTGGCGCCTTGGTGCGGAGCCGGGCGATCCGACGTCAGGCGAGTTGATTGCGGAGGTTGGCAAACGTGGAATTCAGGGTGATCTTGAAGGCTTGGCACTGACGAAAACTGGGAATGGTACTTTTCTGCTGTTTTCTGATCAAGGCACCAGTACAATTCATGTCATGCCGCTGGACGGGACTGGCTTGACGTTGCCCTTTGCGGTCTCCGGTGCTAAGGAAACCGATGGCATTGATGTCCTCATGGCACCTTTGGGCAATCAGTTTCCCCGAGGATTGTTTGCCTGCCATAGTGACGACTCCCCGTGCCCGATTTTGCTGACGCCGATGGAACACGTCCTCGCAGCACTCGGAGTGAATTGATCTCCGACGCCGGTCTAGTGATCCAATAGTGCCAACTCCCGCGTGCCGCTCGACAACACACCTGTAGAATTAACATCTTGAGGAAGCAACACGATGAGATCTCTGAGTTGGATTTTTCTGATCACCGCAGTTGCCACGACTGCATACGCGGCTGACGACATCACAATCGAACGCGTCGTTGGTCCCGAGGTCTCGCGACGGTACAAGCATCCCGCGACGATCGCCGAGTTCGACAATGGCGATCTGTATATTGCCTACTACGGCGGTGACGGTGAGTATGATGGTGACACGGCCGTCTACGGCATGCGGTTGGTGAAGGGGACCGACCAATGGACCCCTCCGTACATCATCGCTGACACTCCCAATCGATCCGAAGGCAACGCGGCCATCTGGCAGGGGCCTGATGGCAACGTCTGGCTGTTCTACATCACCAACTACGGACCGACATGGTCGTCTGCCCGTATTAAGTACAAGGTGTCCGAGGACATGGGTCACACGTGGTCGGACTCGTACATGCTCTCCTTTGAAGAGGGGACCATGCTTCGTACGGCCCCCATTGTATTGAACGATGGCGATTACCTGCTTCCTGTCTATCACGAGACAGGTGAGGACCGCGAAGGAACGCCGGCTGATACCTGCAGCTATTTCCTGCGATACGATCCCCAGGAGAAAACCTGGACGCCAACGAACCGCATCTATTCGGAGATCGGCAACTTGCAGGCATCACCCGTCCAAATCGACGATGACTATCTCGTCTGTTACATCCGCAGGGGCGGTCGTTTCCTCCCCGATCCCACGGGTTGCACTTATCGCTCAGAATCCCGGGATGGTGGTTATACGTGGAGCAAGGGAGAACGGACCCAGTTCAAGAATCCGAACTCCGCAGTCGACTTCATCAAGCTGCAAAACGGACACCTCCTGTTGGTGTACAACGACAACAACGAGGGCGAACGTATGCCGCTGACAGTCAAAATCTCGACCGACAACGACAAGACGTATCCCCATTCTCGTGACGTCTACAACGTTGCGGGAGATACCGCTGCCTATCCGACAGCCATCCAGACGAAGGACGGCAAGATTCACATTGTGTTCACATCGAGTGTTCGCACGGTCATCAACCACGCGATCTTCGACGAGTCTGCCATCTTGGACCATAGCGTCAATCGCGACTGACGAGCGATCCGCATCAAGCGAGTTGTCCGGCTCGGATGTGTCCATTCTGCAAGACCGCAATGAAGCGTGAGCGGTCCTGCAGGATGGAGATGTCGCCAAGAACGTCACCATCGACAATCAGCATGTCGGCCAGTTTGCCGGCTTCCAGGGTCCCGGTCTCATTGTCCTGCCCCGTGATCTCGGCCCCGGTCTGGGTCGCACAGGTGATGACGTCCAACGGCTTCAGTCCGACATAGCTGACGAAGAACTCCAGTTCCTTGGCGTAATCTCCATGCGGATTCCAGGCGAACCCATAGTCTCCTCCCATGCCGAGGCGACCGCCGGATGCGAGAATGCGCCGTGCGCTCTCTGCCCCTCCTTCAAGAGTCTCCTGGTGGCCGTCGATCACCGATTGCGGCATGCCGAATTCGGGGCCATGCACAATGCTTGCTTGCTCGAAGTACAGTGCGGGGACAACGGGTACGTCACGTTCGATCAGCAAATCCAGTGTTTCGTCGTCGATGAATGTGCCGTGCTCCAAAGCGTCATAACCGGCGAGCAGGGCGTTCTTGATCCCCTCGGTGGCACGGCAATGACCAGTGACTTTCAGCCCATGATTGTGAGCCGTCTGAACAACCGCATGCATCTCCTCAAACGTCATGCAAAGCGTGTGATGGTCGTTCGTGTCTGGAGCGGCAGCGTCTCCAGTCGGGTAAGTCTTCACCCATTCCACTCCATCCTTGACGAGTTTTCGGACAGCTGACCGGGCTTCGTCGGGGCCGTTGACGAGCAGAATCAGACCCTCCATCCCGATCTTGCGGAACTCTGGGTTCCAGTCCATCAGTCCGCCCGCCCCGCAAATCTCGCGACCACTGGCGGCCAGTTTAGGACCGGGCATCAGACCTTCATCAATGGCCTTCTTCAGCCAAACGTCGATGTTGAACAGGCTGCCACCGCTACGGGCGGAGGTGTAACCGCATTCGAGTGCCAAGCGAGCATTATTGGCCGCCAACAGCGTGACGTATTCGACCGGATACTTGATATCCAGGTCCTCTAGAGCCGCGACATTGAAGTACGTGGGGTGAAAGTGGGCTTCAACCAACCCGGGCATGATCGTCCCGCCACGGGCATCGATGAAAGTTCCATTGTCAGGAATGTCAGAGAGGTCCAGATCCCGACCGACGGCCTGCAGTCGACCATCCTTGATCACAACCAAACCGTCCGGAATTGGATCGACCCCGGTCCCGATGATCACGGTGCCGTTGCGGATGACGGTGACTCCGTCTGCATTTTTCATCAATTCATCTCCGAAGCCGAGAGCCGTATCGGATCATCAGTTATTGCAACGAGCCTATCACGGTTCACCATTCTTTGCATCACATCACGTTGACACGTCATCGGTGTGCGTACAATGACGAGTGGAGTATCATCACCATGATGAGTAAAGAGCGAATCTACCGCCGCAAGTCGCAACCATTTGGCACGGGCGATCAGCCGGGTGACTATGCCATTGAGGTCTTCTACGACGGCGACTGTCCCCTGTGCAAACGGGAGATCAACGTGCTGCGGCTGATGGATCGCGGCCACCGGTTGAGAATGACGAACATCGCCGCCCTGGATTTCGATCCCTCAAAGTATGATCTCACGATGGACCGTTTCATGGAGGAGATGCACGGCAGATTGCCGAACGGCCAGTGGGTGACCGGCGTTGAAGCTTTTCGTCATATTTACGGAGCGCTGGGATTTGGTTGGCTGGTCAAAGCCACGCGATTGCCCGGTGTGTCTCATCTTGCTGACCGGGCCTATCACGTGTTTGCGAAGAACCGGCTGCGATTGACCGGTCGCTGCGACAATCAGTGCGAAATCAAACCGCACGAGAATGGCGACGCTTCCGAACAATCCCACTGATACTGTTCTCGACATCATGGAATGTTCTGGAAGGTTCGGAACACTTCCTCAGGGACGTCGTGTGCCAGACAGACGAGGATGTCTCCCTGTTGCGTCAGTGTTGGACCGCGATGGGCGATCAGCACTCCGTCTGAATCTGCCTCGATCATGGTTGGTTCGCGATCAGGACGCTCCGGAAAGTGCAGGGCTCCCAATGGCTGTCCCGCACAGACGTCGACGCCCACGTCGACCAGACTCTCGTAAAGGCCGGACTCGGGTGAGAAGATGTAGTCCCGCTGATCAAGAGACTGGATCCATCGTGTCGGCGGCAGTCCCAGATTGGCACGTGTGTGAAACTCCCCCTGCAACACCCCCGAGTGAACGAGCACGTTCCTCAGACCTGCTTGTGCGAGACGGTGGATCGGCTGCGGCACGACCTCACCTCCTCCCATTTCAGTGGTGATTACGATCTTCCCCTGCCTCTCCGCTTCGACGGGCAATAACCCGTGTCCTGCGATGTCTGCATACAGAAAGGCGAAGTCCGTGTTGTAAGCCTCTGTTCCTCGAGCCATCGCTCTTCGTTGATCGAGATCATCGACCAGGTGCATGTGGGCGCACGGGGAGAAGTAGACGCCGCGACCGCCGGTGTGCAGGTCGATCACGAAATCGGCCAGCGGGAACAGGACTGTTGTCAGATAGTGGGCAATCATCTCGCAGACCGCTCCCAGCGGGTCACCGGGAAAGCAACGGTTGAGGTTCTTGCCGTCCAGCGGGGACAATCGCGTCGCTGCTCTGGATGCGGGCACATTCAGGATGGGAATCATGATCAGCCGCCCGGTGACCTGTTCTGCTGACAACTCGCGCATCAGCCGCATGATGGCGATCTGCCCGGGGTACTCGTCGCCATGATTGCCCGCCATCAACAACACCGTTGGACCGTCGCCGTTGGCGATCATCGAGATCGGCACCTGCAACTGCGACCAGCCACTGAGGTTGTGCGAGTAGGGCACGGAGAGGGTTCCCCATTGAACCCCCTGTCGGTCGAAGTCGATGTTCGTGCGAATCTGTGTGTCGGGCATGGCGGAAGACTCGATGGTTGAGGGAGTGATCGTCGGAGCCTATCTTGCCGCAATTGCCAACGGTTGGGCAACCATGTTTGACTCGGAGCCGATCGCAAAGTGTGGCACCACACTCTGCTCTGTGCCTTCACGACGCGGAGCGACGTGCCACATTGCGGAATCAGCACTAACCGATCACGCCGCGGTCGGTTGTCCGGTTGCATCGAGTTGGGATGACCCGTTATGACGGTGTTTTCTCACTGGACTTTTCACACCAAGAGCGATCGATGTCCATGAAACCTGTCGTCAAATGTTGTGCGTTGATGGCCGACGAGGGGCCTCATTTTGAGATACTGGAGCGAGCAGGGTTCGATGTTGAGAGTGTTGATCGCAGACTCAATCTCTGGAATGAAGACACGTTGATCGAAGTTGTCGGCAGTGCGGCAGCGGTGCTTGCTGGCTCGGAGCCTTACTCGCCGCGCGTGCTCAAGTGCCTGCCGGAGTTGCGGGTCATCGCGCGAACGGGCGTCGGGTTTGATGCCATCGACTTGCCGACCTGTGATGAGCAACATGTGGCCATCACGACCACGCCGGGAGTCAATCATCACTCGGTCGCAGAGCACACAATCGCCTTGCTCATGGGCGTTGCCCGTGGGTTCCCGGACCTCGACATGCGTGTCCGTGAAGGGGAATGGGAGCGGATTACGTATCCTCGCGTGATGGGCACCACGCTCGGCATCGTCGGGCTCGGTCGCATCGGTCAAGCGGTTGTCCCACGGGCGTTGGGGTTGGGGATGAAAGTCATCGCCTGTGAGCCATTCGCTGATCCTGAGTTTGTCAAGCAGTGGAAGGTTGAACTGTGCGAACTGGACGATTTGCTCAGCCGGTCCGATTACGTCTCGCTTCACATTCCTCTCACTGCTGAGACGGTCCATTTGATGAATGCGGAGCGCTTCGCGAAAATGAAGGCAGGCTCTGTATTGATTAACACGGGGCGTGGGGGCCTCGTTGATGAGTCGGCTCTGAATGCTGCTCTTACATACGGACATCTTCGTGGGGCCGGACTCGATGTGTTTGAGACGGAACCCCTGCCGCTTGACAGTCCGCTGCTCAAGCATCGACACGTCCTGCTTGCTGGTCATGTTGCCGGCTTGGATGTGGAATCACGGCGGGACTCCTTGACGATGGCTGCGGAAACGATCGTTGCCTTGAAGGACGGACAGTGGCCCGAGAGCTGTATCCAGAATCTCAGGGGAGTTACTGACTGGTCATGGGAGCGTTGAGTGAGTGGGGTTTGACGCCCGAATGCTCGCTCATGGGTACACGCGAGAGGGCTTTCTCGAGTTGCTCGACAGCCTCAGGACCGGTCTGACTCCGGAAACGCAGAGTTCGATAAAGGTCGTAACAATCAGCCAGTGAGTTCGACCAGGCGAGATCGTGTTCGTTCGATCTCAGTTCGCTGGTGAACTGCATGAGTGTTTCATCAGCCTGGCGTTCGCGGTAGTGCTCCTTGGTACGTTTGTCCAGTTTTGAAAGGATCGCGTGCATGGACTTGAGATGGGCGTCTTCGCGGTGTCTGGTCCAGGGCTTCAGCTGTCGATTTCGCAACAGGAATGGGATCGCAAGTGCCAAAGTCAAAGCGACCATTCCGGGGATTGACCAGGCAATCTTCCACAGGTATTGGAAGATATTCCGGAACCCTTCGTTGCGAATCAGATTTCGAAGTCGAACCCAGAGAAGCGAAATCGTGTCCATCGATTGTGACAGCTGTGAGGCAGTACGAGGTTGCGGAATCCCCGCCTCCGGTGTTGACTCAACAATTACCCACCTTTGCTGAGCGTCGTCATAAGCCTCGACCCAGGCATGGACGTCCTTGTTCCGAGCGATCCAAAAACCTCCGAGATCGTTTCGCTCGACGGCCACATACCCTGCGACGTATCGGGTCGGTACGTCCGCTAACCGTAGCAAGAGAGCAGTCCCTGTCGCAAAAAATTCGCAATGGGCTTTTCTGCCTTCGGTGAGGAAATAAGTAAGCGGATCTGCTCGACGAGGAACATCGATCCCCAGCTGATACTCGAAGTTCGTTCGAAACCATTGCTGGACGCGGTGAATCTTCTCTTCGGTTGTCTCGCAGTCTGCGAAGAGTTCATCTGCCAACTGTTTGATTCGTGGACTCGTGTCAGGTTCGACCCTGGTGGAGAGGTGGCGACGGGTGTCGCTCAATTCCTGCTGTGGAGTGGATTGTGTCGTGAAGAGCGTGTAACCCGCATGGCTTTGGAGCTCGGAAGCACGCAGAGTTCCATGATACTCGCGAACGACGTGTCCGGTGTTGACCGCAACATAAGCGGTCTCAAGCGGTGCAAAAAGGAAGAGTCCCTGCGGGTTCAGCGGCCAGACTTCCATTGTCGACCACGGACCTTGCGAGTCGTCAACAACGGAGTACAACTGTCCGTGAAGTTTGCTAATTGGCAACCCGCGAGGAGGTTCCATCCGATGCAGCACAGAGCTGCCTTCCTGACCAGTCCAGACGGTCAGCGATTCGTTCCGTCTTGGGGACTGATACGTGTCGAAGACTACTCCCCGGAGGTAGCCCGGCGGACTCTCCGAAAACACTCGAAGTGCAAGTTCATCTGCCTTGGCAGTTTTCCAGTTCGAAACGTCATTCAATCGATTTCCGATCGTGAAACCGGGACGGACAGCCCGTGAATCATACCCCAGTAATTCTTCAAGATAGTATTCGATGTTCTTCTCGTATCGCTGCAGGGCATAAGCTGACCCTGCGCCAATCAGGAGCGATGTCGAGAGTGTCGCAAAGAGCGCGATCGCCCGCGGCCATCGATGACGCCGAGAGAGGGCGACTCGACGCCTGCGCCATTCATTGCCATACAACGCCATCACACCAACATAGGCGATGATCCCGTACAATAGTGTGTGATGATCGGAGTATCCGAGCGGGAGATTGACTGCAAAAGGCAGACACACTGCTCCCATCCCGGCCAGCCAGATTGGTGGGCGGTCTCGATCGTGCTTGAGAAACAACGTTACCAGACAGATGCTGATCAGGATGCGTGCGATGAGATGTGTCTGTGCTGGGAAAAAGAGCGGGTCCTCGATCAGAATCTGGACAGGTGACAGGAAGTAATAGAGAACGAAGCCGATCGTGATGACAGCATAGAGCCAAAGCTGGAGTGGCTTGTGCAGCCTCAATCGCCAGGGAGACACCCCGGAGAAGATCGCCAAACCGGCAATGGTGATCGGAAAGACACGTGCCCCGGAGACGTATCCCAGCAGATAAGTCAAAATTAGGAGTTCGACGATCGCCAGCCAGCGAATCTGTGAAGACGAGGCCTGCTTTTCGATTCGCTCGAACGCGAAGAGGGGTTCATCGATATGTCGCGTTGTTTCGAACATACCATTCGGTCAGATTTGTCGCAGCGATCCTGAGGTGATGGCATCTATGTGAACCTGCTGGATCTGCGCTGATTCTTCCAGCGGAAGTGTCGTCTCTCCGTCACGGACCACAATCACCTTCAGAGCACACCCAGCTTCAAGGATCCGATCCGTCAGTTCTCGTCGAGCATCGTCCCAATCAAGAAAGATGCAGACAGCTGTGGAAATCTGTTGCATCTCCTCAGCGACTGCGGGCGAGACTTGAGCGAACGGATCCTCACGGCTGACATCGACAGCTGCCAGGATCTCCAGCACGCTGTCGAAACTCGATCGACTTCCTGTGGAGCGAAATACGTGGAGATTCGGACCGGCAGCGAAAAAGTCGATCAGAAAGTCACCTGTGGAGAGTACTTCTGCGGTCGCAGCAGTCAGACTCACGGCTGCCTCGAGATTTGCGAATCCCTTGGTTCTGTGACCTCGCCGCTGAGGGACATAAGTGTCGAGAATCACAGCAACCCGACACGAGTACTCCTCCTGAAACTCACGGACGACCGGGCGACCGAGACGAGCCCAGGCGCGGAAGTTGAGATGCCGCGCAGGATCGCCCGGAACGTATTCACGATTCCCAATGTACTCCAGAGACTCGCCCGTGTTGGCAGACACCAGGATTCCTCCCGGTTGGTAGCGATGGCTCAATGGAATGTCGATGTGTTCAAGTGTGTGATACCTGGGCAGAACCGTGATCGATTGAGCGGGGAGCCTGCTTCCTCCGAATCTCATCAGGTTAAACGGGAAGGTCGAGTGAACTTGAAGTGGTGGCAGTCGATAGACGCCTCGTCGGTGTGCGATCAGGGTCACCGGCAACGACGTTGTTTCGCCGCGAAACAGTGAGGGGACATAATGGTCGGCGTTCAACAGAGTGACCGGCTTCGGGAGGCCGAAAAAACCTGGCATCAGGTCGAATGCCGGTTTCAGGGAGGAATTCGTTACGGTGATATTCGTGGTCACTTGCTCATCGACACGGGCCTTCTCTGGAAGGCGTCCCGTCAGGTTGAGGTGAGGCCGAAACATCAGTCCGATCGGCTCACAGATCATCAGCAATCCAAGAAGGCCGCAGAAGACTTGATAAGTCGGAATCTCGACGGAAATGAGTCCAATCGATGAAACCAACAGACCGATTACGACGAAGCGTCCCGCGGGAGTGAGCTTGAACCGCCAGAAGTAACGGTGCATCGGCCCAATGACGCGAGAGCGATATCCCATGAGTCACACCGGAATGCGTACCTTCCGAACGATCTCTGCAATGATGTCTGCTTTGCTAGAACTGCTGTATTTTGCCTGTGATGTCAAGATGCACCGATGAGGCAACACGTACTGAACCAGTTGCAATACGTCGTCGGGGAGCACATGGTCACGTCCGGAGAATAACGCGGCTGCTTGCACTGCCCTGAAGAACATCAGCGATCCGCGCGGGCTGACACCCAGTCGGAGTTGATGATGGTTTCGTGTTTCCTGCACGATCCGAACGATGTACTCGGCAATCGAACGATCAACGTGCACGTTGCGGACGAGTGATTGAGCACCGACGATGTCTTCAATAGAAAGGACGGGTGACACCTGATCGATGGGCCGATCGTTTGCCTGAGCATAAAGCATGTCCGCTTCGGTCGCTGGATCGGGATACCCGATATTCAGGTGGACAAGAAATCGGTCGAGTTGTGCTTCCGGCAGAGGATACGTGCCGTGGAAGTCGATCGGGTTCTGAGTGGCGAGGACCAGGAATGGATCGGGCAGTTTGAGTCGATTCCCTTCAATGGTCACCTGACGTTCACTCATCGCCTCCAGAAGGGCCGACTGGGTTCGGGGTGATGCGCGGTTAATCTCGTCTGCCAGCAGCACGCTGCAAAAGATTGGACCGGAACGAAAAGTGAACGAACCATCAGCTGGACTATAGATCGATGACCCCAGAATGTCCGTAGGCAACAGATCTGGAGTGAACTGGATCCGACGAAACTCGACATCGAGTGATCGGGCAAGCGCTTTGGCCAGTGTCGTTTTCCCGACGCCGGGCACATCCTCCATCAACACAGAACCGCCTGCCAGCAATGCAATGATGAGAATGTCGATCGGGTCGCTTTTCCCCTGAATGACTCCTGCAAGGTTTTGCTTCAGCTGATCGAGTTTGGGGACGGTGTCTGCAAGAGAGAGAGAGGAGATTCTCTTAAAAGCCTGAGAAGAGTCCTTGTCGCCTCTCGGGGCGGAATTCAACGACTCGTTGATGGAGGCCGGGTGTTGTTCAGCGGGCAATGTCGACACATTCGCACATTCTGAGGAACTTGTTTGATCCCACATCAGATGCTCCCGAGTGTACGGCCTGCGATATCTGCTGACTAGCTCAGCGGATGCGTTCAGGTACCTCTGTTGTCTCCTACGACGATGACAGCATAAGCACGGGACAATTCTCGGTGCGGCGGCAGATTTCGCCGGAGCTCTTCTTTCGTGTCAATGTGAGCAGAAATAGAGGGATGAGGGTTACGGGGGGAATTCTCCGGCAACACACAGTTCACTCGAACTGCACATCACGGATAACCGATACAACAGACAAGTGCGGAATGAATTGACTCATCCTCACCACTCATATGGTCACTGGTCACCATCTGACGACAGACCTTATCCATCGAATGGTGTTTTAGCAGTCCGCTGAAACAACATTTGACAGCACTTGTGCATAACATCGCAGATGCGAATGAACTCGCATCGACAACAGGGGGAACGATGATGGCGATGGGACAAACCACGATTGGGCGACGCACGGTACAGTTCGCACTGATGGCTGCCCTGATGGTCTCCGTTGGATGTGCTTCTCGTGGTGGGCGTTTCCCGCTGGCGAGAGTGTTCAACAAGTCCAACGGTTCGCAGCAATCCGCACGGGCGAACCGAGGGGCAAGGCCCACAGATGAAGTCTTACCGAAGTACAACAAGAACCAGCTCCTGGCTGCGGCTCGTCAGTACGAGAAGGAAGGCCGCACGGACCAGGCGGTCGTTTACTACCGACAGGTTCTCGCTTTGGATCCTCAAAACGCGGAGGCTCGTCAAGGACTGCAAATTGTGCAATCTGGTGAGCGACGTCAGGAAACCAACATCGACGAGCTGATCGCAGCCAGTCGGCCTGCCGGATCAGAACAACCTCGGCCATCTCTAAACCCAACGGATGAACGCGAACAAGTTGATGCTGAAATGTCTCAGCTGATTGCTGAAGCGTTCGCCAAAAAGGAATTGGCAGAGTCCAGCGAGAAGGCCTCACCGATCGTCGCTGTCTCTGCAACAGCATCGACTACAGAGGCTGCTCCAACTCAACTGGCTGTCTATGACTGGGGAACAACGCGACCAGCCCAACCAGAAGCAGCTGAGCCAGCCAAACCGGCTTCTCCGAGCGTCGAGTTGGCATCAGCTGCTGCGGAGACGTCTTCGCCGGTGATTGCTGAGGCGGAAGTCAGCCTGGAGGTCGTTGAAGCAGCGAATCAGGAGAATCCTGCAGATTGGGCTGACGGATCGAAGTGGCAGCCCCGGACCGTTACAACTCTTTGTACCGATGCAAACGCGGCGGTGCTTCGTGAGGTCGAGAAACTGGACAGCCACGACCCCGAAGTCCGTAAGGCAGGTCTGCGAGCACTGGCCGAGATGGGGAGAGACGCCGCGTCCGCTGAAGGTGCTGTCCGGATTCTGTTGCAGGATGACCATGAGATCGTCCAGGCGTACGCTGCATGGGCTGCCTGGGAGTTGACGGGCAACGCGAATCCTTCCGTGCAATCATTAGCCAAGCTTGTCCAGAGTGACGATTCCGATGTCGTACAGTTCGCAGCATTCACTCTTAACGGGATCGGTGAGCAAGCTCGACCGGCACTCCCGATGCTGCGTCAGCAGTTGCAGAACGAAAAGAGTTTCGTACGCCTGCATGTTGCAGAAGCACTTGCAAGGATTGGAACCGAGTCAGACAAAGTTGCCGCGACCAAGGCGTTGATCTCTCTGACAACCGAAGGCACATCTGAGGTCCGGACTCTCTCTCTGATGGCCCTTGGCGATTCCTCCAAGGTGCCGACACCAGAAGTAGCGACTGCAATTACGTCAGCACTCCACGACTCTGACGCAGAAGTGCGTTCAACCGCTGCTCTGACTCTTGGCAGCTTTGGACCAGCAGCCAAGTCGGCGATCACTCAGTTGAAGTTCGTCGCTGAAACCGATCAGCCGAGTGTACGTGAGGCAGCACAGACCGCAATCGCTTGCATCAGCAAGTAATGCTCGATGATCTTGAACGAGTGGAGGTCACTTGCAGTCTGACAATTGCAAGTGACCTCTTCGCATTCAATCACACATTCTTTGGATGCCATGGTGCGTCGAGGAGAAGAAATGCTTCACGACCGACAAGCAGATCCCCAATCTTGCGTTACGAATTCCCGGTCTGAGTGAAACCCGAGCAATACAAGGTTCGAATACGAGAGGGAGGCGGCTGGGCGATTTCTGTGGACCTCAATTCGCTCTAGGATGTTTTGGGAACACGTGTTAAGCTCCCCGCCCTTGCGTCGCGAGCCCGTACTGATCGCGATCGGAATCCGGTGTTCATGCTTCGTGTGGTCACTCATGAGACGATGTAAAGTTACATTCTCGTTGGTGTTATGTCTGTGTGCAGTCACCGTGATTGGCTGCGGCGACGCCGGAGTGAACGATGCTTCCCCCGACCTGCCGGACTGGCTTAGCGAAGATGAAACGCCGTCCGAGTTCGACACCTCGGTTGAATCGACACCGGTTGCCCCGGCACTTGATCGAGCCGCACTGCAGCTCTCTCTGCAGCCGGGTGATCGATTTCCGATGCGAAAGTTGGTCGAACAGGAACTCAAACAGGCATCGCTGAACGGTGTCCCACAAATCAGCCGTTCACGGTTGGAGCTTCTGCTGGCGATCGCTGTCGAGGATGTTCAGCCAGATCACACGCAGATGAAGGTGATCTATGATCGCGTCCGCTACTCACATGAAGTTGCCGGGGAACTTGTCGAATACGATTCAACCTCTCCACCCAATAACATTCCCACTGCTGTCATGGCCTATCATGGAATGGTCGGCGACGGGTTCTCGTTTGTATTGGGAAGAGACAATCAGATTGCCAGCGTGATTGGATTCCGTGAATTCCTCGAACGTTGCCTGCAACATGTTCCTTCAGAGCAGCGACAACGGGTCATGCTCGATATCGAGGCAGGAACTGGCGAAAAGGGCATCGCAGATTTCGTCGACAACTCCATCGGCCTGTTACCAGCGGATGTTGAGAAAGTCCTGGGTGATACCTGGAAGATGGACCGTCACATTGGGAAACCGGTCCCCATGCAGATTCAGACGATATACACACTCAAAGAGTTAAGTGACGGGTTCGCCGTTGTGAGTATCGCAGGTGAGATCACCCCTTCCACGTCACTTGGACAGTCGGCCAACACCAGTGAGAACGTACGAATCACAGTGAAGGGGGGACACAGTCATGGCCAATGCACGATCTTTCTCGACTCCGGACTCCCCAAAGAGTCTCGCGTCGAACGCACGGTCGACATGACGGTCCAGATGGCCGGCGGTCTCGAGTTCGAGCAACAGAAGAATACGGTGACAACGGTCGAGACATTCCCGTCACAGTCATCACGCTCGATGTCGACAGCCATTCAACCGGCTTCCCATGAAACCACTGGGCCACGATTCCAGTAAGCCAGTGGATCAGAATGACTTCTTCTCCTCGGTTCCAGTACTTTCAATGCTCGTCTCAGAGAGCAGTCGTTCGACGGTCGCGGAGATTTGGTCGAACAGATCGTCGGCATAGCCAACATGAATGTCGCGGATGGTGCCTTGTTGATCGAGGATTACGAGGGTGGGAAATCCGGTCACGCCATACTTTTCCGGAATCCCGGTGGCTTGCAGGTTGTTGTAGTTGAGGCCCATCTTCTCCACGACGAAACGGGCATCCTCCAACTCCTGATCGGTGTTCATTCCCAACACGGTGACGGGTTGATCCGAGAAAGCATCTGCAACCTGATTGATCTGCGGCATACCTCGGATGCACCAACCGCAACCTCGATACCAGAAATCCAACAACACGACGCGACCACGGTAGTCGTCTAATGAGTGTTCTGCTCCATTGAGATCGTCAAGCGTCCAGTCTTCCGACGGCTGGCCGATGAGCTTGGCGAACTTGCCGGCGTCCTCCAGTGTGTCGCTGGCGGACTGTTCGTGTTGCTCAAGCTGTCTTTGCAGCTGATCAGTCATTATCGGCAGCCTCGTGTCATGAAGGGCTCGTTCCAAGACAGCCTTGGCCTCCGCCATCAGCTGTTCAGCCTGACCATAGTCATGGTTGGCCTGTTGCTCTAATCGCGTGTATTCAGCAGAGGCCGCGAAGTACGTATCGGACTCCGCGAGTAAGCTGGAGAGTTGTTCCGTCGACATGGTCTCTGCTGACACGAGTGTCACGGTCCCGTGTGACTCCCCATTGAAGATGTACCCTTGTGTCGAGTGCGTCGTGATCGAACGAACGAGACCTTGCCGGTCATCAAAGGTCAGGCTTCCGGATGCAGAACTTTCATAGATGGGGTCCATCGGACTCGTCCGCACGAAGTCAAAGGTCCACGAGTTCTCCACATCGTCTGGTTGTCCAACCAGCCTGAAGGTGGTGTCACCTAAAAACGAGTTGCTTGTCGACTCCCATCCAGACGCCAATTCATGGGTGTGATCCGGCAATCGGGGAAAAATCGATGACGGGTTGATGAGATACCCGAGTGAGGGATTGCGGTCGAATCGACCGTCGGGAAACATGTCGCAGTAACCGAGAGCAACTCGTTCTGGTCCTTCATAAGGATCTGCTCCATCTCGTTCCTGACGGTATTGAGAGGTGTGCCGAATCACCAGCCGAAAGCTCCCGTCGTCGTATTGTTGAATCACCCAGACATCATCGCGGTCGGAGTTGACCATCTTCCCACCTTCGTAGTCGAACGTCGAAGACGATTCGTACGAATAGGTGTCCCCGACCTGGAACCGATAGCGAGGGACATCCGACGTGATCGCAGAGACTGTTCTTTTCAGCAGAGGCCGATGCGCCGTCACGTCTCGTTGCGTGTCTGAAGCGGGGCGTAATGCAATTGTGACCAGCAGGCAAGCGACAACTGCAACGACTGGCGACGAATACTGTTTGAAGGATGTCATCGTGGGTCCTCTGAGGGTGACGGTCGTTCCACACAGCCACTATACGCATCTCATTCGGTGATCGTGAGCGCCAAGAGACGAGATTGAGACACGATATCAATCCTCGAATGGTCTCCGATAGAATGCACGATCCATCGCCCCTGTCAAACCATCCACGGCGACGGAACCCGTTGCCTGGACGATTGTTCGGAAAACTGGCCTATCAGGCTTCACCATAGAATCCTTACAATTCCACACCGCAGACAGTCGAGAGTTGTTCCCCTCCATCTTGTGCCGAGAACCCAAGGGGGAATCGCATCTCCGAGTGTCCCCGATTTTCAACCTTTGACCCTCGACTCCCCATGCCCATAACGACCCATCGACCGTTGCCAGCTGAACTCAAGGCGATCCAGGATGAGATGGAGGAGATCGCAGCCGGATATGGTCTCGATTTTTTTGAGACTATTTTCGAGGTTCTCGACTACGAGGAACTCAGCATGTTCGCCGCATACGGCGGGTTCCCGGTGCGATACCCCCACTGGCGTTTTGGAGCCGAGTACGATGAGTTGATGAAGAGCTACTCGTACGGTCTATCCAAGATCTACGAGATGGTGATCAACACGGATCCCTGTTATGCCTATCTGCTGAGTGCGAACGCGATCACAGATCAGAAACTCGTGATTGCTCATGTGTACGGGCACTGTGACTTCTTCAAGAACAATGCATGGTTCTCGAAGACCAACCGCAAGATGCTCGACCAGATGGCGAACCATGCTGCACGGGTCAACCGTTACATTGACCGCTACGGTTATGAAACCGTTGAGCACTTCATCGATGCCTGTCTGTCGCTCGATGATCTGATTGATCCGTACTCCCCTCACATTCGTCGCACCCCCGACCCGAGGAAGGTCGAGGAGGAAGCCAAACGCCGAAAGCAGGCGCAGGAGAACGAGGAGATAGGATTGCCGGAAGCGAGAGGTAAGTTCGCGACAAAGGACTACATGGACTCGTTCGTCAACCCGCCAGATGTTCTGAAAGCTGAGGAGGAAGCACGAAAATTTCACGAGGAGAAACGTGAGGCCAGCCGTTCGTTTCCCGCGGAGCCTCAGCGAGACATCCTGAGATTCCTGCTTCAATACGCACCTCTTAAAGAGTGGCAGCACGATATCCTGGCCATCATCCGGGACGAGGCGTACTACTTCGCTCCGCAGGGTCAGACCAAGATCATGAATGAAGGTTGGGCCTCCTACTGGCATTCCAAGATCATGACTAAACATGGGCTGACCGATGCAGAAGTGATTGACTATGCTGATCACCACTCCGGTACGATGGCCATGAGCCCGCAGCGGCTGAACCCGTACAAAGTCGGCATCGAGTTGCTGCGTGACATCGAGGAGCGCTGGAACAAAGGCCAGTTCGGACCCGAATGGGAGGCCTGCGACGACATCAACGAGCGCAAGAATTGGGACAAGCAGCTCGGGCTGGGGCGTGATAAGATCTTCGAGGTGCGTCGCATCCACAATGATGTGACCTTCATCGACGCGTTTCTCACGGAAGACTTCTGCCGCAAGCACAAGTTCTTCAGCTTCGCTTACAACGAGCACACCGGTGACTACGAGATCGCATCGCGTCAGTTCGAGGCGGTCAAGCAGCAACTACTCACCAGCCTGACGAATCACGGGCGGCCATTCATTTACGTCGAGGATGGCAACTATCGAAACCGGGGCGAGCTGTATCTTCGTCATCAATACCAGGGGGTCGAGCTCAAACAGGATTATGCCCGCGATACGCTCGTCAACCTACAGAAACTCTGGGGCCGGCCGGTCCACATCGAGACGGTCATTGATGATGAACAGGCTGTCATTTCATTCGACGGCACAACGCATGAAGTGCGGGCGGCCTAACCGGACTGGTAAGTTCGCATCCGCATGATGAGAATCTCCAGCCCTCTAGTTACCAGGGCATAGCTCAAGCCGGTCAGCATTCCCAGCAGGTGACAGGCGAAACTCACGTTGGGTGTTGTCAGATCGAAAAACGTTTGCAGGCCAACGAGAAGTAACAATGTGCTGAGTTGGCGAGAGATGCGGCGGTTGCGACCGCGGAACCAGCCGACGCTGAGATGTCCGATTAAAGCGCCGACCAGTCCCATCACGCCACCGGATGCTCCGACGAGAATGGAGATTGGTTGGTCGGATGTCAGTGTGACGATCAACGGTGCCAGACCCATCGCAGTCACCGACGAAACGGCAATACAAGTCAGCATCCGCCACATTCCCCACGCCTGTTCGAGTCGTGGGCCAAGATAGAGTAAGCCGACCAGGTTCATCGTCAGATGCAGCGGGCCGAAATGCAGCAGGCCGGCTGTGATCATCCGCCACCACTCGCCGGGAGTCTCCGAGGTGGGGATGACCAAAGCACCCAGGGTAACAAGATTGAGCGGGTCGCTGCTTCCGCCGGGTATCTCACGGATGAACCATCCGATCAGCAGGATTGCAATTCCCCAGGTGGCGTATGGCCGCTGTCTCGACCCTGCATGCATGACTGCGTAGCGAGCTTCGTGTGCTACGGTTTGGGAGAGCTCTTCCAGAGTCCGGGTTGCAGAAGCGTCGAGTTCATCCGGAGTGACGGTCGGCAGTGGCGCGGACAGACGGCTTGCGATCATCGGCTGCAAATACGGACTCGCAGTGGTTTGCAACTTCAGAAAGCCAGCATGGACATCCTGTCCTGCAACCTGACGCGCGGTCAACCGCCAGAATTGCTGTGAGTCTGCGGGGAGCGAGTTCGACACGACATCCGCGAGCAGGTCTGTCGTCGGGATGAGTCCACACAGTGCCGCAACCCGTAACTGCACGAGACACTCTGATAACCTCCCGGCAGCGTGATGTGCTTCCGCTCCAAGTTGGTATGTGTCAACCATTTCCTGTCGTCGTCCCAACTCTCCCAGTGACTGGAGATACATCATCAACAGGTTTTCGTCTCGCAGGATGGCGTTCGGCGGATAGGCCCGCCGCAGCCAGGAGAGCATTTGTTCCCATCCTCCCGTTTGTTGACATTCAACCATCATCGCCATCCGGCCGACGGACGTGTCGAGGCGGCCGAGTTTCTCGAGAATTGTCTTCGCTTCCCCGGTTTGTCCCGCATGAAGCTGTTGAAGAGCCCGGATTACTTCTGGATGATCACGCCATCCGTCCAGGGGGTGCAGCCAGGAAGAGACCCGAGCACACCACATTGCGAGTCTGTATCTCCTGCGAGCGATCATGCGACTGGATAACCGCTGGATCAATCCTGGGAAAATCACCAGCAGCAACCACGCAGCACCAACAATGTAACCGGAGAGGTCAGGAATCGTCAGGAGCCCAATGCCACCCGTCACCAGCAGCCCAAACAGAATTCCCTGCCACCCACGTTGAGGCCGGCCCAAACCGCGCATGGTGTACAACAGGTTGAGCGAACAGCTCACCCCCGTCATCCACAACAGTAACCGGTTCAGATCCATCAACATTCGCCGAGATTCATACGACCGAACCGAGATCATAGGGCACTCGATGATCGATGAACATCGGTGAACCTCACGTCGCTCGATTGACATCGGGGTGGTATAATGTTTGAGAGAAGTTTCATCCCGGATGCCTGAGTGGGCAACAAGACGGAAATGTCAATCAGCCAGGATCTCGAACAGGAACTGACACGACTTGTTGGTACGCAGTCCCCCACCTCCGTGACTGTGTCAGAGGTGAGCGGGCTGTCGTTGCAGGTCGACTTCGTTGCGGTCGACTCCATGAGCTGCTCATTCACTGAGATTCAATTGTTCGTCCCGAGCCTGCAGAACGCGGCGTTCGATTCCCTGAAGAAGTGGGCCGAGCAACTCAGCCAGCGGATTACCTATTTACTTGAGAACATCGGACCACTCGAGTTTGACCCGGATGCGGGCGAAGTACTCATTCGGTCGACTCCGCCCAGTCAGCTGGCCAGCGGAACGCAGTATTTTGAGGTCATTCTCTCTTCCAAGGCCTCCGGAGCCTTCTCTCTCAAACGCTATCGATCCGTGAAAGGCCAGCCTGGTCGCGATCCCGTCGAGATCACAGTTACCCATGAAGTGCTCTTGAAACTGACGGACGACTTGATCGCTACAATTCCTACCGGCACTCCGTGACCTTCGGCGCATGAAAAAGCCCCCGGATGGCGGCGGAGGAGAGGCATCCTTGCCTGTTCACCATCCGAGAGCGGGGGAGAGGATGAGTTGAAAGGGGTACGAGTTGATGAAGAACTCACTTTGATCGAGGAGCCGTCTCATCGACTCACTAGTATGCTATGCTCCGTCGACCTTTGTGACGCAGAGCGTGTCGACAGCACTGATACCGCCGAAGTAGCGAGCCTTCACGCGGAGCACTACGTCGCGATCGAAGGCAGCTTCACTGTCGTTCCGTTGCAGGAAGGTCTGCACGGGCCAGATTTCGGTCCAGACAAACTGACGGCGGAAGTCACCGATGTACCAGTCATTTGCAGCTTGACCGCCGACTTCATCAATGAAGGGTGAGCTCAGCACCTCCAGTTGCCCATGGACTGGGTTCGCGAAGCGAGTCTCGTTGTCACCATTGCTGACGGTGATCTCGGTGGAGTTCACGATGCTGCGAGCAGTCCCGCGGAGCGCCTCGGGGACAAGAAGCTGTCTTGCGGGGATGACAACCGGCCGCGCCTCGCCGTCGATCCGGTCATCGACGATCTCAGTGGCTCGGTAGTGCAATGCCGCTTCGATGTCAGTCCAGTCGGTCAACGTGACCGCAGTGTTGAAGCCAGCCGAGGTTGTGTTCCCGGCACCGATGTAGTTCCGGTGAGAGCCATTGGTCTTGTACAGCTGCTGGCCAGATCCATTCGGTCTGTAGACATACTTGCCGCTTGAGGCATCGGCATCAATCACAGCCCTGACGATCGTCCGCTCACGCTCCTGTCGGAGGTAGTAGCCCAGCGCCATTGCACGACGATTGATTTCGCCGGTTTGATCAAAGGCGATCAATTCCTCGTTGATACTGAGGATCCGCCCTTGCTTGCTCTCCAGCGTCGTGACGGACTTCTCAGTGAAGCTGGACTCCTCGTAAGGATGTCCTTCGTGCACTTCCGAAGGGCCAGCAAGTGCTGTGAAGCCGGCGATACGGGTATTCCTGATCCGGCTGGGCATCACTGTCACCAGTCGATCTCCGATGAAACCTGAGTCGTCAGCGTAACCTTCGATCACCTTGCGGCCGATCAGTTCGCCGGTGACGACCTGAAACAAGGACGTACTCACTCCGGGGTTCGATTCGTTCAGCAGGGTTGCGACCGGGCCGTCGGAGAGGAGTGATTCCTGCAGACTTCGGAGTCGAGGAAGGACTCCGCATGCCTCTGCCAGTTCGTGATAGGAGAAGTCGTCCGGGGTCAACTGCTTCTCATTCAGCAGCTGGCAGACTTTATGATAGAAGCCTTGGGGGCCATGAGACTCGATGAGAGCCGCGAGGGAAGTGCCTTGCATGGGTAGGGATGATCCAAAGTGAGGGGAAGGAGGGATGAAATCCGAGTCGAGGAGGGTGTGCGATCAGCCAATGGCTGCATTACTGTTGGTGCTGCCGGTCGAGTAGGCGGAAGCAAACATCACCCGGAGTCGTGACGTCATCTGATCAGAGAACTCAGCGGCACGAGCGATGGCCTGTGACGGTGTATTGACATATGCCAGTTGCTGATTCAACAACTTTGAACTTGCACCTTCCGGAGCGAGCAGGTTGCCGTTGTCGTAGCTGCTGGAGGTCACGTCAAATTCGTAAATCGAGGAGGAGCTGACGTCGATCGACACTGCTGCATCCTCACCGTCGGCTGAGGCTTCGTGTGCGATGCCGACAAACATGTCAGCGAAGTCCTGTTGAGTGGTTGCAAGGTCTGTATTCCAAGGCAGTTCACTGGCAGGCCGTACGACCGTCTCATCGAGATAGACCATGTCGCCCGGTGCGATGACCGAAGTCGATTCGACACGAAATTTATGCAGGACAACATGTCCGGAACGGAAACCGAGATTGTTAGGCATGAGGAGGTATCCAAACGGGAACGGGGAAGGGGGAATTGCAAAGTTGGCGGCCATCGTGATGGTCGTTCAGGACGCCTGACGTTTGATCGTGGCGATAAAGGCAAGGTCTGAAGGTGATGTGCGCGATGTCGACATTCGCTCGCGACTCAGCGGCGGCTGCGAACGTGAGGCTTCGATCAACATGACCCGATCCCGGATCAGTTCGCTGCGCTGCCTCTCGTCAGAAACCATCAGTTGCTGGTAGAAAGACTCAGTCAACGCGTATTCAGGCAGTCCCGACTTGGTCGCCAGTCCGACGATACTCTGCCGTTGCTGCGACGTTCGCTGGAGGTTTTGTGCCTCCTGGAGGCGTGAGAGTAGTTCGTCACGCTCAGCCGTCAGGTGTTTCAATTGCTCTTGAATGTCCAATGCGCCGGTTTCGACCGGCCTCACTTCAGTGTCGCGAGTGGTGACTTGCTCTTCTCGCAACGGCTCGTCATCAGAGGTTTGGTCTTGCGACTCACGGAACGTTGTGGTCGTTGCTGGAAACGCAACAGCATCAACACTGACCACATCGTGGATGCGAGACACGGCTCCGTCGTCTCCATCACGTTCTGCGAGGACAACATGGCTCATACCGACTCCGGGTGCGTTCGATTCAGAGAGGGCAAGGAACGTTCGCCCGGAGTCGGTGTCCAGGACACGGATGTCGCCGCGGATTCGACCCGCTTCGTATCGGGCGTTAATGATCGAACCGACGAGGTCGCGAGTACTCCGTTCCTGTGGACGGGATTTGTCAGCCGCATGATCAAGGAACACAGGGCGTTGTTCATACAAGGCGACCGCATCTCGCAGGGCCTGTTCCTGGTAACGGTACCCGTTCTTCGAGGTGCTGCCCGTGAGGGCCACGTTGCGGACAACTCGATTCTCGCGGTCGACCTGCAGTTGCGAGTGCCAATCGGACACATGTTCGGTGAGAGTGGACGGTTTCATCAGGAATCCTCAGGGGAAGTGATGGGTTCAATTGGAAGGACAGTGGTTGCGCGACGTTTGAAGAAGGCGAATAGAAATGGCAGACATCATCAGGGTGAAGTGAATGGTCGAGTGTGAGCCGGAACAGGTGCACGTTGGGTCCTTCGGCACGTCTCGGAGATAGAACTCCTCACGCGAGCATCACGTCTGCTCGGATTCGAGCTCGTCTAGGTCCGTTCGGTCTTTTTTTGGGTTTTCACCCCGCAGTTCTTGACGCATGACTTCCGGGTCGGCACCGTCACGTCGGGCGACTTCAGCGCGGCTCAGAACTTCAGCTTCGATCAGACGCACGTCAGCCATCCGTTCTCGCGGGCGGTCTCGATTGACGAGTTCAGCGAAGCACCATTTGGCCATCACACGATCGAAGAAGTCGGCGTCCAGTTGGCCAGCATTGATCGCGTTGGACATGACCCACCGCCAGAGTCGGGTGAATTCGTGTCCGAAGAAGCATTGCTCGGACTGGAACATCTTGACGGCCGGCCCCTCTGCGACCATCGTCGAAGCATAATTCGCGTTCGAGGCATCGGAGGTCAGCATGAACTCCGGGAGTCCGGCGCCTGCGGCGATACTCAGCAGAAGCATCCGCCCAAGAGGAACTGTGTCCGAGTAATTCGTATCTGGTTGGACGAATTGCAGGTCGGTGCTCGTTCCCGTCGTGAGCATGCTCCCCGGTTGAAAACGGCCACCATTTTGACTTGCATGCGACCCAGTCAACGACTCGACGGTCGATTCATTGCCGAATGGTGTGGCAGAGGCCGGATTTGTCACCTTCCGCCAGAGTACGATGGATGCCTGCAACTTGCGTGCAGAGAGCTCCGTATCCATCCACTTCTGGAATCGATCGAAATGATCGATCACCGGGGCAAACAGTGTCGTGCCTCGTTTTTGATTTGAATCGGCTCCGATTTTCGTGTGCAAAATCTGGTGTGCATCAATGTATTCAACAAGGTCTCCCGTTTGCGGGTCGATGCGAAGGTACCATCGCGGTGTTTCGACGTCGTTTGCGTCGGTGAGGATGCCTTGAGATTCTGGTTCATCAATGGTCGGACCGATGGTCTCCGGATCGAAGAATCGTATCTGCGGCGGCCAGGAAGTTTGTGAGAACTTACGGATGAAGCACTCACCATCCCGCCATGTCCGACGAGCATGTTCGTGGAATGAGTAGTGCCTGCAGTTTTCGAGAAGAAACTCCGACCACAGTCGATCGGCTTTGCTGAGCAGTTTGGCCGTGTCTTTCGCTGTTTGTGGATCGCGAGACTTGTGGATCAACTTCAACCCTGGTCCGGTGACATAGACTTCAAACAACCGCATCAGGTTGCGGGCATGGGGGTCGCTCAGGACCAGCTGCCGGGCTTTCGTCCGGGCGTCGGTACGCGCTG
Source organism: Planctomycetaceae bacterium (assembly GCA_020426325.1). Classification (GTDB taxonomy): domain Bacteria; phylum Planctomycetota; class Planctomycetia; order Planctomycetales; family Planctomycetaceae; genus JAHBXU01. The sequence goes on along the minus strand of JAGQQG010000004.1, from coordinate 50,235 downwards.
CAGAGTCCAACCCGCGTGACCCATTGCCGAGCAGAGTCCAGTTCCCAGTCTCTTCAGAGACCGGCAGGGGACCAGAGGCCTCAGTCAGGTGGAGTATGCGTTCGTGAAGAAGTCGCTGATACCGAGCTTTGAGTTGGGTGGTCTGCCACTTGTCTTGCAGATAGCCGAGCATGATCGTCTCTGATTGCGGACCAAGGAAACTGGCCTAGAGCAAGCTGGCGAGAATCGCGCCTTGTTGCTCTCTTTAATCAAAGACTGGATGGTTGCGCGCAAGAGAAAAACGCGGCCTCCAGCGAGAGGCTGCGTCTTGAGTTGTCGCAGATTGGTGAGCTTCTGGGCTTCAGGCAGTTAGAATTTGCCCTCGGCCGAAGCACTTGACTTTGCTTGAGTCTCTGCCGCTTCCTTGGCCGCCTCTTCTCGGAGCTCCTGCAGTCGCAGTTTTTGACCGGGTGTCAGTAACGTTTCGATCTCAGCATCGCGTTTCTGTTCGATCTGTTCAATCTGCTTACGCAGCTTCTCAAGCTGCTCTTCGTATGACTCCTGGAGTGAGTACACCTTTTCCTTCTGAGTGTCACTCATGCCCAGCTTCCCGAAATGTGCGGGAAGTGGACCACGATACTCTTTGGTCGTTTCTGCCGAGCCGGTATCGTCATTTTGGGCAGGGCTGAGGTTTGGCAGGACAACGGCCAGTCCAAGCATAACAGCGAAACCAATCAACAGCGTTCGTCTCATCGGAGTGTCCTCTTCGCTGGGGGCATATTAAGACCGAGCCACACTGGCCCGCGCGGCTTATGAGCATACCCCCACGTCTCCGCGGATTCCACTGAGCTTATTTATGCATCAGAAGAGTCTGATGGGTTATGGGTCATCATATGCGACAGAGCTGCCTAGAGGATTGATGACGGTTGGTTCTGTGGTCGAGATCAGAAGTGAGCGATCGCTCCCCGTAATGGTTGCTTTCAAAATGCCGGCGCCAGCACGAGTTGCAAGAGTTTGCAATGTGATCATCTGGATGGCTTCTGATGGAAAATTCTCAGGCAAGGGAATCGTGATGAGTCCTGTTATACGATCAAACCCAGCCGCTGACGGCGACTCATTGTCACCGATTGTCAGCCCGACCGGCTGCAAGCCATCAGCCTGTAGTTGAACCACTGCATTCGACAGAGGTTGTAAGCTCGTATTCCTCACTTGGATCTCGTAGGCCACACGTTCGCCGATCATGACCGGATCTTGTCGATCGACGATATTGAGATCAATCGCTTCTGGCGGTGTTATCTTGAGGCAGGACTCGACTGGATCGATGTTGAGATTCCTGCCCTTGACGATTGCTGTGACGCATGTTTCGTCGGACGTCGACTGACATTCAAATTCGACCTGAATCTGAACGCGTTCGTCGATTCGCAGCAGGCCGAGGTTCCATTGCAGCTGGCCGGGCTGTCGAAGTGCACCCGCAGAAGCTTCACGTGGTTCAAGCACTCCTTCATACTGTAATTGGACGTGCACATCGGGTTGCTCAATCCCCGTCAGATTTCGCAACGTCATCACGAATTCTGCTCGATTTCCGACGGAGCGTTCTGTCGGACCGGTCAATTCAAACGGGTTGGGGGGTATGACCGACGTCGGAACGAGACACTCCACACAGGCTGACTGCGAGATCCCCTCGCTCAGGCCGTCCGCGGCGACCTCAAACTCCACGCAGTGGTTGCCAAAGTCTTTGCACCGGAGGGTGAGTTCAATTGACTCAAGGTGATCGACATCGAGTTGTCCGAGTTTCTGGCGAAAAACTCGTTGAGCTGCGTTCGGGAAGTCAAGGCCATCCGGGAGGCGACAAACGATCACGACCCCTTCGAGAGGGGTGTGATCGACGTTTTGCACATTAATTTTAAACGTGACGTCTTCGCCACGTTCGATTGTTTTGGGACAAGTCACGATTAACTGAATTGGTTCGTCCCTGAGAATCGATGGTTCGTCACTTGCTCCAGAGCTTTTCGGAAGTCGCTCGGTCGGTGTCGGAGCTGAGAGTTTCAGCGGGTTCGGATCGCTCGGTTCACTGAGCGATTCTTGAGGTGCTGAACGTGGTTTGACCGAGGTCAGCGGTTGGTCAGCGGCGTTCTCGTCCTGAGGAGGTCTGCCCACATTATGAGTAGTTGTCTCGGGTGTTAGTGGTGCGAGCGACCGAGCATAAGGTGACAATTGTGGAGGGTCATTGACTCGCCTGACGGCCAATGGTCCATTGGCTCCACTTGCACACCCAAGAACGCAGGGCAGCAGACTGCTCACGACAATCATGCCGACAAGTCGACCATTCAAACGATTCAAAGAGGTGTCAGGATCATGGTACATCACAGTGCGAGCCTACCATCGACAGACATCACTTCGTAACACGAACACAGTCAGTTGACCCGGTTCGTTGAATCTCCTCCCCGGTTGTATTGCTTTGACTGGTCAACTGAGATCGGAAAGGCCGGGAAATCTTGTGGGTTGGGAAAGCTCTTTGCATCTGTTCAGTCGATCACCTGAATTTGATCTCCAACATTGATTGTACCAGCCTCGTGCACAATTGCCGTAATTCCGCCGTGGCCTCGCATCGCCTGATATCCACCTGGGCCAAGGTTCTTTTCCATCAGGGAGCAGGGAGCACATGGGCCGGTGCCTTCGAGGGTGGCATCACCAACTCGAAAGCGTCTCTTCTTCAAGGAGAGAAGGTTGATTCCGGAAACAACCAAGTTGCGCCGTAGCAGTTTGGGGTCGATGGATTCCAACTGACAAAGGCTTGCGATCACGGGGAGATGTTCAGCTTGAATGAGAGTCACCTGTCGTTGAGATGTTTGGCCGCTTGTCGCGTGATGGTCTCCGACCAAACCTGAGCCCACCTCAACCCTGGCTGACTCAACAACCTGAATTGGAGCCTGCTTGGTGGGTGCCAGGCCGATCCAGGCCACACGACCGATCTGCGGAACTGAATCATGGAGAATGTTCGTATTTGACATGTTGCACTTTGAACGAGGAGATGGAACGAATCATTGGGGTTGCATGCATGGTGATGCAATTCCGGGCTCAAGTTTTTGCGAGATGCCCCCGTTCTGGATTCAACCGATTCATCAATGCGAAATATCCGAGGCCACAGATGAGTGAATCAGAGCAAATGAGGAGCGACGCATCTCTCACTCCCATGAGGGGCGATCATTCAAGTCGATGCAGTGCGCTACTTGTTGCATTGAAGATCGTACCGGTCGAACGATTATGCCAATTTTGGTTGTTGTGCCTAAAGTTACCAAATCCAGTTGCCCAGAGCCGATCGAAACTGGACGAATGCCCCAGCGATGGGCATATAATTGATGATTATGGCAAAGAAAAAATCCAAGCAGGCGTCTCCGTCGACAGGCACTTCCAGCGCGAGCAGTCGCAATGGGCGTCCTCGTCGAGCCAGCCGTGGCGACACAGCCCCCACGACAACCCATCAGGGGATCGAGCGATTTGTGGTTACTGAGTCTGTAAAAGCGGCACGCGAAGCCAAAATCAATGCGGTCAGGGATATCGTCAACACGGTTCCTCCTCACGATGTTGATACGTTGTCAAAGGTGCTCAAGGCGATCATTGACGGCACGTCTGTCGATGATGCCAACGTGCTTCGTCAGGCTCTATTAGACAAGCCTGACATGGGGACTGTATCACGAACACTTCATGCTGACGATGCTCTCTCGTCCGACTGGCGCACCGGGGGATATCCGTATCAGAATCTGATGTCTCGCAAAAACTACGAGAAGCAGAAGTACCGTCTACAAGTGGAGTTGCTCAAGCTGCAATCGTGGGCAAGGAAATCCGGACAGAAGATCGTCATCCTGTTTGAAGGACGCGATGCTGCCGGAAAGGGAGGAACCATCAAGCGGTTCATGGAACACTTGAATCCCCGTGGTGCCCGAGTGGTCGCTCTTGATAAACCAACTGAGGAGGAGCGCGGGCAGTGGTACTTTCAGCGGTACGTCGAGCATCTGCCAACTGCTGGAGAGATCGTGCTGTTTGATCGCTCGTGGTACAACCGTGCGGGAGTTGAACGCGTCATGGGATTCTGTGCAGCGGATGATTATACGGAATTCATGCGACAGGCTCCCGAATTTGAACGAAACCTGACGCGCAGCGGGATTCATCTGATTAAGTTCTGGTTCTCTGTCAGTCGCAAGGAACAACGCCGACGCTTCAAAGAGAGAGAAGCACATCCACTCAAACAGTGGAAGCTCTCCCCCGTTGATAAGGCGTCTCTTGATATGTGGGATGAGTACACCAAAGCAAAAGAGGCGATGTTCTTCTATACGGACACCGCCGACGCCCCGTGGACCGTCGTGAAATCGGACTGCAAGAAACGGGCGAGACTCAATTCCATGCGATACGTCTTGCACACGTTACCCTATACGGGCAAGTCGCTGGATGACATCGGTCCGATTGATCCGTTACTTGTCGGACGGGCTCATGTAGTGTACGAGCAGGGGGAACACGCCAGCGGCACGCCAATCATTTAAGGCGAAACTGGATTGCCCGTCGCATTGGTCTCGTCGCCACAGATATAGCGATCCGAAGCAAGTCAGTGACTCTTACGCTTTCTTGGATCGCTTCGTTTTCGAGGGGGCTTGCTTGATCGCAAAGCGATGGTCTTCCACAAGTTGCAGCAGGTCAAAGGAACTGAGGATGCCAACGATCTCTTTCTCGTGCGTGACAACGACGTGATGAATGTGATGATTCCGCATAATGCGGGCCGCCAAAGATGGATCACCGTAAACCGGCACGGTGAAAACGTTCTTTGACATGAATTTACTGATCGGCAGACCGTCAGCGTGATCATCCAGCAGGTCGGTTGCTGTTACAATTCCTACAGGCTCTCCTTCGTGACCTGCGACCGGCAGACAACTGATACCGTGTTGTTGCATCACCTTTTTGACATGTCCGAACGTCTGATGTGGTTGAGCGACCATAACCTTGGGATTCATTAAATCCTCAATTTTGACGTTCATCAACTTACTCCGATGGGGAATGTTCCAGCAGGAATTCAGTGATACGACGTGGGCTAACGATACCCGCAATCATACCATCTGCATCCAACACGGGGACATGACGAAATCCGCTAACTGCCATCACAGCCAGAACTGCGGCCGGACAATCGGACTCGGAAACATAGACCGGATCCGGTGTCATGACAGTTCGCAAGGGTTGATCGCGACAATCCTCAAATTCGAGCACGACGCGATCAAGGAGATCCCGATCGGTAAAGAGTCCCGCAAGTCGTCCTTCATCCTCGACAAGCAGGCAAGCGTGGTGGATTGAAACCAGTTTTTTTACAGCTTCCGCAATACTGGTGTCCGCCGAAATTGTCTCACAGGGTTGAGCCGCAAGGTCGGTAACCGTTCTTGTTGCAAGTGCTTCTTCGAGGGGGTCTGCGTAGACGGGAGCATCATAATTCTCAAGCGGATCGGAGAATTCGTCATCCGGAATTGGTGGAGGATTTGAATTGGCCATGCTTAGGCTCCTTCTCGGCGGCTGTTGGTAGAGACTTCACTGATTCGTTGAACCAGAACTTGGCGCGGAAACTCCTCGGCAACAAATTCCATCAAGCCCTTCTGGCCGGTCAGCCCGGCAACATTCTCTTCGGAATCGACCACACAGATAAAACGCGTGTTGTTCGCTTGCATGGCTGCCAGCACCATATCGACGGTATCGTCGAGATAGACTTTTGGAAACGGAACAGCCATGTGAGAGTCGACGATCTCATCAATCACGCCGGGATTCTGGGCAAATGCCTCGCGGAGCACCGACTCAGTGAACATTCCCACGGGCTTTCCAGCTTCCATGACAGCAGCGCAGCCGAGTTGTGCCGAACGTAAGACTTCAATCGCATCCCGCACGCTTGCGCCCTTGTCGACTGTGGGCATTTCACGCAGGTTCAATTCTCGAACCGGGATACTTGCAAATTTCTCAGCCAATCCCATGAGACTCCTCCGGTTATTGAACAGGAACAATCGCTACTGAGCAGTTTGTATGCCATTCTAGCTTGAAACGTGGCGTATTGACACAGGTGCAAATTCGCACATCGACAAGGCGTGCGAGATTGTCCAAACACCGCGCGCTGTGTGCGGGTTGTCGCGCGAGGGTTGAGAGGATGCTTTGTTGAGGCTTGCCGTGACAGAAGGATCGGAAACCGATACTTTTCCCAGAGCTCGATATCCATGCTCATTATTTGTGCTTTCGCAAGATTGCTCATCGATCGAATTGAGACGTTGATCGGAAGCATCACAACGATTACCAGCAACAGGAGAGACAGCTATGACACGGAAGCCGATAAGAATCGTCATCATTGGAGGCGTTGCTGGCGGTGCATCGGCAGCGACCCGTGCGCGTCGAACAGATGAACATGCAGAGATCATCCTACTGGAGAAGGACGAACACGTTTCCTTTGCCAATTGTGGACTTCCCTATCACATCGGTGAGGAAATCGCAGACCGAAGCAAACTTCTCGTCGCGACCAAAGAGTTGTTGGAGCGTCGTTTCAGGCTCGATGTCCGGACTCGTCATGAGGCGACTGTAATTGATCGAGACAACAAGACCGTCTCTGTGTTGAACCATGAGACGGGCGAGGTGTTTGACTTGCCCTACGATAAGCTGATCTTGTCTCCGGGGGCAGCACCACTTGTCCCGCCGATTCCCGGACACAACGCAACCGGCGTCTACACGCTTCGCAACGTTGCTGATATGGATCACATCAAAGCGACGATCGATCATGCCGTCACGAAGGAAGCGGTCGTTGTTGGGGCGGGTTTTATTGGGCTGGAAGTCGTCGAACAACTCGTCCATCGCGGGTTCAAAGTGTCTTTAGTCGAATTGCAGCCACAAGTGCTTCCTTTGTTCGATGCGGAAATGGTGCAGCCAATCGAGAGTTCTCTCCGCGCGCACAGCGTCGATTTCTTCGCTGGGGACGGCATCAAGGCGGTTTTGACGGATTCGGAGAACAAGGCTGTTGGAGTCGAGCTAGCGAGCGGTCGGAAAGTTCAAGGTCACCCGGTCATCATGGGCCTGGGAGTTCGACCCAACACACAACTCGCTCAAGCGGCAGGACTGGACATTGGCGAGACAGGTGGAATTGTCACGAACCGCTTTCTGCAAACGAATGATCCCGATATCTATGCCGTGGGTGACGCCTGCGAGTATGTCTGTGGACCTCTGAACCGACAGCAGCGGGTTCCTTTGGCGGGGCCTGCCAATCGAGCTGGTCGTCTCGCAGGTGAACACGCCGCGACCGGCAATTGTCAGCCCATGGGGAATGTTCTTGGGACTGCGATTGTTCGTGTCTTCGACCAATCGGCTGCAATGACAGGCCTTTCAGTCAAGGCTGCCAATAGATTAGGAGTCAAAGCAACGAGCGTGACGATTGTGGCCGGCCAACATGCAGGCTACTTTCCCGGTGCAACACCCGTGACTCTCAAATTAGTCTTTGATCCGGAGACGGAGCAGGTCCTTGGCGCCCAGGCAGTCGGCAAGGACGGCGTCGACAAACGGATCGATATCATTGCGACTTCGATGAATTTCAATGCAACAGTGCGGGATCTCGCCAATCTCGATCTATGTTATGCACCCCCCTTTGGCTCAGCAAAAGATCCCGTCCATCAGGCGGCATTTGCAGCTGGAAATCATTTGGATGGGATCGCACACGTTGCACCGGCTGATGTAGAGCTTTCGGATGTCCAACTGGTCGATGTGAGGACGACGAGTGAAATCGAAAATCATCCGCTGGCTGGAGGAGAACATGCCATCCACATTCCGGTCGATGAGCTGCGTCACCGGCTGGGCGAACTCGATCCATCACTGGAAACGATCGTCAGTTGTGGTGTCGGCGTACGGGGACATGTGGCAGTGCGCATCCTGAAACAGCACGGATTCAATTCCATCAAAAACCTCTCCGGCGGCGCCACCGTGAGAAATCGAGCGATTCCAACAGATCAGTAGCCATCGTCGACTCATTCCATGCGGCGAGCGAAGCCTCGTGGTCCGTCAAGGATGTTCCTGTGAGAGGCCGAACTCGCCGCGAACAGTCGAACCCCCATTTCGTTGGGCGATTCACTCCCGGAGACGATGTGGACGAGAATTTGCGATGTCCTGTTTCCACTGAACATACTCCGCCGCCAGTTGATCAACGCGCTCCGGATGCAGTGTCGACAAGTCATGTTGTTCGCCGATGTCGCTCGAAAGATTGAACAGCATCCACGCTTGGTTTGGTTTCTCACGCACGATCTTCCACTCTCCCATCCGCAAGGCAGCATGAGTACGAAATTGAAAGTAGAGTGACTCATGCTGAGTTGACGCACCCTCGGTCAGAATCGGCAGGGTGTTCTGTCCATCAAACGCAACTCGATCAGGAAGCGTAACTCTTGCCAATGCGGCACAGGTCACGAGCAGGTCAGGTGACCAGCAGATTTTGGTGATGGTCGTGCCCGGTGCGATCCGTCCCGGCCAGCGAGCGAACGCGGGCACGCGAATGCCTCCTTCCCAACAGGTGACGCCGCCATCTCTGAGTGGTTCATTCGATCCGACATCAATCCCCTCTCGACCAAGTTGGAACGCTCCGTTGTCGGACATGCAGAAGACAAAAGTGCTGTCCGCGACGCCGAGTTCGTCGAGCGTATCGAGCATTCGGCCAATCGCCCGATCCAATGCGGTGACATTCGCATAGAACCGCTTGTGCGGATCGAGTTCCTCCTGTGTCAGACCATACTCAGCAAGCGCCCAGTCAGGTGCTTGCCAGATGTTCGGTTCATCATCTCGTCGATTTCCAGCGGAGGGGAAATGCGGAGCATTAAACGGCAGATAGCAGAACCAGGTTGAGCCTGCTTTAGTCAGACGTTCCACAAAATCGATGGCTGCATCAGCGAACAAATCCGTCGAATAGGTTCCCTCACGATGCAGCTCTTCGGTGCCCTGATACAGGTCATGACGGTCCCGGTAATTGTGACGAAAGTAGTCGATGTTGCCTGATGCATGTCCGATGAACTCATCAAAGCCCCGCTCCGTCGGTCGTGACCCCGGTGCAAAGCCGATGTTCCACTTCCCGAAACATCCTGTAGCGTATGGCGTGTCCGCTGACTTGAGGTATTGCGGAATCAGCATCTCGCTCTGGTCGAGACCCACGCCGTAGTTGCCAGCGACGCCGGGCAATTGATTGACCAACCTATGTCGTTGTGCCACGCGACCTGTCAGCAGGCAGGCCCGGGAGACAGTACATGTCGGCGATGCTGTGTAGAAGTTCGTGAGTTTGGCTCCATCGGCAGCCAGACGATCGAGACACGGCGTCTTGATGGGAGAGTCCGGATTGTACGAACGAAGATCGCCGTACCCTACGTTGTCCATGGTGATGAGCAGGATGTTAGGCGGATCGGCCGTGACGTCGCTGCACGTCGTCAGACATATCCACAGCGCAAAGCAAATGATTTGAGAATACTTCTGCATCATGGGGAGTCCCGTTGGGGTTAAGTTACGAGCGTACAGAAGTCGTTGGTCGTCGACGACTGAGAAGGTGACTGGTTTCTCGATTGGCGAGGGAAATACACTCCGAAGCTGGCTTGTGCATCTGCCCACGGTATTGGTTTCGTGTCAGACGAAGTTCACGGAGAGCGCTCATGAGAATGACCTTCTGGTATCTCGTAATGCTAGGACTGGCCAACGAAGGGACGCTGGCGCAAGATGGCCTGCGGCTGACTGTGACGTCACCGCTTGAGTATCCCAACACGCCATTGGACCCCACGATCGACTTCGGAGCGTTCGTTGAAGAACTCGGCCTCGATGGGACCTTCGATCCAAACTCAATCGTGGTGCGAGATTTGGTCTCCGGCGAGACCGTGCCTCACTTGCTCACAGAAGATTTTGCCTACAGCGATCGAGGACGGATCGAGTTCGTGATTGCTGATCCAACTCACATCGACTTTGAGATTCGCTTTCAGACGAACAAAGAAGGACAGCTTCTTCAACCGCAGTCCTATGTTCCACCAATCGGCGTTGGAGATCTGCTGCGATACAACGCGGGCGTCCCGCGTCCAATCACGATGTTCTATTCAATGGGTTTGCACGACCTCAATCGGGATGGCATTGCGGACCTCGTCGGAACGTGGAACTATGCGTACCGGCCCGGTTCTCCTTGGGATGGCGTCATTGCGTATTCAGGCATCGATCATGATCGACGATTTGAGTTCGACGATCTCTTGAGGTTGCGGCGACAGGACGATGGACTTAGCTTCTTCAGCCACACCTACATGGCCGCTGCCTTCGCCGATTTGAACCTGGACGACAGGATTGATCTCGTGATGACTCGCCGAGGAACCGGCACGGCAGAGTTCTTTCTGAACACGAACGAGGCAGACCACAGCAGGATGCCCACGTTTCGGTCGAGTGGGTCGGTTGCTGTCAATGGTTGGGAAGCCTGTCGAATAGTTGACTTGAATCATGATGGAGCTGTGGATCTGGTCGTCGACGGGGAGTTTGTCCGCAACACGAATCCCGAGGGATGGCCTTTTCAGGCGACGGAAACTGTCAAGCTCGATGCCGGTCGGTCGCCGTGCTTTCTGGACGTCGACGCAGACGGACTTCTGGACTCGGTCTGTCTGCACGGTGGTGAAACGGTTCAACCGGATTTCTACCAAATCTCCTGGCGAAGGAACCTCGGAGGCGACCCACTTCGCTTTGGCAAGGAACAGTTGATCGATGAAATTGACGTCCCCTACTGCACGGCCGTCTCGACGTATCACATCCACGACGAGAGTGGCGTGATCGTCCAGCACAACGCCTTTCAGGAGATTTCGTTCTATCGACTTGTCCTAGCGGAGGGTGGACCTCGATTTGAGAAACAGGGACGAGCCGAGTCGCTCTCTGCGGTCATGTCCTTCAGCGATCAAGCTTGGCCCTGTCTGTGCGACTGGGATGACGACGGCGATCTCGACATGCTGGTGGGAGGTGGTTACGGCTGGCCCCGCATCGTCATCAACGAGGGAACTCGCTCAAAACCGTCCTTCGCTGAGCCGAAGATGATTCTTGCTGAGGGACAGCCGGTTCGACTGCTCCGGAATGAACTTCTTGGTGAACCGCTCAGCTTTCATGATATGGGATACACGTACCCCGAGTTTGTCGACTGGGATGCGGATGGACTCAAGGATCTGATCCTGCCGAACGAGACCAACCGCATCTACTGGTACAAGAACATCGGCACGAAAAAAGAGCCTCGGTTTGGAGCGAGAAGGCAAATCCTCTGTGAAGACTACCCGGATTCTGACGAACTCCGGACACAGTCTGCGACAAGGGCCGCCGACCCGCAGTCCAATAATGGTGTCTATCCTTACGAGGCGGAACGCCCCTTCTTCTGGCGAACGGGGGCAGCCATTGCTGATTTCAACGGAGACGAACTGCCCGATCTTGTGACGCATCATGGTCAGAATCGCGTCGCAACGCTGTTCACACAGTCGCGTGCAGAAGATGGGTCACTGGTGCTGCATGAGGCAGGACCGCTTAAGCTCGAGGAGGGCACACCGATCAATGATGCCATTGTGCAGCGGGCCGCTCATTGGACGGAGTCGTTTCGTGCGAATGACTGGGATCAGGACGGTCTCGTCGATCTGATCTATAGCATCGCAGGGGCTCACCATGGGACGCTGGAGGGCGGGAGCATCTATCTGCTGAGAAACGTGGGGACTGCGACAGACCCGCAGTTTGCACCGCCTCAGGCGATGAAATGTTTTGGCGAACCGATCCAGATCACGAATCACGGTCCGCACCCCTATTCGTGCGACTTTGACAACGATGGACGCCCTGACCTCGTCGCCTGCGTCGAGTGGAGTGTCTACCCCTACTATTCTCACGCTGCGCTGATGATGCCTCAACGGCCGGAGTACAAAGTCCAACTCCTGCCTCGCTCAGAGAGCGGGCAGTGAGTTCAACCTGCTTTGGCCAGATCACTTTGGAAGGGGCAGGAAGATCGGTGCGTTCTCAGCAAACGAGGCTTCTCCCTCCTTGCCGTCGATTCGATACCGAACTTTCAATTCTTTGACGACTCCGGGAGCTGGGTCGCCGCCGAAGCTGGTGTTGTAACTGTTCGATTTCAGAGTGATCAGCGGAAAGTTGCGAACCTGTTCCTGCAGAATGTCGGTCACATTCTTTTGTGTGGTTCCGGCTCCATATTCCGCCTGCACAATCTCCAGTTTGACCTTTTCCAAGCCAGCCTTTGAGAGCTGCTCGATGATTTGCTTCTGATCGCCGCCAATCTTTTCGGCGATCTTCAGCACAACCGGAGTCGCATCGTCCTTCAACTCGGGTGTCTGCATGGCTTGAATGGCGAGCCCAAGCATGCCCGCATTCGGGTAGCGTTCGAGCACTTCGAGGACCAGCTTTTGATCCGCAGGTCGTCTCGACATCTCGAATGCCTGCTCGCACATGTCGACCCGTTCTTGTTCCGGCAGCACAAACTGTCTCGCAATCCGGAGATAACCTCGAAATGCTCTGTCTCTGTACTTGCCATCGGAAGCCGACTTGGACAGATCGAGCAGGACCGGTGCGGCATCGGCAGTCATCCATTGGCCGAGCAGTCGGGTACCGGTGTCTTGAAGCTGTGCATCAGCACTATTTGCCGCCGCTCCGACAGCCTCCAGCGATCTCGTTCCTCCCACGGCAGCGAGAATCTCCAGGAGGGCGCTCATCGTCTTCACTGATGGAGTCTGATCAATCGCGTCGGCCAGCATCACGGCACAAGCCTCACGGTCCGGCATGCGGACACTCGCAGCCTTCAGTGCCCGCTGAGCCACGGGAGCATCATCCGAATGATCCGGCGAGACCACCTGATTCACGAGCACGTCGAGTCTGTCGAGATTGACCGTTTCTCCCAATGCGATCAATGCCGCTGAGCGCACATCATTGTCTGAGCTCTCCAAAGCCTTGATCAACTCCGGGACCGCTTGAAGACGCCTGCGCCCGACAAGCTCGATCATGAGCGGATACATGCCCCCCTCGCTTTGCGGAAGCAGCGCCAGGATCTGGCCGTCCACATCATCCCCGGGGATTTCCGACAACGTGTCCTTCGCAGTTCCAGCCACATCCTCATCCGTTTCCAGGGCGATTTCTAACAGAGAAGGCAGGCATGACACATCGCCGATGCGTTTGAGAGCCTCGATGGCGGAGAGACGGACTTCCTTCGGACCTTGCCTCGCAGCATCAAGCACGGCTGTCAGGACCACAGTCTCGGGACGATCAGCCATCGCCTGAATGATGAGGGCTGCCCGTTCCGGTGATGTGCGACGCATCTCATTGGCCAAGGCCTGATCGACGTCACCGCCCGGGAATTCGCGAGCCGTCCCCAGGGCAAGTTGGAACAGTTGCTTGACCGGAGACCGGAACTGTTCCATGAGTAACGGGATTGCCTCATCCTCCTTTCGAGCAAGGATCGCGCCGCGCGTTGCTTCGATGACGCGTTGCAAGGGGACATCAGCTGCACGGACCTCGTCATAGATCTGTCTGGCTGTATCGGAGTCACCATCGGCCAGGAAACTCTCAGCGCACAAAACGCATCCCTCAGCGATCGACGAGCGGACGCTGAGGGATGCAGTTGCCAACGCCTGTCGAAGGGATTCGGAGGCGGATGCGTTTCCGACATGGCCCAAAGCCACCGCGGCTGCTGAGGCGACATCAGAGTCAGCGTCCTGGAGATGAGCTGACAGGATTTCGACGGCCTGCGCATCCTGACGGACCCCGATCGAGTTGATGGTGCCGACAAGAAGAAGCCCGTCCAGAGATTCTGTTGCGTTCCGCAGTGCTTCGTCGGCTTCCTCACCCGGGATCGCTTCCAACGCGATTCTCGCCCAGGAGTTCAACTCCGGGTCGGCTAGCAGCTTGGCCAGATCGGGCACTGCTTCCGCGGAGCCATAGATGGCCAGTTTCTTACAAGTGATGGCCTTGTCCGCCGCTGGTGCATCCGAGCGAAGGACGGCCAGCAGCTCAGCCTCTTGTGGGGCGACTGCGTCCTCGGCGACAGCGGTCGCGGTCCAGAGGAGATTCAACGTGACGAGGAGGATGACAAACTGTGTAATTCGTTGTGAATTTTGCATGTGACTGGACCTGAGCAATTGTGGGAAGAGTGATTGCAACCTGGGGAAGGGCAAGCAGTGTCACAGCCTCCACGGTTCTCGGAGAGCCTCGGATCGCAAGCGGTTCGCTTGCTCGTCATCAATGAATGTGTGCGTCGTGTTGTCGAACTTCACCTGACGATCAAGAGCCAGTGCGATGTTGGCCGCATGACAGGCGATATGTGCGTTACAGGCGGCGTCGGCATTCCCTTTGGGCTTACTCCGCGTTTTCACACAGTCGAGGAAGTCACGAACATGGAACGTTGCGGGGTATCCGCCGATTTCCTCGACCTGCCGTCCGGCTAGCAATTCCGGTGAACTGAGGACGATCTTGCCGCTGTCTCCGGCCTCGACCCATCCCGTTTCACCCTCGAAGCGAACAGGACACGAGCCGAGTGGGATCCATCCCTTCTCACGGAAGATCAACTCGGTGCCGTTCTCGTAGCGTGCGACCAGTTCTCCGTCTTTTGGAGGATCGTATTCGACCGGCGGCGGACAGTCACCGACGGCCCATTGACAGAGGTCCACACAGTGCGAACCCCACTCGAGTACGCCTCCGCCCACCAGTCCTCCCCCCTTCTCAAAGTTGAAGCCGTCGAGCAGCTTCTCATTGAATGGTCGCCAGGCAGCGGGTCCGAGATACATGTTCCAGTCAACGACTTCCCGATCTGGTTCGGGTTCAGGAGGGAGCCAGCCACTCATCATGGCCTGCATCCCTGCAGGATGCGCATAGACTTTCTTGAGTTTGCCCAGCCTGCCGGTGCGGGCCAACTCGCAGGCGAACGCAAAGTGCGGAAGGTTTCGTCGTTGTGTGCCAGCCTGAAACACTCGTCCGGTGCGGCGCATCGTCTCTGCGAGGATGAGGCTCTGTGAGATGTTCTTCGTAACGGGTTTCTCGCAGTACATGTCCTTTCCGGCCTTGGCGGCGTTCATCGCCATGGTGGCATGCCAGTTGGGACCAGTCGCGATCAAAAGAGCATCGATGTCGCTGCGGTCCAGCAGGTCACGGAAGTCACGGTACATGTCGCAGTTCTCATTTCCGTGATGATCGTCGGCGATCTTCTTCACGGCGAGGCGACGTCGCTCCTTCACATCGCAGACGGCCACAAACTGAACGTCAGGCTGCTGAAGGAAGCAGCTGAGGTCATAGGTCCCCCGATTACCGATGCCGATTCCTCCAACCACAATCCGATCGCTGGGGGCCACTGCCCCGTCGAGGCCGAGAGCCGAACTTGGAATGATTGTCGGTGCGAGCATTGCCGTTCCCGTTACGGAAAGGGCCGACTTCAAGAACGCTCGTCGAGGAACCTGGGTCACGGTATCCGACATGACTGCTCTCCTGATTGAAGACTGAGAACGCGTTTGAAAAGTGGTGTTGAGGTGATTTGATGTTCACGTTACATCTCTGGCATGGCAAGGAAGCGATACCCCACCGATATCAGCGATGCGCAGTGGAAGCGGATCGCACCATTGATACCTCCGGCCAAGCCGGGCGGTCGTCCACGCACGACCGACATGCGGGAGGTGATGAACGCCATCTTCTACATCACACGGGCAGGCTGTGGCTGGCGAATGCTGCCGCACGATTTTCCCAAGTGGCGAACCGTTTACGAGTTCTACTCCTGCTGGCGGGACGACGGCACCTGGGAGACCATGAACGCTCGGCTCCGAGAGCAGGTACGTCGCCGGGCCAGACGGAAGTCCGAACCTCGCATTGGCGTGCTCGACAGTCAGAGCGTCAAGACGTCGGACCAGGCAGGAGAGCGCGGGTTCGACGCGGGAAAAAAAGGTCAACGGCCGCAAGCGGCACTTGCTCGTTGATAGGTTGGGTCTGGTTCTGGGCTGTGTGGTTCATGCGGCGAGCGTACAGGATCGCAACGGGGCGAAGCGGGTGTTGACCTATGCCACATTCGACTTCTCCCGTCTCCGGATCATTCGCGCCGACGCGGGATACGCCTGTCGCTTGG
The DNA here is from genome assembly GCA_020426325.1 of Planctomycetaceae bacterium. Taxonomy (GTDB): domain Bacteria; phylum Planctomycetota; class Planctomycetia; order Planctomycetales; family Planctomycetaceae; genus JAHBXU01. Next base: position 34,133 of record JAGQQG010000004.1, on the reverse strand, counting down.
AGTGACGGGGACAGCAGTCATGTCACTGGTCACTGGAGATCATCCAACGAACATCAAAAGGGTTTGTCTTGTTTCCCAAACGCTGGGTGGTGGAACGCACATTCGCATGGCTAGGAAAAGACCGCCGCTTCTCCAAAGACTACGAAATCCTCGAAGCCTTCATCGACATCGCCATGATCCACATCATGGTTAGACGACTCAATTGAGCCTGTTCAAACGCGTTCTCAGAAACCGATCGAGAGACTCAGGCATCTCGAAGTGACATCTGATATCATTTTCTCTTTGGCAGATTTGGTTGAATGTCGCTTCGTTTGGCTCATCAGCAGATCCTTGTTTTTTGACCACTTTCAGATTTCGTGAGACATGATCATCACAACACCCCTTTGGATCAGGGTCTTTAGATTGTTCCTCCTCATCACGGCTTTGGCCCCGTCGTTCGCGGAAGCAGATATGCCGAAGTACGCGTTGCGTGTGGTGACTGATCGTGATGATGCGTTGTACGAAGTTGGTGAAACGGCCACGTTCCTGGTCACTTTGTCTCGCGATGGACAACCTGTGGTTGACGGCGAAGTGAAATATGTGGTGGGTGATTTTCTCAAGTTGGGGAAAGACTCGGGATTTCCTGAAGGCACAGTCCCACTGGCCGAACAGCCTGCTCGCGTGGAAGTGACTCTTGATCAGCCGGGATTTCTGCGCTGCGAGGTGTCATACGAAACAGCAGAGGGGCAGACGCTTAAGAACTATGCAGGTGCTGGTTTCTCACCGCTGCAACTCGAACCGAGTCTGCCAGTGCCAGATGATTTTGACGAATACTGGAGCGAGCAGAAGCAGCTCCTTGCCGAAGTCGAGATGGTCCCGGTGCTCACCCCTGTGGAACAGGATGAAGCAGCGGTCGTCTGTTTTGACGTTCAGGTGCCCTGCTTGGGTGGTGCACCGGTGTCCGGCTATCTCGCAAGACCGGCTCAGGCGACTCCCGAAACGTTGCCTGCCATTTTATGGGTGCATGGAGCCGGAGTGCGGAGTTCGAGTCTTGCGAACGCTATTCAGGGGGCCAGGGCGGGTATGCTGTCGATGGACATCAACGCGCATGGGATTCCCAATGGCAGGCCTGACAAGTTCTACAGTGATCTCGCGAATGGCGAACTGAAGGACTACCGGACTGCCGGGAGAGAAAGTCGCGATACGGTCTACTTTCGCGGTATGTTTCTGCGACTGGCCAGAGCCATCGAATTTCTGACAGCTCAACCCGAATGGGACGGTCAGATTCTTGCTGTCATAGGCCACAGTCAGGGAGGCGGTCAGGCATTGGTCGCTGGTGGTCTTGACGAAAGGGTGACGTTCATCGCGACCGGCGTTCCCGCAATCTGCGATCACTCCGGTCTCGCTGCGGGACGAATCAATGGATGGCCCAAGCTGGTGCCGGAAGGGGAAGACGGTCTGCCGGATTCGCAGATTCTCGAAGCCGCGAGGTACGTCGATGCGGTTAATTTCGCCAGCCGTTGCAAGGCGGATGCGATCATGAGCGTCGGCTTCATCGACACGGTCTGTCCGCCGTCCAGTTGTTACGCAGCCTTCAATGTCTTGGAGGGCGAGAAAGAGATGATCAATGAACCACTCATGGGTCACGCTGCCCCTGAGCACATCAAGGACGCGTTCTTCCAGCGGATTCTGGAACACGTCAAGGCTCGTCGCTCGCGTGAGCAGGCGACGGAGTCAAAGCCTGAGTGATGTTGTCTCCTGTGAAATGTTTCCTGTGCGGCATCACAAGTTTTGCGTCTGACTTCTCTGTCAGATAATCTTTTCAGAGGTTTGACAGCAACCATACCCTCTCTTCTGAAAATCCCCCTCATGACGATTTCCCGACGTACGTTCCTCAAGTCTTCCGCTGCGATCGCACCTGTCATCGTCTCTGCATCGGCCCTCGGCCGCACGAAGAAGGCTCCGGCCGGCGATCGAATCACCGTGGCCATGATTGGCTGCGGCAAGATGGCCAATGACTATCACATTCCCGAACTCCTGCGTCAGCCGGATGTGCAGCTGGTTGCGATCGGCGAGGTGGATGCGGCTCGCAGGGAACATGCGAAGAATCGTGTCGAAGCAGCCTACTCCAGCCAGAAGTTGGACTTCAAAGGCTGCGACACCTACGTCGATTATCGAGAAATCCTCGCGCGGCCGGACATCGACGCGGTTTGCATTGCGACTCCCGATCATTGGCACGCCATCCCGATCATCGAAGCGTGTAAAGCAGGAAAGGACGTCTATTGTGAAAAGCCGTTGACGCTAACGATTGAAGAAGCACGCCGGTGCATCGAAGCGGCCCGCAAGTACGATCGCATTGTGCAGACAGGGAGCCAGCAGCGGTCCAATGTCTTTGGGCAGTTTCGAGAAGCGGTCGAGATCATTCGCAGCGGTCGGCTCGGCAAGATTCACCGTGTCACCGTTGGCGTCGGAGGACCGAGTGCGCCGTGTGATCTTCCCGAAGAGGAAATGGAACCGAATCTTGATTGGGATATGTGGCTCGGTCAGGCGCCGCTTCGACCGTACAACTCGGTCCTCAGTCCTCGCGGAGTCCACAATCACTTTCCCAATTGGAGAAGTTACATCGAGTACTCCGGCGGCGGTCACACCGATATGGGCGCGCATCACTACGATATTGCCCAATGGGCGTTGGGAATGGATGAATCGGGCCCGGTTGAGATCATCCCGCCAGATGACCCGCAAGCCACGAGTGGTGTCCGTTACATTTACGAAAACGGCGTCGAGATGGTCCACGGCGGTCTGAGCGGCTGTACGTTTCATGGCGAGAACGGAACTCTCTCCATCGACCGAGGGAAGCTGGAAAGTGATCCCGAGGAGATCGTCAAGACGCCGCTAGCGGACGACGAAGTGCATTTGCCTCATTCACCCGGCCATCACCGAAACTGGCTGGACTGCATCAAGAGTCGTGAGGCCCCGGTTGCGGAAGTCGAGAAGGGGGCTCGCACCGTGACGATCATTCACCTGGGAAACTTGGCCTACTGGCACCACAAAACTCTCAAGTGGGATCCCCACGCGTGGAAGTTTGCTGACGAAGCAGACAGCCAATTCATCGACCGTGAACGTCGTGACCCCTGGCAGTTACCCGACGTTTGACCTTCCTCATAAGGCGTTCGAGAACGGAAACGAACATCATCCCCGATCCGACAACCACGTTTGTGCTTCGGTGACGCACGCTGCCATCCGTTGGCTGACGAATTCGAGCAAGTCTTCTTCGCGGCCGCGCGCGCATAGAGGTTCCAGTTGCTCCCGCGGGATCGGCTTTCCGAAGACAACGCGAATGGGTTTTGGGTGAATGAAGATTGTTCCCCTTGGTAAGACTCTCTCAGCACCTGCAATCCCGATGGGAATCACCGGGGTGTTTGCTCGACGCAGAATCGACACGAAACCAGGCTTAAGAGTGCCGAGTGGTTCCGGTCCGGAATGTCGAGTTCCCTCGGGAAAGAGTCCGACGAGAAATCCATGGTCAAGACGTCGGACGATCTCACGAAGCGTGGAAGTGCCCACAGCGTCGCGGTTGATCGGAATGACATAGGTGCGATTCAGAAGTGGTCCCAGGAAGGGGACGAAAAAAAGATTGTGTCGGGCCACGTAACTGACTGGTCGATGGATCGGCAAACCGGCGAGGAGTGGATCGAGGAAGCTCCGATGATTGACCAGCAGTAATGCCCCCCCCTGAGCAGGCAGGTGTTCGAGCCCTCGGGTCCGATACCCCATCCAACTGGAGACGAATACCTGAACCAGAACCTGCATTGACCACCATAACCGGTTCCGTCGTGTCGGGCTCGGCAGTGAAGTGGAGTCAGTAGAGGAGGTCATTGAGCAGCCGTGTCGCCAATAATCGAAATCTCAAGTGGCCTTCCGGGCCGTTCGTAAACGGATACCATGAGAAATCGATCCTGCGGACGCAAGCCGGAGAGCGTGCCGTTGGTTCCGGTTGACCCGGGCAATCGAGAGAATTGCAGATATTTCGTTCCATCGGGACGGGCGTCAACCAGATTGAGATCCTGAGACGAGAGCGGATTCGTTCCAGGCAGTTGTCGCTCCAGCTTCTCATTCACGGTCGACAGCGTTTGTTCAACCTGTTCGTAGCCTCCCGCCCGAACCACTTTCACGATGTTCTGCAGGCACTCTTGGCATGCATAGACATGTTGCACGCACGGAAGGTCCGGCAGTTGAGTGGCCGTGAGGCCAAGAGCATGGCAGCGAATCTCATGGTCAACATTCGTGCCATGAACAGTGATCACGGTGACATCTGCATTGCGATCAGGGGCAGGACGTCGACGTTGCTGTCGAAGTTCGTAGATCTGGTCGTCCATCGTCGAGGTCTCAAAATCGAGCAGCCGATTTTTGACGAAGAGTTGATGCTGCACACTCCTCCATTGCTCAAGCGGGATTTGACTTGTCGTTGTTCGAGAACTTCGTGCATCACTCGTGACGGCAACGCGGCCATCCGCATAGATCGCAACTTCAGGTGTCACTCGCCTCGACCCATCCTGCCCGGGCGAGATGAACGTCATCGTGACCATTGGCTGAGTGGGGTCGTGCGAAGGCTGAAGAGGCGACGAGGCCAATGGTTCAACAGCTTGAGTAAACGGGGAAAGCACGACACATGTGATGGTCGCGACCAGCATTTTCGTGCATGTCTTTTGCATTGGTACCGTCTCTCATCCCTGGGTGACGCGGCGGCAGATTAGCTCTCGTTCCGCATGACAGCAACGTCGATTACTCGAATTCAACGCATCGCCGACCGTGAATCAGTCACTTCTCAGTCCGGGGTGGTCCTCTTGGCCTCTCCGATCTGGAATCAGTATCAAAGTCACAGGAGTAGACCAAGAACCATGGCCAAGGCCGGACCCCTTCGCCCCCTGCTCCACCTGTCTATCTTATCGACACCTTCAAAGTTACCACTTAAACCTCTCGTCTCTTGTGGAACGCATCTTGCAGGATAGGCAAGATATGACGTACAAATCCCGTCCTTTTACCGGGGTGAATTCACTCACTCTCCTTGTTTGGCAGCCGGACTGCCTCCCTACCACCCGACTGGTTTGCACGGATGCTCCAGCGATTACGGCAATGGATGTGCCCGGATCTGGGTATCGATCTTGGGACTGCGAACACGCTCGTCGCCATTCAGGGCGAGGGGATCGTGATCGATGAGCCATCGGTCGTTGCATTGCAGAAGGGAACGCGGCAAGTCCTGGGGCGAGGGAGTGCTGTCGGCAAACTGGCGAAGCAGATGCTGGGGCGGACCCCCGACTCCATTACGGCCGTCCGCCCTCTCAAGGATGGCGTGATCACCGATTTCGAGTTATGCGAAGCGATGCTGCAATACTTCATCCGCAAAGCGGCCAAGCAGAGTCGCGGGATGCGTCCGAGGGTCGTCATCGCAGTTCCAGGCGGGATTACCCCCGTTGAGAAACGTGCCGTCTTCAACAGTGCTGAACGAGCGGGTGCCGGGCGGGTCTATCTCATCGAGGAATCCAAAGCGGCCAGCATCGGTGCCGGGCTGCCGATTTCTGAGCCAATGGCGAGCATGGTCTGCGACATTGGCGGGGGAACGTCTGAAGTCGCCGTGCTGAGTTTGGGAGAGATTGTCGCGGCTCAATCGTGCCGGGTTGCAGGCGATGAACTGGACGAGGCGATCATCGAGTACATGAAACAACACTTCTCGCTGCGCATCGGCGATCAGACCGCTGAGCAGGTGAAGATGGAAATCGGCAGTGCCTATCCTCTCGAACGCGAACTGACGACCGAAGTGCGTGGGTTGGACACAATCAGTGGAGTCCCTCGCAAAGCGATCGTGACCAGCGAGGAGATTCGTGATGCGCTTCAGGAACCGGTCAAAGCGATCCTTGCCTGTGTGAAGGGAGTGATCGAACGCTGTGACCCGGAACTCGTCGCAGACCTGTCCGACAACGGACTCGTGCTCACTGGCGGTGGTGCGTTGCTGTCCGGTCTCGACAAGTTAATGAACGAACAACTGGGAATCCCCGTCCGTATCGCAGATGACCCACTGACGACGGTTGCCCGCGGGACGGCAATCTGTCTGGAGCATCTGAATCATTGGCGAAGCAGTCTCGACAGCGACATCGAACTGTGACACTAAGGGCTCGCGACCATGAAGTCACAGCAGGTGACAGGAACAAGCTGGCTCGCGGTGATGGTCGCATCGCTCGCGGGCTTTGGGCTGTTGCTTGCACCGGCTGAGCAGACAGATCTCCTGCGGGTCCTCATGCGGGATGCGGCACTTCCCGGCTTGCGTCTCGTCGATGCGGCTCATGAGCGCGTGATGACGTTCCCCTCTCAGCTGGAGTTGGACCTGACTGTGGGTGTTCCGTCCCCCGAACTGGTCGCAGAGCGTGACCTGTGGCAGCAGAAGTATCGCAAGTTGGAGTCGGTCAATACACAACTCGCTGGTGCGCTTGAACAGGCACGAGAGGAGCGGACATCGCCATTCCTGGCTGATCCGGGCACGCCGTTGTTCGTGCCTGAGTTGATCGAAGCTTCCGTCGTTGGTGCGGAAGAGCTCAGTCAGCTGACACAACGGGCATCGTTTCGTCGCATCATCGATGTCGGGACACACGACGACGTCATTCCTGCAGACTTCGTGGTCAACAGTCATCCGGATCAGGACGCGGTTCCACCGCCTCTGATCGATCAGGGGGCCGACAGCGGTCTGCAGTTAGATCAGCCCGTGTTCGCGGGACGATGCGTCGTGGGCAAGGTTGGACAGGTCGGACGCTGGACGAGCACGATCATTCCGCTTACGGACCTGGAATTCTCCGGTCGGGGGCAACTTGTACGTTCGACGGAACACGGAGCCGTTTTGGGAGCCGAAGGAGTCATCACGGGTGACGGAGAAGGAAAATGCCTGCTGAAATACGTCCCGGGCACGGAGCCAGTCGCAGTCGGCGACGTCGTCTACACGCCGGTGGGGCATTCGAATCTCCCGGTCCCGATGTACTACGGAACCGTGATTCAGGCATCACTGAACGATCAGGCACAGGACTGGACCATCGTGATCGAACCGGCGGAGAGCATCGACGGGACGAGACGTGTTCAGGTGCTGCGGGCGGTCCTCAACACGGCTCGAACGTCCAGCTTGATCGAGAGTCCCCTTCCGCCTCAACAGGAACCATCATCATGAAATTCCTGTTTCTGATCAGTCTGACGTACGTCGCATTCGTGATGGAGACGTCAGCGGGGACTTGGGCCCTGCCGGGTTCCACCATCCCACAGTTCCTGTTCCTCACGGTTGGCTTGGGAGTCTTGTGGTTCAGGGGAGCGACGCCCATCGTCTGGGCAGCAGTTGCTGGATTGTTGGCTGACGTCGTCGGTGGCAGCCCCGTCGGCTTGAACGTGGTGCTTCTCGCTAATCTCGCATTCATCGCTCAGATGGCCGGGGCACGACAGTCTTCGGAGTCAGTCTTCACGTCAGCTGCGTTCGTGTTTCTGTTCGTCACGGGTGCGGGTTTCGCGAGTCTGACCTTGCAACAGATTTTGACTGGTCAATCGCCGGGTATTCAGCTGATCGGCTTCTCCTCTGCCAGCCGTGCGGGGGGAGCGACAGCAGTCTTTCTGATTGCAGCCCTGGGCTGGGCAGCCATTGCTCGCGGGGTCCGCATCATGATTCCGTCACGATCCGTCACATCGGGACGTCCCAAATGGGCACGATAGGTGACCGCTGCAACCTCAATCATTGAGTGAGGATTTCGCTCGATCTCTGAACAACCATGCGAAACTCTCCTCACATCAGGTTTCAGCACAATTCCGCGCCCGATGATCTTCTTCTGAATGGAGAAAACGGATCGGCACCTTCTTTGCGGATCGCGATCGTGATGGTGTTGATCATGGCACCGGTGGGGGCCGTCGCCGCACGACTGGTGCGACTCCAGGGACAACTGAGCAAGGAGTTTGTCGACGATTGGGAAGTGACCTCATTCACTGAAGCCCCGATCCCGTGTCGAGACGGACGAATCCTGTCGGTCGATGGACAGGTGCTGGCTCATGACCGCCTACGCTACGACCTGCTCGTGCACTACCGCTGGCTCGAAGACCCACCTGACGAACGCTGGTTGACACAACAGGCTCTGTCGAAACTCAGCCGTCGTGCACGTCGCGATCAGCAACAGGTTCAGGCTGCCAAAACGCGAGTGCTTCGTCAACGCGATCTCATGTGGGCATCGCTGGCTTCAACTTTGAACATGCAGCAGTCTCAACTCATCAGCGTTCGGAAAGACATTCAGCAGCGAGTCGAACAGATCGTCGAGAGCGTCACTCGACGTCGGGACGAGCGGATGGCTGACTCCGCTCCTCCACCGCCGCCAACTCTTGAGTTTGATTCTTCTGAGACAACACCGCTGGATGCCCGCTGGTGGTCACAACTCTGGGAGATGGCAGTGGGACAGCTCACGACGCCCCCACGACGAGGACGGCTCGATCCAGTCATCGTAAGTGAAGAACTGGACCATCATGTGGTCGCCATCGATATCGACCTGGCTGCCGTCACGACGATTGAGACAGCCTCGTCACGTTTTCCTGGGGTCGTCATCAGTCCGACCAGCGAACGCGTCTACCCGCAGTCCCAGATCGCAGGGCACGTCGTCGGCGTGCGAACAGAGGTGCGTCCCGACGAGGTCAGCTCGGACACCAATCAAACAGGTTCTCAGGGTTCGACGATCCTGCAGGTCGGTGATCGCATCGGACGCGATGGGATCGAACGTTCGTATGATGTCGTCCTGCGCGGAAAGCGGGGAACACGTCGCATTGTCCGTGATCGGGGCGGCGAGATCGTCTCACAGTCGACGACAGTTGACCCCGTACCCGGCGAGGACGTCACGCTCACGCTCGACCTCGGATTGCAAAGAACGGCTGAACAACTGCTCGACAACATCATCGCCCCTCCAGCCTCAGAGGATGTCAACACTACAGCACGACCCGAAGGTGGGTGTCTCGTCGTTCTCGATGTCCGGACCGGCGATATCCTGACAGCGGCAGCAGCCCCCCGCCATGACCTGCATCTGCTCACTCGCCCCGACCCGGATGAATGGCAGGCTGCCATCTCGGATCCTCGCCGTCCGTTCTTCCCTCGGGTCACTCAGATGACAGTTCCACCCGGCTCCGTCTTCAAACTTCTGACAGCGGTCGCACTTCTGGAGTCGGGGCAGATCGACCCGGATGAACCCGTGTTCTGTCAGGGATATCTGGATCGCCCTGATCGCAATCGGTGCTATATCTATCGGCACTATGGAGTGGGACATGGTGACGTGACGCTGTCGGATGCGATCTGCCAGTCCTGCAATGTCTACTTCTTTCAAGCGGCTCGCAGCTTGGGGCCGGCAGTGATCTCCGACTGGGCCACTCGTTTCGGCCTCGGTGTCCCCACAGGCATCGAGGTTCCCGGAGAAAAAGGAGGACATCTCCCCAGAGCCGGTCGTGATGGAAAGATCGTCGGCGAACAGTGGTACAGCGGATCGACTCTCCAGTTCGGGATCGGACAAGCGTCGTTGACGGTGACACCCCTTCAAGTTGCACGGATGGTGGCAGCCATCGCGAATGGCGGTTATCTCGTCACGCCCTCTATCGTGAGTACCGATCAGGCGACTCGCATCACACCGCCCGGATCATCGACGCAGCAGATTCAGCTCGTCAGCCATCACGTGGATGAAATCTCTGATCGGCTTCCTGAGAGAATTCACGGAGTCTCAACAGAGACGCTCGACCGAGTCCGTGAAGGAATGGAACTGGTCGTCACCTCAAAAAAAGGGACCGGTCGGAAGGCGGCCATTGAAGGCATCCCCATCGCAGGGAAGACCGGTACAGCTGAGGTCGGCGGCGGAAAAGGCGATCATGCGTGGTTCGTCGGTTTCGTTCCAGCAGATGCTCCTCGATATGCTTTCGCCGTTGTGCTGGAGCACGGTGGCTCGGGTGGTCGTGATGCTGCACCGCTTGCCAAGGCCTACATCGAGGCCATGGCAGACGCAGGCCTCCTATACAGACGTGCTTTGGAAGACAGTCCGACCGACTGACTCGCCCGCTGTTGACGAGTTCCATATCATCGTGCCGTTCGCCAGCTCTGGGCGAAGATACTGATTTGAGATGACATGGAACGAGTCTGATGACACTGAACGGCAAAAACATTCTGGTGACCGGTGCCTCGCGAGGCATTGGTCGGGGCTGTGCGCTTCAACTGGCAAATGCGGGGGCAAACGTCGGCATCAACTACCGGTCTCATCCGGACGAAGCTGAAGAGGTTGCAGAACTGGTTCGCAAAGCAGGTGCAACGCCGGTGCTGCTTCAGTGTGATGTCGCGGATCATGCAGCCGTCGAAGAGATGTTTGCGGATTACGTCAAACAGGCCGGGCGAATCGATGGTTTCGTCTCCAACGCGGCCTACAGTGACCGCGAGAACATGGTTGACGCCGATATGGATGGGTTCAGACGGACCATCGACGTCACGATGTGGGGCGCCATGTTTGGTGTCCGCACCGCTGCTCAGCACATGATCAGGCAGGGAGGCGGCGGGTCAATCGTCGTTGTCGGTTCACCTCACGGCTCACTCGCGATCCCGACGGCGATGGCCTACAACATGGCGAAAGCGTCAATCGAACACATGGCCCGCACAGCTGCGGTTGAACTGGCCAAACATCGCATTCGGGTGAACATCGTCTCCCCCGGCTGGATTGACACCCCGGGCGAACGCAAGTTCTTCTCTGAGGACGAGCTAAGTGAGGGAGCCGCTGGGATTCCCTGGGGAAGACTGGGACAACCGGAAGAGATCGGCGGTCTGATTGCGTTCGTTATGAGCGACGCCTGCGACTACATGACCGGCAGCACGCTCCTCATGGACGGTGGCATCAGTCTCCCCTGGTGGTCCAACCGAGACGAAGGCAAACCCTGAGAGTTGAGAGCAATCTCATCCAGCCATTCGAGATTACACCTGCCATTGTTCGTTCGTGGAGACATGACGAACGATGATCTGTGGCCGAGAGTCGCCGGCAAGCAGTGACCATGTGAGAGGAAGAGTTTGGCTTTCGACCTCACGAACAGTTTTGACCGATGAAGTGCCGACCGACTGCAGTCCGCCGTCGGACAACCGGAAGAGTTCCAGCTGCCACGGATCACGGTCAATGAGCAGGAGTTCCTTGGTACCGATCGACTCGTAGAAAGCAAGCTTCTCCCGCGAACGATCGCCCGGACTGACAATCTCGATCGTAAAGTCTGGACCGCCGTACCAATGGGTTCCACAGTTCTCGGCAGATGACCCCTTTAGGAAAATAGCAAGATCAGGGATTCGGAAGTTCAATTTCCAATCAGAGAATCGATCGCTCACGTTGATCGTCGAGCGAACCACTCCAAGTCCTGTGGTTTGAATCAGCGGTTTCAGTACGATAACTAGGTTGTCGAGGATATCCTGATGTTCGTCATTGGGTGACGGCATGATCACATAGGCTCCTTCCCACACCTCGTCCCACCGGTCGAGGCCGTTGCGGCGTCGTTCGTCGATCAGGTGTTTCTCGACCAACGGGTCGTAGACAAGCGTCGGCATCCCATCGCTCCGATTTGAATCTGCTGAATGGCCTGAACTATTGTATCACAATCCGCCAGCACTCCAGTAGAGGAATCGGCTCATGAATTGTGGTTCGGCATTGGGACGTTTTGAAGCATCGGGGAAGTTACCTTGGAGGCACGGAGGCTTGGAGGTTTCTCGTCGGGGGACGACAAGCCTGTCTGAACCGTCACGTTTGAGTCCCCTTGGGAGGAGATGCGTAACGGATCAGCATCCCCGTCGCTGGTCGTTCCGTTCTCTGTGTCTCCGTGCCTCCGTGGTGATGGTCAGCTCACTGATCACTCTACAGTTCAGTCTCTCACTCTCTGCCGCCGATCGGCCCAACATCGTGTTCATCTTCACGGATGATCACGCTTCGCACGCGATCGGTTGTTATGGGTCGGTCATCAACGAGACCCCCAACCTCGACCGGATTGCGAATGAGGGGATGCTGTTCAAGAACTGCTTCTGTACGAACTCGCTTTGTGGGCCGAGTCGTGCCGTCATCCAGACCGGTAAATACAGTCATCTCAACGGCTTTTTCCACAATGGAAATAAGTTCGATGGCAATCAGCAGACATTCCCCAAGCTGCTCAGACAGGCGGGCTACACGACAGCCGTCATCGGCAAGTGGCACCTCGGCACTCACATGGCTCCGCAAGGATACGATTACTCCGAGGTCCTGCGAGGTCAGGGGCCGTATTACAACCCGTTGATGCTGCTCGATGAGAACGGCGACGGCCAACGGGACTGTGAAGTGCAGCACACCGGATACGTCACAGACATTATCACCGACCTGGCGTTGGAGTGGCTGAAGAATGGCCGCGATGCCTCCAAGCCGTTCATGCTGATGTACCAGCACAAGGCGCCACATCGCGAATGGCAGCCGGGGCCTGACTATCTGACGATGTACGATGACGTTGAGATCCCTGAACCGGCGACGTTGTTTGACGACTACTCGACTAGAGGCCGGGCCGCTCACGAACAGGACATGACGATCGACAAGACACTCACCGCCCGTGACCTGAAGTTTGACCCTCCGCCGTATCTGAATGAAGAGCAGGTCTCCACCTGGAAGGCAGCGTACGATCCTAAGAATGAGGAAGTGGTTGCCAGCAATCTGAGCGGACGCGATCTCGTCCGCTGGAAGTATCAGCGGTACATCAAGGACTACCTGCGCTGCATCGCCTCCGTGGATGACAACGTCGGGAGGGTGCTTGACTACCTCGACGAGACCGGGCTGGCTGACAACACCGTCGTCATCTACTCATCCGACCAGGGGTTTTATCTCGGCGATCACGGCTGGTTCGACAAACGGTTCATGTACGAAGAGAGTTACCGCATGCCGTTGATGGTTCGCTGGCCAAAAGTCATCAAGCCGAACTCGGTCGACCATCATCTGGTGTCAAACATCGACTTTGCAGAGACGTTTCTCGACATCGCCGGAGTCGACATTCCGGATGACATGCAGGGAAGCAGCCTCGTCCCATTGTTGAATGGTGAGCAGCCCGAGGATTGGCGAAAGAGCCACTACTACCAGTACTACGAATTCCTTGGCGACCGGCGCACGGCCCACATGGTCCGTCGACACTACGGCGTCCGTACGGACCGGTTCAAACTCATCCATTTCTATAACATCGACGAGTGGGAACTCTACGATCTGGAGAAGGACCCGCATGAACTTCGCAATGTGTATGGCAAACCTCTTTACGCAAGTGTCGTCAGTGATTTGAAGGCGGAGATCAATCGGTTGCAGGAGGAGCTGGATGTGCCTGACGACACTGGGTCGGTGCCTGCTGATCCGCCCTCGTTGGAGATTTCGGTCGATCAGGAGGGCTTCCGTCCCGGCTGATCGCTGAGGCTGCTCCTCCCCAATTCGAGATTCGCCTTGCAGAATGCTCTGTACGGTGCTGAAACGGACACTGTCCGTGCGATTGACCGTTCCGTATTGCTCAAGTTGTTTGGTAGACTGAGGAGCATGAATCGACTCGGACTCTCTCTCGTGAGTGGCTTAGTGTGGTGTCTCTTCGCGGCACCCACTCGTGCGGAGGAGGATGTCGAATTCTTTGAGACGCGGGTTCGTCCCGTCCTGGTCAAGCATTGCTACGAGTGTCACTCCTCATCATCAGCCGATCCCAAAGGGGGGCTGCTGGTCGACTCGCGCGAGGGCCTCAGGCAGGGTGGGGAGTCGGGTCCCGCGATTGTTCCGGGTCAAATCAATGAGAGTTTGTTGCTTCAGGCAATTCGGTACGACTCCATCGAAATGCCACCGATCGGAAAATTGCCGGACTCTGTCATCGCTGATTTTGAACACTGGATCCAAAGGGGAGCCGTCGACCCGCGAGATGCCCCGCCGTCAGCGATCGATGCAGCGGAGTCTTTGTGGAAGGAGCAACTTGCTGAACGTCGCGACTGGTGGAGTCTGCAGGCCCCCAATGCAGTGTCGCCGCCCGAAGTCCAGGATGAGTCCTGGTCCATCGAACCGGTCGACCGATTTGTGAGAGCGGCTCTCGACGAGGCGGAGTTGACTCCCGCAGCACCGGCGGACGCGTCGACTCTGCTACGACGTCTGTCCTTCGTACTGACCGGCTTGCCTCCCGATCCCGAGCGTGTGCGGCAGTTCCCGGCGGGGTATGAAACACATCCCGAGGCAGCTTTGACGACGCTCGTCGATGAGTTGCTTGACTCGCCACATTTCGGCGAACGGTTCTCTCGTCACTGGATGGATGTTGTTCGTTATACCGACACGTTTGGTTATGAATGGGACAATCCGGCAAAAGGTTCCTGGGAATATCGCGACTACCTCATTCGGGCCTTCAACAACGACATTGGCTTTGACCAGTTAATCCGGGAACAGGTCGCAGGCGATCTCCTGCCCGAGCCTCGGATCGATCAGGCAGTGCAGGTCAATGAGAGCCTGATCGGTCCGATGTTCTATCACATGGGCGAACATCGGCATGGGAGCAGCCTGGCATTCAATGGCGTCCATCAGGAGATGATCAACAACAAGATCGATGCCTTTTCGAAAACCTTTCTGGCGATGACCGTCGCCTGTGCCCGCTGTCACGACCACAAACTGGATGCCATTTCGCAGGCCGACTACTACGCCCTTGCGGGCATGTTTATGTCGCCGCGATGGACCGCGCGAGTGATCGATGCACCGGGAATTCACGATCGGGAAATCGCAGAACTCAAGAAGTTGCGTGCTCAGATTCAGGCAGAACTCGCATCACAATGGCAATCTGACACCGGTCGTCTTCAGGCAGCGAAACTCAAGGAGTGGGCAACCGGTCAACTCGGTGAATGGAAGGATACCGCGATTGACGCCCCTTCCTTCCCACTCGTTCGGGTGCTCAACTCGACCGAAGAGAATATCGAGCAGAACTGGCAGGCACTCATGGCAGAATGGCAGACGGTCCATCAGGAGCGACTGCGAACGAACGAGTCGTTCACCATCCTGGCCGACTTCAGCGAACCCGGGTTGCCTGACGGATGGATCGTTGAGGGGGACGGCATCACAGACGGCTATGTCCGCGACGGTGTGCCGCTGATCAGTCTGGACGGAGACACACTCATCGAACGGTTGCTACCGCGCGGGTATCACACACATGCCCTGTCATCCAAGCTTCCGGGGGCAATTCGGATTCCGCCTCAGGATCAGGTGCCAGGGCAGTTTCTCAGCCTGCGATTGAACGGAGGCGAATGGTCGGGCACGCTCGTGGTTCCGCAGAATGCCTTCCAGAACGAACCGTTGTCCTTTCTGGAGGAAAGCGGCTGGATGTCATTCGCTGATGAGCCCCTGAAGAACGGCGTCTCCCGTGTACTGACCGAAGTCGCAACCGCTGCGCTGCACCCGAACTTTCCGCCTCGTACCGGACTGGCGAAGGTCAAGGATGCAAGACTTCCCGATGAAGACATCGGTCTCAACAAACGGAGTTGGTTCAGTCTCACGGGCATCGTTACGCATGACACTGCCGGAACGCCCGCAGAGACGCTCGATGAATTAGCCTCGTTGCTGACTGGGAAGCCACCACAATCGGTCGACGAAGCGTGGCATCAGCTTGGCGATTGGTTCAATGGCGCAGTTGATCGTTGGGCCACGAACGAGGCGCTGGCCAGCGATGTCAAATTGCTGAACTGGCTGCTGGCTCAGAATCTACTCATCAACCACGCAGTTGACGCACCGAAGGCGGCTAGTCTGGTGAAACGCTATCGAGAGGTGGAAGCACGGATCACGTTTCCTCGCAGTGCCGTCAGCATGGATGAACGCGGACTGGAGCCGTTGGACTATCGGTTGAACCTGCGAGGAAACGTCGACGACGATGGGCCGGCCATTCCGCGCGGTTTTCTGGAGGTCTTCGATGGTCCACATCTTGATGCCAAGTCTCATGGAAGTGGCCGCCTCGAACTCGCGGAGTCTCTCAGCAGTCCACAGAACCCGCAGACAGCCCGGGTGTATGTTAACCGCGTGTGGTACTGGGTGTTCGGCACCGGCATCGTCGCGACGCCGAGCGACTTCGGCAAGTTGGGTGACCGCCCGTCTCATCCGGAACTGCTGGACTGGCTCGCTATTCAGTTCATGAACGAAGGCTGGTCGACCAAGAAGCTGGTTCGCAGGCTGGTGTTGAGCCAGACGTTTCGCCAGTCCGGTGTAACCACTGAGTCAGCCATGGAGCGCGATCCGGAGAATCGGCTGCGACACCACTACCCCACACGTAGGCTCGAAGCGGAAGCCATTCGGGACAATCTGCTCACCGTCTCCGGCAGGCTCGATGCGCAGTTGTATGGCCCTCCCATCAATCCCCCACGAACGGTTGAAGATGGAGCGAAACGCCTGTTCTCCGGTCCTTTGGATGGCTTGGGGCGGCGGTCACTCTATACGCAGATGTCGATCATGGACCCACCGAAGTTCCTGGTCTGCTTCAACCTGCCGGACCTGAAGTTGCCGACCGGGCATCGTGATGTGACGAACGTTCCGGCTCAGGCACTGGCGTTGCTCAATGACCCGCTGGTTGTTCAGCTGGCGGACGAATGGGGGACGAGACTGGTCCACGATGGATCGCCAAACCCGGAGGAGCGAGTGCGTGCGATGTTCATCCAGGCACTGGGACGTGAGCCGAGTGCTCAGGAGACCGCCCGCTGGATGGAAGCGGCGATGAGTTTCTCCACATGCAGCGAGCCTGAGTCAGACGAACTTATGACTGATACGTCGGTCTGGACCGAGTTGGCACATGCGATGTTCAACACAAAGGAATTCCTGTATTACAGGTAGTGGCCTTACGCTCGATTCGGGCAACCACTCGGGATGTGAACTTATGACTCCATCAACCACGACTTGCCGGTGTCCGGGCCATATCATTGGCGAGCCGACTCGTCGCAGCTTTCTCAAGCACTCGGCTGCAGGTTTCGGCTGGCTCGCCTTGAGCAGCATGTTCTCAGATGAGACTGCCAGCGCGGCGCCTCAGCAGGCGAGCAGGAGATTCCCTGCCCGGGCGAAGAACGTCATCCTCTGTTTCATGGATGGCGGTCCCAGTCATGTGGATACGTTCGATCCCAAACCGATGCTCAAGGAGCACGAAGGGGAAGCAATCGGTGATGCTGCGGTGTCCAAACGATCGCAGTCCGCTGCCAGCCGTGTGTGGCTGGGCAGTCCGTGGGAGTTCAAACAACGCGGTGAGAGCGGGCTGTGGGTGAGTGACCTGTTCCCGCACATCGCGAGTGTGGCAGACGAACTCTGCGTTGTGCGATCGATGCTCGGTGAACTGCCCCTGCATGGACAGCAGGATCTGTTGTTGCACACGGGACGCATCCTCGGTCAGGCTCCCAGCATGGGGGCGTGGGTCACGTATGGTCTTGGCAGTGAGAATGAGAATCTGCCGGGATACGTCGTTCTCAATAACGACTGGGTCCCCAACGGAGGATTGGAGAATTTCGGAAGCTCGTTCCTGCCCGCGGCCTATCAGGCCACGATGCTGCGGCCATCCGGGCAGCCGGTTGATAACATCAAGCCATCGGACCCGCTCAAGCTGCAACAGCGTAAACTCGCCCTCCTGGCTGAACAGGATCATGAGTTTGCACAACAGTCTGCGGATGCCAATGCGATTGAAGGGGCGATCGCCAATTATGAAACGGCGTTTCGCATGCAAAGTACGATTCCGGAAATTGCGGACATCAGTCAGGAACCGGAGTTCATCCAGAAGATGTACGGCGTCGATTCGACCGATGAACATCAACAGCTGTATGCGACTCAGGCACTTCGGGCCCGGCGTCTGGTCGAGGCGGGGGTGCGGTTTGTCGAGATCACCTGTCCGAGCTTCGATGGAAACAACTCCCCCTGGGATCAGCACTCGCAACTCAAGACCAACCACGAGAAGAACGCACGTGTCACCGAACAATCAGTTGCCGCCCTGATCACCGACCTGAAGCAGCGGGGGCTGCTCGATGAGACCATCGTCATCTGGGCCGGAGAGATGGGACGGACCCCTCACACCCCGAAGATCTCGGACTCCTGTGGCCGCGATCACCACGTCGACGGGTACTCGATCTTCATGGCGGGGGGCGGGTTCCGGCCCGGCATTGCCTATGGCGAAACTGACGAGTTCGGAAACTCGGTCGTTCACAATCAGGTCGACATTCACGACATCCATGCAACCATTCTGCACCAGCTCGGGATTGATCACACGGCCCTGACCTACCGGCATGGTGGCCGCGATCATCGATTGACGGACGTCCACGGGCGAATCCTGCAAGACCTGATTGTCTCGTAATGGCAGGCAGAGATCCGCTACTTGAGACTCTCAACAGGGATGCCGGTGACGCGTGACCACTTCTCCCGGAAGCTGGCTTTCTCAAGCAGTTCGTGATTCACAACGCCGTGTGGGGACCGTCCGAGTGATAGATCCAGCATGCTCTGACAGGCGGTGCGGCCGATGTCGCGGAAGAGTTCGTTCGTCCACGCGATCGAATGGGGAGCGAGGAGGACGTTCTCCAGTTCGCCCATTGGATGCGGCTCCGTCACAGGTTCGATTTCAAAACAGTCGAGAGCAGCACCGGCCAGTTGCCCGCTCTGAAGAGCGTCGAACAGTGCCTCCTCATCAACGATGCCTCCTCGGGCAGTATTGATTAGATAGGCACCTTGCTTCATCTGTCGAAGTTCTTTCTCACCGATCAAGCCTCGTGTTTCCTCCGTCAGCGGGCAGTGAATCGATACGAAATCAGATGTTGCCAGCAGTTCATCGAAGGGAACGGAGCGAACTCCCGACTCGTCAAAGACCTCAGCCGGTGCGAACGGATCAAAGGCGATCGGCGGTCGCATGCCGAAGCCCTTCAGCAGGGAGACAAGCGTGCGGCCGATGCCTCCCAGGCCGATCACCCCCAGCGTGCGGTCTCGCAGTTCGCAGCCCATGTAGTTCGTTCGGTCGTTCCACTGCCCCGTCCGGACCAGGCGGTCTTTCACAAACATGTGATGCGTGAGGGCAATCATCCATCCAATCGTGGCCTCGGCCACCGGGCGATCGACCGCACCGGTTGTGATCATGACCAGCACGTCCTGTGCAGTGCAGCCCTCAACATCGACCGAGTCGTACCCGACGCCAAACCGGCCGATCGCGAGCAGGTCATCACAACCAGTCACGGACTCAGCGGTCACTTTAGGAGTCAAGACAATCACGCCATGGCTGTCAGCCAATTGATCCGCACTGATTGTTGGGCGGAACTCCGGAAGCTTGGAAAGCCGAATGTGGGGGTGCTCCTCAAGCAGGCTCGTCCCCAGATCTGCGAACTTTGCATTTCCTGCTTCATCGAAGAAGTCCGCTGTCAGGGCCAGGCGGAAAGCAGACGTCATGGCTGTTTCTCCATCGATGTTTCGCTTTGAGGAGTGCTGAAGCTTGTCGTGGGCATGCGGTCACATTCGACCGCTTGAAGTGCCTGATGCAAAGATCGCAGCAGCAGACCCGTATCCGACCCCAGCCCCAGCATCTGGAAACCCTGATCACGACGGGAAATCAGATTCTCCAGGCTGGTGGTCATCACGCCGCAGGCTTTACCGGCCTCTCTGATTGTCTCCTTGAGTTGCAGGATCTGTTCCGCGACGCCGGGGCCTTCCCATTGGCCTCGGAAACCGAGGGTGGATGAAAAGTCCGCAGGGCCGAAGAAGAAGACCTCGACTCCGTCAACCTCGCACATCCTGGGAACATTGGGCACCGCAGCTGCGCTTTCGATGAGGGGCACGACCAAAACGTGTTCATTCGCCTCAGCTGTGTGTTCAGCAAAGCACTGCCCCCATGCAGTGGCACGTTCTCCCCCGATTCCGCGTCGCCCCTCCGGGGGATAGCGACAGTCGCGCACGGCCTGTTCCAGTTGTTCGACCGTCTCGATCCAGGGGATGACCACCCCGTCCGCTCCGATATCGAGTGCCCGTTTTGTCAGCGATGTGCTGCGCTCGGCCAGCCGCACGAGGACGACCGTGTCGCTTCGCAGTGCAGCTCTGATGTGATCATTGATCTCTTTCCAGTCGAGATGACCATGCTCCGCATCGATGACGATCCAGTCCAATCCCAGGGCGACACCGATCTCGGTGATCGTGGCCGATTCGAGAGTCACCCAGAGGCCGTGGACCGATTCGCCCTTCGCGAGTTTCCTGCGAAACCTGCTGATCGCCCGAGTGTTCATGTTGACCTTGTCTGCATTTCTCAGGGTGAGTTCAATTGGACTCAGGATTCATCGTTGATTCATTGTCGTCCAGGGGGGTGACCGGATCGATGAACAGCCAACTGACGGCACCGATGGCGTATAACGATGCGGAGACCCAAAAAGTGATCGTCCAGTTGTTGTGGCTCATCGCGAGAATCTGTGCAACGAAAACGGGTCCAATCGCGCCACCAAGGTTGCCCATCATGTTCATGCTTCCTGCCAGTGAACCTGCGTACTTGCCACCAACATCCATACATGCGCCCCACGCTCCGGGCATGGCTGCGTCGCTTGAGAAACTCGCGACCCCCAACGCGACCATGGCGAGTGTGGGACTCTGAATCAAGGGTGAGACGACGAGCATCACCGCGGCGCCGGTCAGTCCGAAGAAGCCAACCATCCTCCGAGCCCTTCCGGCGTCTCCAATCCGATGCTGGAGCACACCCAGGAATCGACTCGCAACGAAGCAACTAATCCCTCCGAAGAAAAGAGGGATTCCGGAGAGCAGAGCACTGTTGAGATCCGGGACGTTTCGTTCTTCCTGAAGGTACGTGGGGAGCCAGGTCACATAGAAATACCAGCCATAGGACATGCAGAAGTACTGGAGCCAGAGCATCCAGACACTCCCGCTCGTCAGCAACTTCCCCCAAGGGACATCTCCATGGCCGGACGCGTTTGCTTCGGCCCCTTCGAGCATCGCCAGTTCGACATGGTTGACCGAAGAATGATCGGTCGGGTTATCGCGAAACCATGACCAGTACAGGAGTGCCCAGAGGACGCCGACGGTGCCAAACAGGATGAACGTCATCTGCCAGGAGACATACTTCATAACGCCGACGACCAAGAGAGGAGTAAACGCCCCACCCCAGCGGGCACTCAACCACATGATCCCTTGCGCACGGATGCGTTCACGGGCTGGCAGCCAGATCGTGAAGATTTTCGTCAGGTTCGGAAAGCAGGTTGCCTGTCCGACTCCGACGAGGAAGCGAAAGACAACTAATGATGCCAACCCCCAGGCCCAGCCGGTCGCCATCGTGAACAGTGACCAGATCAGCACGGCTCCTGCCAGGACCCGTCGCGGGCCGAGTTGGTCGCTCAGCCAGCCGCCTGGGACCTCGAACAGTCCATAAGCCAGAATGAACGCCGAAAACACGGCACTCATCTGCTGCTTCGACAGGCCCAGATCGGATTGAATCTCCGGAGCCGCCTGCGAGATGCAGACCCGGTGGATGTACGTCACGATCGCGAGGCTGATGGCAAACAGGATGACTGTGTGCCTGGCATTGGTGGGCCGGTCGCCTTGGGGGAGCTCCGACATGCTAAGCACTCCCTGTTTACGGTTTGGGAGGCAGGTGATAGCCGACGCAGTTCAACCGGATGCGATACAGGCTCTTCCCGGCTGTGATGTAGAGAAGATTGCTGTCTTCACCCCGGCCAAAGCCGACGTTCGTCGGAATCTCTGTCTTGATGTAGCCCAACTCTTTGCCATCGGGATTGTAGATCACAATTCCCGGACGGTTCTCCGCACGCACAGCGACGTACAGATTCCCATCTGCATCGACGACCAGTCCATCGGGTCCGTCGAAGGGGGAATAGTCAACGAGAATCCGGTCAAAGGTTGCTGAGCCGTCGTCATGCAGGTCGTAGGCGAGCAGGGCCATGAGCCCCTTGCGATGCGGTGGAAGGCCCTTGTCGGGTCGATCAGACTCAGCTGATGCCAGCTGTTCAATTCCGGTGACGCCGTTCTCGTTACTCACGACATACAGTTTCGTCTGATCAGGCGACACGCACACTCCGTTGGCCTTGCCGGCATCGGTGATGATGCGAGTGACCGTGCCATCCGGATCAATGCGATACACCCCGACGACCGGTTGCTCGATCGATTCGTGTCCCATGTAACGCGGGTCACTGAAGTAGATGCGGCCCTTCTCGTCGATGGTGATGTCGTTCGGCGAGTTGAACTTCTTGCCGTCATACAGGCCTGCGATGATGTCACTCATTCCGGTCTTCATGTCAGTCCGAATAACCGCCCGTCCGCCAAAGTCCGCCCCCAATGCAACGATCATATTGCCTGCTGAATCGAATTTGATCCCGTTCGACATGCCGCTCGGAGAGCGGAAGATGGTCGTCTGCTTCGTGGCCGGATCGAATTTCCAGATATGGCCTGCGTGGACCGAGCCGTCGTCCTTCCTGGACACATGTGAGAAGGTGATGTCGCTGAAATAGACCATCCCGTCCGAAGCGACGGAGACGCCTTCGGTCAGCGTGATGCCTTCGAAGAGTTTTTCCACCTTGGCCCCCGCAGGCACGATGGGTTCCTCTGCAAGACAAATCCCGGATGAGGACAGCACGAGAGCAGCGAAGGTCATCCAGCCACAGGCTGAGGTGTGAACAGCGGACATCATGAGTAACTCCCGGTGAACAAGTGCGATGCGAGGGAGAAGGAGATTCATGCTCACAGTGAACATTCAACGACGCAGGCGTGGCCCGTCCCTGGAAATTCAGACTACTCGATCAAATGTTGAAGTGAGATGATTCAGGCACTATGCCGTTGGGGGGTGCTGGAATCAAGCCGACGGCGAAAAACACCTGCGTTCGCAAAGTCATGCCCGGCACGTGATCGCGGCCTTGTCAAACGAAAGATTCCGGATCGTCCTGTTCCTGAGCGGCGGATCTTCAGCTATTCTACTTGGCGGTGCCGATTGCCTTCTCTGAGGATGCACATGTGTTTTCGAAGACCGCTGAATATGCTCTGCGATCCGTTTTAGTGCTGGCCCGTAGAGGAAACGGACTCAGCACCACCGATGACATTGCAGCCGCAACACATGTTCCCCCGCACTATCTCCGTAAGGTTCTCCAATCGCTGAGTCGCGCGGGAATCGTGTCCACGCAGCGCGGAATTGGTGGAGGAATCAGCCTTTCACGATCAGATGATGAGATCACCGTTCTCGATGTGGTGAACGCCGTCGATCCCATCCGGCGCTACGACGCCTGTCCGCTTGGTCTTGAAGAACATGGTGTTGAACTTTGCCCGCTACACTCCCAGTTGGACGATGTCCTCGGGATGCTGGAACAGGTCCTCGGTCAGACGACAATTGCCGACCTTTTGAGGCAAAAACGTGTCCCCGCTCAATGTCGATTTCCCAACATCGGCAAGTCGTGACCGCTGGCAACTGAGGGCTTCACTGTGGCACGACGAGTGACGCAACGCTCGACATGGAACCTCGGTGATGGCTCCCGACTATGCTAACTGGGCTCACTGGTACACCATGCAATGAAGTCTCTGAACGCTTCTACCTGGAGCTGATCCCACTAGCCCGGGAGATCGCAGCCCATGCGGCGGAACAGGGGCAGACCGATCAGGCTGCTGCCGTCAACAAGGTCATTGACGACATCCTTGCCCGTCCGGCGCATGACTGGAGGCCCAAGAATCTTGCTGCCAAGCTTGCGACAATCGACGATGATGGAGAAAATCCGGAGAAGGATTCCGTCGCAAGTCCGGAGAACACGCCAGCAGATGGCGATGATGGAGAAGCGACACCTCCGGAAAATGAAGAGACGGATTCATCTGAGGACTCCGACTCTGACAGTGAATAGGCACAGAGGTCAATGCACAAGTACATAATCATGGGCGCCCAGGGCTGCGGGAAAGGCACGCAGGCGCAGCTGTTGGTCGAAGCGTATCAGTTGGTCCATATCAGCGTCGGTGACATCTTCCGTTGGCACATCGCCAATCGGACAAAGTTGGGAGCCCGAGTGAATCGGGCTGTCAAAAATGGTCAACTCATTTCCGATGAGACCGTGGAGGAGATTGTTCAGCGCCGACTTCAGGAACATGACTGGAACTTCGGATTCGTCCTGGACGGGTTTCCGCGAAACCGACCTCAGGCGGAATTCTTCCTCGAGGGTTACGATGTCGATGCAGTGATCAACATTGAAGTGCCGGCTGACGTGGTGTTGCGTCGGTTGTTGTCGCGACGTCTCTGCAGTCAGTGTGGACTGGATTACAATCTCATCTATCACCGTCCTGCCAAGACCGGCGTGTGCGATGTCTGCGGGGGAGAACTGATCCAACGACCGGATGACAATGAGAAAGCCATCAACTCACGTCTCAACGACTTCTATGCGAAGACGAAACCCATCCTCGACCTGTTTCGGGAGAAAGAACTCGTCATCGACGTCGATGGAACACAGGCGCAGGATGTTGTCCACTCAACGATATGCCGTCATCTGGCGCAGCCGCTCGCGAAAGGAGATGGCTCCGACTGAAATCCGGAGGCATTGATGAAAATAGCCGAAAGTATTCACAGGATCCTTTCACGAGAAGACCTCGTCACCGATCTGTTTTATCTGACGTATTTTGAGCGATATCCGGATCTGAAACAGCAATTTGACGGCGTCGACATGGACCAGCAGGCGGTTCTGCTTCGCATGGCATTGACCGTCATTCATCAATACCACGAATACGGTTATCCGGCAGCTGAGCAGTACCTGCTCGTCCTCGGCCGTAAGCATTCTCTTCGGAACATTCCCGAAGAACTCTACGCCGACTGGCGGGACTGCATGCTCGACACACTCGAACGATACTTCGAGCACGAATGGAACACGGAACTCGAGGACGAGTGGACAAACGCGATCAACAAAGCCACGGACGTCATGTGTCGTGGCTATGAAGAGTTTGCAATAAACAGGTTGAGGAATTGAATTGGCAAAATAAGGAATTCAGGTTGCCTGAGGATCTGTATGGTTGTCTGACTCGCATCGGTATTCTACGGGTGAAACACCGCCCATACTGTCCTAATAGTCTGACAGCTATTCCGCATCACGATCGCGGAGATGCCGGTGACAGGCAATGCAGGTGGCGGTCAGACTCTGATGAACGTACGCAGCCCCTTCAAGATTCTCATCTTCAGCCATCGTTTCTAACTGCTCGGAGAGACGGATAAACTCTGTCCGGAAATGCTCATAGATGAGATCATCCCGATCCTGCTCCTGATGCTGGTGAGCGGCGACGGCAAGCTGACTCAGGATTTCAGCGGCAGTGCTTATCGTTTTGAAGTCCCGGTTCAAGAGACCTTCCAGGACACGCTGTGATGCTGTCAACTTGGCGTGCATGACCGGTGCCGATTCGTCGTCGACAGATCGACCCAGGGTGTTAGGAATCGGTCGGACACCCTCATCAGCAAGCGTATTGAACCGTAGCCCTGCGAATGTGCCCAGGACCATGAACAGCCCCCCGCTGATCCACAAACGACGATTCATTGCGTACCCTCCGTGAGCATTGACAGCAGCGCAAACAGGACATTCATGACCTGAATGATCGGAATTCTAGCAATCAACCGTCCTGCGACTAGATCAGGTTCGATCGTCAAGTCGTTTCCAGCGCTGAAAAGCCAGCCAAGAGTCGGCCAGTCGAGCATTGACACAGAAAGTTTTTTCAACAGCCCCCTACGGCAACAGTTCTCCATCCTCAGCCGTGTCACCCAGTTCGCGATTGATCAGGTCAACCATCAGACGCAGTTTGCCGACATCTCGACGGTTGAAGTCGAATGAGATGCGAGGCAGATCCATCAGGTGAGCATCGTCCTCTTCGAGTGAATGAGCTGTGCATTTCTCGATTCGCCCGGATTCGAGCATCGATCCAAATTCGTCGTTCAATCGCTCCATGAGTTGAGCATCCGGCTCCTTGTGTAAGCGAACGACCAGCTTGCCGCGAACGTATCGCATGCTGTTGTAGACACAATAGAAATCCAGAATTTCATCGACCGCAGCCTCGACATCATCTGTCACCCGAAACAAGGCGAGGTCTTCCGGTGAGATCAGACCGTCAGCAAGCAGGTTCTCCTGGATGAACTTCTTCCAGTTCTTCCAATAGCTCCCGCCCGGACTGTCGACGAGCACGATGGGCATCAGATCGCGTTTGCCGGTCTGGACGAGAGTGAGCGTCTCAAACCCTTCATCCTGCGTGCCGAACCCTCCGGGGAACAGGACGATCGCATGGACTTCCTTCACGAACAGCAGCTTGCGTGTGAAGAAGTACTTGAGATGAACAAGTTTTTCATCACCCTGGATGACGTAGTTCGCCTCCTGCTCAAACGGGAGCATGATATTGACGCCGAAGGACATCTTCTTCCCGGCACCAACGTGAGCCCCCTCCATGATCCCGCCGCCTGCACCGGTCACGACATACCAGCCTTCTTCAGCCATGCGCCGACCAAAATTGACCGACTGAATGTATGCCGGATGATCGGGAGGCATTCGGGCCGAGCCGAAGACCGTCACTTTCCGTTGTTTGCGATAGGGAGTGAAAACCTTGAAGGCGTAGCGAAGTTCGCGAAGCGCTCTTGCCAGAATCTTGAGATCGCCCCGGGTAGCACCGTCACGGCCGAGTTTGTCAGCCGTTTCCTTAATCTCCTCAATCAAAGACTCAGCACCCGTCAGGACAGTGCTGTGCTCTGTGGGGAGCGGGTCAGATTCAGAGACATCCGTGGCAGCCCGTACGAACTTCCGTGACATGACCGAACTAACTTTGATTATGTGAAAGATGAGAAGTGAGAGGCGGACGGTCGATGCTCACTGCGCGTTTACGCGCCGATTGCATCAAAGGCCGATTCACGGTCGTCGTAGATGGCCCATAGCGTATCGAGAGCCGTGATCCGCAAGAGTTCTCGGGCCATCTTGCTGGCTCCGCAAAGCACCAGTTCTCCTCCCCGGCTTTTCACGAACTTGTGGCATCGCAGAATGAGCGCGAGAAAGACGGACCCGAAGTACCCAACCTCGCTGAGGTCGAAGACGACCATCGGAACTTTCTGGTCTGCGAGCGGTGCCATCACCAAATTGGCCGCCTGCTCGATGAGGTCCCAACTCATGGTTTCGATGTTGCCGGTGGGGGTGACGACAACTGCATCGCCGTGCCACTGAATCTGAAAGTCGGCTGGAGCTTCGTCGGTCATGCGAGGAGTCCTCGTCCTTTAAAAGATGAACTGCACACTGGAGTCAATGTATCGATGATGTCCCACCTTGTGCATCTTATCGCCAATCCAAGACGAACGTTCAAGGGGACCGACGAGATCAAACGGATTGATTAACTCCAGAATCGCTCGCGAGGAACATCACGGACAGGCAAACCTGCTCGAAGTCGACTTCCGGCCACACACTTTTGATGTATCTCCATTCAGGATCTCACTGTCCGAGATTCATGGTTTGAGACCCAAAAAAAGAAAATCGGGTTGTCCCTGGCTTCAGGAACAACCCGAGGAAATCTTTTCAACTGAACCACAGTCTCCCTGTGTTCACGCTCGAGAGCAGCGTCAAGAACATCGAACAGGTCAGTAGGTCGGCAGACTGTTAATCGGCAGTCCCGCGGTGACCGGGTAGCCCGGACTGTAGGCATAGGGAGTTGTCATCGGCATGGCGGCTGTCGTCGAAGTGCCGCCGTAGTAGGCACCTGCCGGGTATCCGCCATAGTAGCTGGGGGCACCTCCACAGGCACCGCCTCCACAACCGCCACCGCATCCGCCGTAGGGTTGCCACCAACAACAGCCAACGCTGGAGGCTGCAATTGCAATGCATACGCAAAGCATCATGAACTGTTTCATCGAACGTTCCTTTTCGATCAGATTTCGAGAGAGAGATAGGATTGCCGTGACCCAATCGGTCACGCGGCCCGCGATCTATAGGGAGACATGGTCGGCTGGGAACCAGCGACGTACGCCACCGGATCTCGCAGTTCCCTGCGAGGCTTCGGCCCGGCCATTAGGGGGAGTCATGATGGGGAGAATGGAGAGATGTGTTGCAGCAAGCGAGCCAGAACAGGCGTTCGTCCAACTGCGGGCGGGAACGTATCTGGAAATAAAAAATGAGTCAACAGCTTTTTGGCAGATTCTGCTGATCCGGGTCAGGGAGCGGATACTTCGGACGTCGGAGTGGTAACTTCCACACCATAATTCCGTTTCAGGCTTAACAGGCAATCCGAGATTTCCTGCTCGCGCTCCTCTTCAGTGATCAGTCCTGAATGGCACATCCGGTCGGCGAGAACTGTAATCGTTTCCCGTGTTAACCACGGGTGAAGGACCAGACCTAGGCGACGTTCAACCAGGTCCCCCAAACTGCCAACCCACTCATTTCTGATTGTCCAGTCAACAAAGGAAACCGGAATCGTCGTTCCCGGCAGAGACTGGCGTTCGTTCGAGGATGTCAGGATTTCTCTGCACCGTGTTCCCTGGAGTTCGAAAACCGCATGTACCTGCATCGGGTCATAACCTGTCTGGGATGCGACCTCGTGGCACCATTGCTGAACGTCCGCGGGAAACTCTTCCGCACCGGGCACCATCCTGTCCCGAGTGTCGCGAATGCGAGAGACATTCAGACGCCCCATCACGAGATTGGCCACTTCCTCACCAAATGCGCGGCAGGTCGTCAGTTTCCCGCCAATCAACGTGTCGATCACGATGCCGTTTCGGGTGGTCGTATGAATCCAATGCCCTCGAGGAATCGAACCGGTGCGTCCGCTGGGAACATACGGCAAGGGTCGCACACCGCTGTAATGGATCTTGATGTCCGCTCGAGTCAGATGACAACCTGACACCACATCGTTGGTCATCCCGATGAGATACTCCAACTCAGCTTCGCTTGCAACGGCGTCTCCGGGAGAGCCTTCAAAGCGTTCGTCCGTCGTTCCCACAAGCACCGACTGACCAAAGGGGAGAATAAACACGAGCCGACCGTCGGCTGCCTCTGCGTAGATACCACCGTCCCCGAGTGCCTGACGAAGTCCCGGATGAGGCGTGATGAAATGGCTTCCTTTCGTCCCCCCCAGCAGGCGTTCCGTCTTAACATCCATATCATCGAGCGTCAGGTCTCCCCAGGCGCCGGTTGCATTGATGATGGTTGAGGGTTGAAACGTGTGCACAGCATCACCGTCAGACACCCTGCGCACAACAACCCCATTCTCTTCAAACAAGGCTCCATGGTGCGTGTAGATCCGAAATTCGATGCCTTGCTCAGCAGCGTGCTTTCGGGCGTCTTCCAACAGGGCGATGACGAATCGCTCGGGGGAGAGCATTTGTGCATCGTAGTAACTGCACAGCCAGTGAAACTTGTTCGCATCGACTGTCGGAGTACCAGCCTCCCCGACTCGCTCCATCGTGTGGCTCGGCAACAGGGACGAGCGCGCAATCCAGTCATAGAACCAGAGGCCGATGCGGACAACCATCAGGCCCCGTTCGGAGCGGCTCGGCAGGTAAGCTGACAACCAGCGTCCAAATGAGAAACGGCTTAATCGCAAAAATCGAAAAGCCGATTGAATGAGTCCACCGAAGCGCCGGGTGACAGGGATGTGCAGTTTCAGCGGTTTCACAAACTGTGGTGCGAGCCTGAGCAATCTCTCCCGCTCATGGAGTGACTCAGCAACGAGTCGAAAGTCGCCATATTCCAGATAACGCAATCCGCCATGAATCAATCGCGACGACTTGGCTGTCGCGCCAGTGGCGATGTCCGCCTCTTCGACAAGGACGACAGGCACACCATTCAGCACAAGTTCCCGGGCCACACAGCATCCGTTGATGCCTGCACCAAGAATGAGAACCGGTTTGATCGAATCGAGCTGGGACATGCTCAGCAGTCTAACGAAGCCGTGTCTGATCGCCTACAACATGCCAACGCTACCCCGTCAGATGATGTCGGACACGAAATGTAAGGTTCGGCCTTCTGATGGTGGTTCTGGACTGTGAGTGAGGGAGAGCATACGCAATCAACATTAAGCCGACAGCTGCCACAGCTCGTTTCAATAGTCAGTCAGTTCATGATCGTCATGGCATCCTGAGATAACCACATCAGCGACATCATCCCAAACTCCTGCGTTGTCGGCGCAGTTCGGCGGATAGAAGGTCTTCGAGGAAATGGACGCCTCGCTCTATGGGGGGCGTTTCGACTTTGAGCTTCTGACAGAGCGGCGGAAGCATCGTGCCGATCAGATGCTGGCGTTGTTCCTCGCCCAATTGATTCCAGCGTTCCAGGATCTGCTCGACAGCGTGCAGGTCCATCTCGGAAAGCCGTGCAAGGGACGTTGCATCAAAACGAAACTCACTCTCCAGAGCTGACCGCTCAGCCAGTTGATTGCGGACGGAACTTAATTCGACATTCTCTTCGGCGACGACAATCGTGCCTGCGACCATGTCACCCAGTCGCTGGCCGGTCGAGGAGAGAACCGGGACGATCCATAGCAATGGGAGATGATCGACGACGCGGAAGATATTCCGCACAAGAATACTTTGGGCGTCTAATGCAAAGCCGTCAGCCTTAACGACGCGGATGGCAGAAAGCCGCTTGCCGAGCGTCTGCCCACGGAGAAAGAGTTCGCTCGCTCCGAAGTAGACGAAGCTCCCCAATCCCCACACCAGTGTCATCAGGCCGATGATGTATAGAATGGCTTTGCTCGATCCCTCTTCCGCGCCTTCTCGAAACAGTTCATCGACACCTTCAAACGAGGCTCCTGCACAAATCATCGAGATGATCAGCACAATGGTCACGAACCAGACGAGAATCTGATCGACGAACCAGGCCACATACCGCGTGCCCAACCCGGCACTGGAGTACGAGACAGCAACATTTTCAGGCGTTTCGAACTGAAGTCGGGACATGCGAATCGATGAAATCTGTCGTGGCCTGCCGAGTCATGATTGCGGAGTCCCATCGAATGGGCGACTACGGTATGATCGAATCGGTCGAAAAACCTCAAGGTGAGTATGAGCAGTTTTGTCAGCCGTCACAAGCAGGACTGGGATGAACTCGCTGCCCTCGTGAAGCGGGGACGGAAGTCCGTTCGTCGACTCTCACTCGAGGAGCGTGAACGACTCGATGAGCTTTATCGTCGCACTTCGGTCCATCTGGCACGGGTCTCGACACGGACGAGGGACAGACAGTTGATCAACTATCTCAATGGATTGACAGCAGCCGCTCATAGCCTGATTTACCTTCCGCCGCGGGAGTCGATGTGGCAGGGGGCGGTCAAGTTCATTGTGGAGGGCTTTGGTCGGTCGGTGATGCGGCATTGGCGGCTGCATCTCATCTCGGCCGTACTCGTGATCGGCGGCGGTCTGATCGGTTACTTCGCAGCCTCAGCAGATCCGCTCATCGCCCACGCCCTGTGGCCGGCTCAGGACAACCGACAGCCCGGCTCGACACAGGAGCAATTGTTGTCCGTCCTCCGACACGGTCGTGATCAGGGGGGGGGCGAGAAATTCCTGTTCGCGTCCTTTCTGTTTCAGCACAACTTCAAGGTCGGATTGCTGGCGATGGCGACCGGTGTGCTCGCCTCTGTGCCGACCGTCTTCCTGATGGTCTTTAACGGGATGCTGATGGGGGTGTTTGTGGCGATCCACGCACAGGCTGGCATCCGCAGCGAGATGTGGGCTTGGATTCTACCGCATGGCATCACGGAAATCGGTGCGATCATCCTCTGCGGTGGGATTGGCCTGATGTTGGGACAAGCTGTCGTTCATCCGGGGATCCGGTCACGCAAATATCAACTGCTGGAAGCGGGACGTGAGGCGGCCCGCGTCTGTCTCGGCGTGGGAGGCATGCTTGTCGCGGCTGCGATCATCGAAAGCTATGTGAGGCAGAGCCATTGGTCGACCGGCACCCGTTTCGCCTTCGCCACTGCGACGGCCCTTTTCTGGGCGTTGTACTTCACCTATGGCGCTCTTCAGGAACGGAATGCTCTCCGATTTGAAATCGGAGAATCTGAAGCCGAGTCGGACGCGTTGTGATGTCGCCTCCTACGTCAAAGCAGATTCCGCTGTCGCAGTTCGACGAACTGATTGATGAGCGGGAGCGTCAGCTGGTGAGGCTCGACATCGAGGATGTGGACTCCGGAACGTTCCAGCGCGTGCAGGGCTTGCGCCCGGTCACGAATGAGACGGTACGTGACCGCGTGCCGGGCGCCATCCACAATGGAGTGCGGAGTTTCGTGGACAACTCGATTCAGTAAGGGTGTCCTCAAAGCTGCGAACAGGACCAGATGTCGTCGACTGAGCTGCCGAAGAGCCGTGCATTGCAGACGGGATGTTTCGGCGTCGCTCAGGTCGGAGAGAATCACGAGCAGCGATCGCTTGCCTTGCCGGGACTGCAGTTCTGCATGAATCCGCGTAAAGTCCGCTTCAAACCATTCAGTTTGCAGGTCGTAGACACTCTCAACAATGTTTCCCAGCGAATTGATTCCGGACTGTGGCGGCAGAAACCCTCGGACGACACGATCGTAGGCTGCAACTCCGCAGCGGTCGCCGCTCTGGAGGGCCACGCGAGAGAGATTAAGGGCCGCGTCCACGGCACAGTCGAGTTTCGAGCCGGTGTCCGTCAGGCTGCCCATTAAACGACCGCAGTCGATGAGGATCATCACATCGCGATGTCGCTCGACCTGAAATCGCCTGACGATCGGCGAGCCGTGCTTCGCAGAGGCCCGCCAGTCGATACGGCGCGGATCATCGCCCTCACGAAATGGATGCAGTGATTCGAACTCCGTTCCGCTGCCATGTTGGCGCGTCCGTGTGATCCTGTCCAGAAGTTGCAGCTGGGCGCCGAAATCCTTCACCAGCTTCTCACGTGACGCAAATGTCTCAGGCAGAACTCGGATGGCCCCGGGACACTCGAAGGACTGTTGGACCTCAACCAATCCCATTGGTCCGGCGATCCGGACCCAGACCGGCCCAAAAACGTGCATTCCGCGACGGGGGATGCGGCACGTGTGAATGACATCAACACTCCCACCAGCGGAAATATTGATTGAGGAATTCAGTAAAGGCGGGTCACAGTCATCGGGGCAGACATCTCGAACCTCGCCGACCAACTTGACCTCACCAGAGTTCGTCAGTGTCAAAGTCGACAGGAATGGACAGTCGCGACCAATCACGACCGGCAGCGACCGCGACACCGCAATGCCGCTCATTCGTTGCCGAGCCTGACGTCGATCATACTCGGCTGCTCCTGCCAGGAGGACGACACTGATTGACAGAAGTGCTGCCATCGGTGTCCAGAAAAAGACTCCAACCGACAGCAGGGCGATTACGCCGGCACAGGTCAAGGCCCGCGGTCCGGGACGGAGCTTCATCGGGGAACCTCGACGAATTCGATCATCCGGGCCAGCACCTCATCAGACGTCGTTCCTTCCAACTCGGCCGACGGGCTGAGCACAACACGATGCCGCATGACCGGCAGGAGAGCCGTCTTGATGTCGTCCGGAGTCACATAGTCGCGGCCAGCGAACCGGGCCAGACTCTTGGCTGCCATCAGGAGCATCAGCCCCGATCGCGGACTCGCTCCGACCTCAAGCAACTCATCGTTCCGAGTTGCCTGCAGCAGCCGCTGGACATAATCGATAACCTCCTCGCGCACGAATGTTTCCCGAATGACCCGACGTGCAGAGAGAACTTCCTCAGCTGACATCACTTTCTGCACAGTCGCCTGCTCGGGTGAGCTGAGACCAGAAGTTGCATGATGTTCGGTGAGTACTCGAATCTCGTCGGTCGGTTCCGGATAGGTCATGCGGACCTTGAACATGAACCGGTCCAGCTGGGCAAGCGGCAGTGGATAAGTCCCTTCGTGTTCGATCGGGTTCTGCGTCGCGAAGGTGACGAACGGTTCGGGAAGCGGATGCGTGACACCATCGTAGGTCACGTGCAACTCCTGCATCGCTTCGAGCAGAGACGACTGTGTCCGCGCCGAGGCGCGGTTGATCTCATCCGCGAGGAGAAAGTGTGTGAACACCGGCCCCCTCCGGAATTCGAACGTCCGGGTCTCCTCCCGATAGATGGACGATCCTGTGACATCGTTAGGGAGCAGATCCGGCGTCATTTGAACGCGG
>JAGQQG010000049.1 GCA_020426325.1 Planctomycetaceae bacterium | reverse complement strand
GGATGCCCGGCTGGAAGCGGAACGGCTGGCGACGCCGTGAAGGCAAAAGCTGGAAGCCGGTCAAGAACGTCGAATTCTGGCAGACGCTGGACGAACTGCTTGCTGCTCACGAAGTCCGCTTCACCGTCGTGAAAGGACACAGCGGACACCCGGAGAACGAACGCTGCGACGAACTCGCAGTCGCCGCCGCTCAACAGTTCAAATAAGGGGCCGACCGATTGCGATGACCAGATTGGGTGTCATGCCGATAGGCAGGTGAGCATGCGGACAGCGCGTCCAGACATGGCGATCCGACTATCGTCGTGACGCCATGCCACCCAAAACCAGGGCACCCGGCGCGAGTCCCAAGACAGATCTGCATCCGTGTCGATCTCATGCAGGGCACTCTCTCGAATCCCACTTACATCGTAGTGGTACGTTGTCTTTTCGATACGCAGGGTGATTTGATAACCGGCATCCTTCTTTTCTCCCTACTATCGTTGTTCGCGCTGCATTGGAATGCGAAATTCATGTTCCTCGTCGCCGATTCGGACTTGCCAGCACCAAGTAATTTGTTCCTCAAGTACTTTTGACGCAGATCTGTCGAGTTTCCAGAGAAGCAGTACCTCCTTAGATGACCCTGGCTCGACGGTTTGCATTTTTCGCCATTCAGGCGAGTCGGTTACCTCCGCATCATACTCGCTGCCGCCAACCAGTATTTTCCCTCCTAGAACAGCGGCATCCCTGTCAGATGAATTCTCGATATTAATAGAGTAGAAGAGGCTGCGACTGCCACGTTTTTCCTCGTAGTTCTTTGCGGTAAGCGTAACTCCGTCAATAGTTTCGGTCAGCCGCACCAGAGCATGCCCGCTAGAATCAACCGGGTAATAGAAAAAGGATGGATCACAACCTGATATCAAAAGGCTGGTGAAGGCTACGACAACAACCAAAGCGATTCCCTGAATATTTGAATTGCCTCGTCTGTGAAGCTTGCTTGTGAGTTCCTGTCGAAACATTGTAAATATCACCTCATTACGGCTATTCAGGTGTGTATGTGATCGACATATGCTCGCAGGGTGGCCCGACCGCATATTCCCACGGTTTGTCGTCAGGCGGTGTCATACGGCGCCTTTCGATCCATCTCACCCAGGGCACACAGACGGTCGTGTTCGTAGGCTTCCCGTTCAAACGGGTTACCGTGGTATGCTTCCCGTCCTGTCAGTCGGAGCCAGAGTGAACAGCCCAGGTACGCGGGGATGAAGAATGGTCCCCACCGTTCGTACTGACGCACGTGGACCCATTCATGTTCGCGGGCAATATCGAGACCAGCCTGCGTCTGCCCGATGATCACATGGCCCAGCGTCATCGCGATCGCTTCGACCGGCAGGCGTTTCAGCAGCCATTTGACGAATCCGCCATGAAACTCGAGCGTATGCCCCACGCGTCTCACTCGCCCGCCCGTGCACAGTCCGAGCAGCCCCGCCGTCAGACCGACAAACGAGCCCGGCGATGCCCAGAGAATGGCGAGTGGACGTCGAATCATGTGCGATCCTGTGTCGAGAAAACGAGATCATGGACTCAGAATCAACGTGAACGATCCCTTTGAGGATCACGCCAGCCCGCGAAAAATCTGGCGACGCATGGCATTATCACGCGGCGTGAATTCGTCGTCGTTCGTCGGCTCCGTTTCGAGAGCCATCGCCATCATGTGGAACTTCGCATCCGTATCATCCGCGTAGTGGACCAGCAGTGCCTCGGGAGTGTGAGGAGCGATGGGGGAGCCCCACTCCGGCAGGTTCTGGTGAGCGATGATGATGTGTTCCAGACGCAGCAAGGTCTCCGGATCAAGCGTGCCGAGTTCATTCGCCTTCTCACGGACAATGTCACGTCCCAGCAGGATGTGCCCTACCAATCTGCCCTGAGCCGTGTAGCTCGCCCCTTGCGGCTGAGCATCCAGCTCGGTCAGTTTGCCGATGTCGTGAAGGACAGCACCAGCGACGACCAGGGACTTGTTCAGCGGCGGCTGCATGTTCCGGTAATAAGCGATGTACTTGTCCGCCAGATGTGTCGCCAGCTTCGTGACCGAGAGCACATGCTCGAGAAACCCACCCCGGTAGGCGTGATGGTTTCGCATCGCAGCGGGAATCGTCTTGATGGCATCCGCGTGTTCGACCAGGATCTCGGAGACCAGTTGCCGCAGGGCAACGTCCTCGATCTCCGCTTCGACGAGATAGGTCAACTCCGCATACATCTCGTCGAGATCAAACCGGCTGGACTGCAGGAACTCACCCGGATCAAAACCTGCCTCGATGTCCTCATCGTTCACTTCCCGGATGCGATCCAACTCGATCTGCGGTCCATAGGAACTCTCGCTGAACCGACAACGCAGCTTGTAGAACTGACCGGACTTCCAGGTCTCAGAGCAAGGGGCAAAAAAGGGCGTGTCAGACCAGATCATGGCTGTCACGCTGCGGGCCGCATCTCGAAAGGTGCAGCGGAAGTAGGGCTTGCCATCGCGCGTCGTGGCCTGTTCGCGAGCTGTCAGCAGGGCAAAGCAGTCCCCCAGTTGACCCGGCTGCAGATCGCACAGACGAACGACTCCGTTCGAGCTGTCGGTCTCCGAAAACAGTGTCTTGGCCTTGGATGCAGGCATGGCAAATCCATTCTCAGTTCAACGCAGGCAAACATGGGTGATCATCTGTCATCGAGTCTACCCCGGTGTCCGAGTCTTCGCTACGAAGCAACGATCGAGATCCGGTCACTCGCATCATGTTGCGATTTCAGGTTACAACTGCCAACACTTGGTTGCATTCTGAATTCAGGAGAAATCCGCCATGCAGAAACTGGCCGTCAAAGTCTTGCTGATCTGCCTATGTTCCACCGCGATGACACACGCGGGAGACGTCGTGACGATCGCTGGCACGGGCGAGGAGCGCTACTTCGGAGATGGCGGTCAAGCGGTTAAAGCGGGCGTGAGCGGCCCGTTCGGCATCGCTGTCGGACCGGATGGAGCACTGTATATCTGTGAGATCGGCAACCATGTCATCCGACGGGTTGACCTTAAAACGGGCCTCATCACCACGGTCGCAGGGACTGGTGAGCCGGGGTACGCGGGCGACGGGGGACCAGCGACGCAGGCCAAACTCAAAGAGCCGTACGAAGTGCGGTTTGACCACGACGGCAACATGTTCTTCGTCGAGATGATGAACAACCTTGTTCGCAGGGTTGATGCAGAGACAGGCTTCATCAGCACTGTCGCGGGAACCGGCGAACTCAGCTTCTCCGGCGACGGCGAACCTGCCATTGACGCCACACTGAATCGACCTCACTCCATCACCCTCGACAATGCTGGCAATCTCTTCATCTGCGACATCGGCAACCATCGCGTGCGACGTGTGGACGCGAAGACGGGCCTCATCACCACATTCGCAGGGACCGGTGAACAAGCACCGACACCTGATGGAGCCCCCATCTCGGGAACTCCCCTTAACGGTCCGCGAGCGCTCGACTTCGACGGCAAACACAACCTCTACCTCGCCCTGCGGGAAGGGAATGCGGTCTACCGGCTCGATCTCGAAACATCGACCTTGCATCACCTCGCAGGCACCGGCCAAAAGGGCTACACGGGCGACGGCGGATCCGCCATCAACGCAGAGCTGTCCGGCCCCAAAGGGATCGCCCTGGGTCCGAACGGAGATGTCTACCTGGCTGACACGGAAAGCCACACCATCCGCGTCATTCGGCGAGTCTCAGGCCTGATCGAGACGATTGTCGGGAACGGTCAAGAAGGCGACGGACCGGATGGCGACCCACTCCACTGCCGCCTCGCACGCCCCCACGGCGTGTTCGTTGACGCTACAGGCAACGTCTACATCGGAGACAGCAGCAACCACAAAGTGCGATTCCTGCCTGCCGAATGAAGTCGGACGAGATCGAATTTCTCCAACATCAATGGACAAAGGCACAGACAGAGCGACTGTTGTCTGTTGACCCGATAGTCGACCTCAAGATCCAGACGCGCAGATGACTGAGAAATCCTAAGATGATGCCAGAACGAGCGAATCACCTCGGGAACCGCGTTCGGTTTGTACCTGTTGGGCTGACAGCGGGCGCCAAACCGGTTCATTTCATCTGGGTGAGGAGAAGCTTTTGATCAAGTCTGCCGCGAAGGGGTTTGGTTTGGGAGTCATGACCCTGCTGGCTCTCTTTGTGGCGACCACATCATTTCGCTACTTCGCGTTGAATCCCGATGCTTACTTTGAGGAGAGCCGTGCTGTCTATGTTGAGCACCCCGTCCCATTGTTGTGTCACATTGGGGGTGGAATTGCGGCGATCGTGATCGGACCATTCCAGTTCTGGTCCCGGCTTAGGAATAACTACCTCCGTCTGCATCGTTGGATGGGTGGCATC
Source organism: Planctomycetaceae bacterium (assembly GCA_020426325.1). Lineage (GTDB taxonomy): Bacteria > Planctomycetota > Planctomycetia > Planctomycetales > Planctomycetaceae > JAHBXU01. The sequence continues at coordinate 40,542 of JAGQQG010000049.1, read as the reverse complement.
TACCTCGTTGGCACGGCGGGATTTGGAGCGGTTGGCGGACTGTTGCTTGCTCCCCATGCGTACGGCGGTCACTCAACCACTGTCGGCTTTGGGATGCTGGCCATACTGTGGTCAGTGACTGGTCTGCTGGCCTTGTGGGCAATTCTTCAGGGTCGAGTGTCGCAGCACCGGGAGTGGATGATTCGCAGCTATGCGCTGACCTTCGCCGCTGTGACACTCCGGTTGTGGCTGCCGATCCTCGTTGCACTGGGCGTTGAGTTTGAAGAGGCCTACCAGACAGTCGCCTGGCTGTCGTGGGTGCCCAACCTGATCATCACAGAAGGCTATCTCGTCATAACGAGGAAACCTTTCGCCCGTTGAGCCCAGATGGCCGTCTCTCAGGCACGATTGACGACCAAGAAGGTGGCTCGTTGAACGAGCACCAGACTCTGAAGTTCTCTTGGCTGAACCGTCCCGGTTGAAGAACAGTCGTGGCTGACCTCGGAAGACATCAGCTACGCCACCGATCGCTTCACGACACAGCCTGAGAAAGCCTGTGGTACTCGTATTGGGTTGACTTTCATTGCATTGCGTGGCAATATATCGCGTGACAATGCATTGAAGGGAAGCCCGGAATGTCGAAGAAGGAAAGTTTCAGTCCGGATCTGTTGCGAGGGAGTCTGGACCTGATGGTCCTGTCTGTTCTCGCTGATGATCCACAGTATGGCTATCTGATTCAGCAGCGGCTGCGTGAAGCGAGTGGCGGGAGGATGAGTGTGACGGCTGGCACGCTGTATCCGATTCTGCACCGGCTGGAGCAGGACAAACTCGTCAAATGCCGCTGGGAGAGCACGACCGGGCGTCGGCGAAAGTGGTACGAACTCACAGCCGCGGGACGTCGACAACTCAAGCAGCGTGCGGAGCAGTGGTATGTCTACGCCGATTGCGTCCGTAAGCTGCTGGAACCAGCGGTCACGATTATCCCACAGACCACCTGAGAATCATTCCATCACGAACGGGGAACGCCATGTCCGAACGTGAATTCGAACTCTACCTGTCCCTGATGAGCAAGCTGCTACGGCTGGGCCCGGAGCAGACAGCATCCATCTCGGATGAACTTCGTGACCATTTTGACGAGCGTTTTGAAGACCTCTGCCGCCAGGGTGTCCCTCGTGAGCAGGCGATTCGTCAGGCTCTTGACGAGTTTGGCGATGCAGCCGGTCTCGCTGCCGATTTCACCCAGTTAGCCCGCACCCGCCGAAGGAGGCTGATCATGCGTTTCTCCCTAGCCACCGTATTTCTGGCCGCAGCCGCTTTGATGATCACCCGTGCCGTCCTGCCGCCGAATCCGATCATCAACGGTCCGGCTCCAGTCATCGCCCAGGAGGATGCCAAGCCTGTGACGGAGACCCTCGACGTGCCGGTCCCCGAACCGCCGACATCGATTGACCCGGCCACACTCGTTTCCGCTCCGCTGGCGAAGCGGATCACATGGGAGTTCAGCGAACTCCCTCTGAAAGAGATGGTCAACGAGTTCGCGGAGCGCATCGAGATGCCCGTGTACCTTCGGGAAGACGTGTTGTCTGATATCGGGATTCCGATGGACGAACCGGTGGAGGGGCGCATCAACGATCTCCCGGCCTACCTGCTACTCGACCGCGTGTTCGCTGGTCTGGGTCTCAGCTGGTACGTCGACGACGGTATTTTGAATATCACGTCCGGGAAGGATGCTGACAAACGTTACACGCTCGACTCGTACGTGATTACAGACCTGTTGGACAGGGGATACACGGTCGAACGGCTCCGTGACCTGACTGAGGAAATGACCGAAGGGCCCTGGCAGAATATTGATGGCCACGGCGGGACCTGGACGGCCGTGGGAGATGTCGTGCTCATGCGTCAGACTGACCGCGTCCACAGAGAGGTGGCAGGGCTTTTTCAGGCACTACGGCAGAACTCCGCTGAGTGCTATTCATTCGATCCACCGATCCATCAGGCACTTCGTAGCCAGCTGGATGAGATCTATTCCGTCGATTTCAAGGAAGTTCCACTCTCGTCGGCAATCCTGTGGCTGGAATCCGAAACTGGCCTGCAGATCGGGTTAGCGGAGGACATTTTGAACGACGTCGGAGTTCCCGCTGACGAACCTGTGAGTCTCGTCCTCAAGGGACGCTCCTTGCGCACGATCTTCAAGTATCTGCTGGAGCGGCTGGGTCTAACGGTCATACCGCAGGATGGGCAGTTACTTGTCACCTCACAAGAGGATGCAGAAGAGACGCTCCGAACGGTGGTTTACAACGTGAGCGATGTCGTTCATTCGATTGATGACGCCCAACGTTTGATTGACGCGATTCAGGAGGAGACTGAGGGCCCTTGGGAAGACATTGACGGGATTGGAGGGCTAACGAATGCACCCATTGACGGAGTGTTGGTCATCCGGCAGACAGAGAAGGTCCTGCAGGAAGTTCGCGAGTTGCTGGCGGCCTATCGTCAGGCACGGGTGATTTCGCCGCCACGTGACGATCGTTCTGACAATCCGGCCGAGATGGCGAAGCTGGAAACCCGCTATTACCACATGAACGCGGACACTGCCCGCGACCTGCAGAAACAGTTGCCAGTCCTCGTTCAGCCGGGCACCTGGCTAGGCTTCGGGGTCAGCAATGAGATAGCGACCGTCGGACAAGTCAGCATGGTCTCGACGGACCCCAAGACCGAAACGCTCCCCGGCCGTGACATCAGCCGAAAGACGAAGGACCGCAAAGAGCAGGACGGAGAAGAACCAGCCGATGAGCAGCAACCCGACGTGCTCGTGATTCCACAAGCGGTGCTCATCATCAATCACACGAAGGCAACCCATCGAGAAATCGAGCAGCTTCTCAGAGAAGTCTCGAATGGCAAGATCACTCCACACGGTGGAGCAGGGGGTGGCCGAGGATTCTTCTGATGGCGACTCAGCTCGCTGACTTGTAGAAGTACTTCCGTACCAGGTGTTCCGGTGGGGCGGGGGTGATGGGGGTGATGAGGAGCACGCCGAGGAGGCTGGCGGCGAGGCCGATCACGACGGGGGAGAAGCCGAACAGCAGGTAGGGGGAGATGAATTCGCCGTTCTCCAGCCAGCCAAGGATGTGCATGGCGAGGTGGGCGCCGAAGCCGCCCAGCATGCCGGCGAGGCAGCCGTAGACGTTTGACCGCTGCCAGTACAGCATAGCCGCCACCGGGAACAGGAACGCTGCCGCCAGTCCGCTCCCCACGTAGACGATGATGTCCTGCAGGAACTGGGGCGGGTTGATCGCGCCGATGAGGGCGATCAGTCCCACAGCCAGCGTGGCCAGATAGCTGAGCCACTTCATGGTCTTTTCGCTCGCATCGGGATTGACGTTTCGCTGGTACACGTCGCGAACGAGGGCCGAGGAGACGACCAGCAGGAAGCTGTCGACCGTCGACATAACGGCTGCAAACGGAGCAGCCACCAGCAGGCCGGCCAGCCAGCCCATGCCGATGTTCTCCGTGAGATACACAGCCATTTTCGGCATGATCGAGTCCGCCTCCGCCTCCATCCCCGGCATGAGGATGCGGGCACAGCAGAAGATGATCACCAGCGGGAAGTAGATCAGCGAGTAGTAGATCGTCACAGCGACGATGGACCGCCGCAGGGTCTTGGTGTCCTTAAAGGCCATGAGCCGCACCATGTATTGCGGCTGTCCGCTGCCACTGATGGCCCACATGAAGAAGAACGAGATCGCGACGCCGAAGGGGAGAAAGCCGTCCGTGTTCGACGGGTCAGGTCCAGGTCCGGTGACGTACGCCCCGCGACCGTCGCCGCTGGGCGTCTTGTCTTCGCTGTCCACCTTGATCGTGTCCCAGCGAGTGACATCTTCGTCGGCGAGTTGGGCCATCGCCTCTCCGCGAAGGACTTCCGTTGAGACTTTGGTGGTTGGTTCATCACCCTGCAGCGTGACTTCGTGCAGGATGCGATAGAGTTTGGGATCATCGACAGCATGCGGGTCGATGAGGTCGCCCGCCTTGATGGTGGCCGGCTGTTCGAGCGGTGTTTCCCCTTGCCATTCCAGCGTGACGAGCGTCTGATTGGCCATGCGACGCGTGGCGTTCTCCAGGCCGCCGACTTCATACAAGGCCAAAGGGAGCATGATCAGCACGCCACCGACCATCACCAGCCCCTGCATCACGTCCGTCCAGACGACCGCGTGAAAGCCGCCGTAGGTGGTGTAGATCACGACTGCGATTCCAAACACCAGCAGGCAGAGCAGATAGCCGCCGTCGACGAGACCACCGTCCCCCGTTTGCAGAAAACCCCAGGCAGGCATATGGCTGGTCATCCAGTCGGCGCTGGACTGATAGATCTCAACCTCCCCCACCAGTGTTTGCAGGATCACACTCCCCGCTTTGAACTGGGCCACGAGGTTGACGGCCATGAAGAACACGATCAGGGTTGTGCTGATCAAACCGAAAGCTGGGCTGTCATAACGCTCTCGCAGGATGTCCGGGACCGTGATGGCACCCGCTTTGCGAGCCACCTGATTGATGCGTTTGCCGAGCAGACCCATTCCACAAATGGGGACGACCATGTAGCTGGCGATCCACAAGGCGAGAATCCAGCCATGGGTATAGATCCGTGCCGGGAAGCCAGTAAAGCTCCCCCCGGACGCGCTCGTAGCCGCGAACGTGAGCGCGAAAGCCCACACCCCCAGCCCGCGACTGCCGAGGAAGTATTCGCTGAGAAACTCTTTCTCGTGCAGCAATCGATTGGCCGCCCAGGCCAGCACAAACACGCCGACCATGTAGATGAGGAATGTCACCAGGGCAGCGTTATTCCCGGCGGCCAGCAGAGGGATCAGCATGTTGGTCACGGTGGAGATCAAAGGAAGGAAGGCATGTCAGGACAGTCAGGATTGGGGCGGGAGCGGTCCCGTGTCAATCCAGTCTCTCATTTCGCAGACTCCATCCCTCCGCCGCGCACCACTCGCAGCAGTGCATCGAGGTCGGTCTGCAGACTGCGAAAGAACCCGAAGTAGACCACGATGAGACCGACAATTCCACCCACGCACAGCGATCCGATGATGGGGCCGGTCCCGTCGTTGGTCCCCGCAGCCACCATCGTCAGTCCGCCGATGGCCAGCAACGGGACGGAGCCGGCAATCACCAGGGCCACTCCCAGACGGTTCTTCACCCGCGTGAGTTCTACTTCATCTGTGTCGTCTGGAGCCTGATTTTGCAGGAAGGCCGGGTAAAGTGAACGCACTGCAAAATAGGTAACGCCGAAGAACGGATAAGCCACAGCAATCAGTCCGCTGAGCACCAGTGACGAGCCCCAATGGATTGCATCCTGTGGACTCACCGTCAAGGAGTTCATCCACATTGCAACGGGGTAAGAGATGCCCGCGATTGTCCAGAGGGCCAGGCAAATGATCGCACATCGCTCGGCGAGACGCAGGCATTCCCGCCGCAGTCTCGATGACCGATGAGCGGGCAGCGTCCCCTGCTCCAGGCGCTGGAGTCCATGCACGACTCGTGAGGACAACCACAGGATGAGTCCAATCCCGATCGGGAACGCACTGCCGTTCACAAGCAGTACGAGCCAGTCAAACGCCGAACGAAAGACCGGGTTGTCAATCTGAGCCACGATTGATCGTGAGACGTAGAGATGGTTGTACCAGGCCGCAAGCATGTTCGGGATCAGATTTGCAGACAGCAAGATCCACATCCCCCAAGGCCGACACGTCACCTGCCAACTGCCTGCCGGTGGGTCGAGCAGTTCCCGGGCCCGCTGGTCGAGGCACAGGTCGAGCTGGCCTGCAAGTTCCTTCCCGCTCTGCCAACGCCGCTCCCGATCCGATGCGAGACACTTTCGCAGGACGCGTTCGAGTGTTGGTGGGCAATCGATATTGGCGTCTTTGAGGCGAGTCGCGTCGACGCCTCTCATCCTTGTATCAAGCATCCCCTCGACTGCAGCTGCCCACCCTCCGTCCATGGGGCTGTCATCGAACGGACGTCGACCAGTCAGCAACTCCCAGAGCATGACCCCGAGTGAATACACATCGCTGCGTCCGTCCAGTTCGTGGGCCTGTCTCGCTCGACCGGGATGTGCAGCCTCCAGCTGTTCGGGCGACATGTAGGCGAGCGATCCGCCAAAATAGGCTGCGGGTGTGGCACCTTCGACCGATTCGCTGAAGCTGATGTTGAAGTCCGCCAATTTCGGAGCTCCTTCACCGGTCAATAACACATTCGCCGGTTTGATATCCCGGTGGAGAACGCCCTTGTTGTGTGCGTAGTCGAGGCCTTCCGCGAGACGACCACCAAGCCAGGCGACCGCCTCCGGCCAGGAGAGCGAGGCCAGCTTGGCACGGAGGGGCGATTCGGTCGGCCGCACGTTGCCGCGACTCTCTAACTCCGCATCAACCACATCAAGCAGCAGTTGGCCATTCACCGGCGGCTGACCGTCCTGGCGAATGCGGCTCGTCGCTGCCTGCAGAGTGCCCCCCGAGAGATACTGCATGTACAACAGCCGCAGCCCCGACTCCGGGACCTCGTGCTGATCGAACACACGCACGATGGCGTCGTGATCCAGCTGTGCGAGAGTTTGCGGTTCGGTTCCCCGGTTGGCAGAGACCTTGAGGGCCACGAGACGTTGCATCGACTGCTGACGGGCCAGGAACACCCGGGCGAAGGCTCCGCGTCCCAATTCGAGGACGAGGTCAAAGTCGTCGATCTTCATTCCCGCTTCGACACTGTCGAGCACCTTCTTGTCGCCCGGCTTGGTAATCACCGTCGACTGATATTCCTGGCCCTTGCCCAGCCATTGCTGAATCGTCTCGGCGTGATTTGGAAACTCGTCAACGTACTCTTCCGGCTGGACGTTGAGTCCACACTGCTTGCGAAAATGATATTCCTCGTACAACAACTCAATGGGCAGTTTGTCCGACAGTTCCGGAAACTCCGTCAGATACTCGAAGAGTCGTTTTGGCTCTCCTCCGTGGAGCCATCGGTATTCGAGATCGACCTTGATCAGTTCGACCAACACAAGCTTTCGCAGGGTCGCGTCGACAGGCAGATATTCAGCGATGGCAGGTGTCTCCCCATCCGCTTCCCACGCATCGACGAATTGCCCGACGGCATCGGCCAGGAGCGAGAAGGACGTCGCGTGCTCCTCAGGAGCTGCGTGTGCTTCCGGTCTTGGCACGGACGATGAACTGGCCATGGGTTCTCAAGGAGACAAATGTCAAACAATGCCCGACATCTCCGCAGATGATAACACGACAGCATCGTTACGAGGATGCTCTTCGGCGGTCGAATGCTCTACAATTGGAGGAGACCGTCCTTTCGGAATGACTGATGTCCCATGATTCCCAAGTTCCTCCTTCAGTATTTCAGTCGACTCAGATTTCCCTGGCTGTTCGGGCTAACGGCAGTGCTGTTCGGCGTTGACTTGTTATTACCGGACATCGTGCCGTTCGCCGATGAGTTGCTGCTCGGGTTGACGACTCTGTTGCTCGGTGCGTGGCGAGCCAAAAAGTCGGAGATTACTCCAACGTCCTCTTCTACTGAACAGCCTCAGGCAATGCGCATTGAAGAGCAGCCGGACACGTGACGAACGAAAGCCAATCCAGGAGGCACACCCCATGAGCACATCGTACAACCTTTCACGACGGACCCTCCTCAAGTCCCTGCCAGCAGGGTTACTGTTGCCCTCACTCGGTCGTGTCGTATCTGCGGACGGTCAGAATGAGATCCAGCCCAAACGAGTTGCAGCCGTCGTCACGCATTACACGCACAACTCGCACGCGGATGTGATCCTCACCAAAATCCTCGAAGGCTGGAAACACGACGGCGGACCGGGGCCCAAGCTCGAACTGGTCTCGATGTACCTCGACCAGTTTCCCGACGGCGACATGGCCCGGCCGATGTCAAAGAAGCACGGCGTTCCCATCTTCGACACGATCCCCGATGCCCTCACACTCGGTACCAACGACATGGCGGTGGACGGCGTGATCTCGATCGGTGAGCACGGCGATTATCCCTGGAACGAAAAAGGCCAGCACCTCTACCCCCGCTATCGTTTCTTCAGCGAAATCGCAGACACCTTCGAGCAATGCGGACGCGTCGTGCCGGTCTTCAATGACAAACACCTGAGTACCGTGTGGATCGAAGCCCTCCTGATGTATCAGCGGGCAAAGCGGCTGGGCATCCCGCTGATGGCCGGTTCGTCCATTCCCGTCTCGTACCGCAAGCCGGCCGTCTCGCTGCCGATGGGGAGCGATATCGAGGCGATCGTCGGCATCGGCTACAGCGGGTTGGACGTCTACGGCTTCCATGCTCTTGAGTTTCTGCAGTGTTTCGCCGAGCGGCGACATGGAGCTGAGGTGGGCGTCGAGTGGGTCGACTGTCTGCAGGGTTACGACATCTGGAAGGCGGTCGACGACGGCACCGTCAGCAAAGATCTCCTCGACGCGGCTCTCAAGGTCGTCCCGAAACCGGATGGTCGTGACTTGCGATCATTGGAGGGAGACGATGTCGCATTGATCCTCTTCCAGTACCGTGATGGAGTACTCGGCGCTCTATTCATGCTGGCCGGCTATGCTCAGGGGAATGCGGTCGCCGTCAAGGTGAAGGGCCAGTCGTCGATCGTCGCCACGCACGCTGAGGAAAGGCCAGAGCCGCGTTATCCGCACTTCGCGTTCCTCACGAAAGGCATCGAGCAAATGATGCTCTGGGGCAAGCCGGTCTATCCGGTCGAACGCACCCTGCTCACCGGCGGCATCCTCGACCGGGCCTTAACGACCAGGTTCAAAGGGACCGGTCGGATCGACACGCCCAAACTGGCGATCAAGTACAACCCGGTCGACTACCCCTACGCCCAGGAGATGGACCTGCTGGACGACGAACTGTTCCGTCCGCGTAGCTGAACTCGCCAGAGTTCAGACCGTCGGCAGAGAATCATCTGAATTCTGGCGAATTCAGCTACTTATTCTTCACCTGACTTGGTTGAACATCGAAGGATCATCCTCGAACGGAAACATCGGCCGACGGCGATGATGATATTCCAGTGACATCACATCCGCGGTCGTTGCACCGGGCGTGTTGACGCGGATCAGCTTGGGACAGACCGGTGCGTACGCCGCAATCGGTGCGTTGACTCCCTTGGCGACGATCACCTTGAACGCGCTGGGATCAATGCCGAAGTCCGTCAGTTGATGCAGGCTGAACGGCACCATGCGGCGTGAGGTGAGCATGACCGTCAGTCCCGCGTCGGTCGTGACAATGGCCGTGCGTCCCTGATCGAAGTGTCGCATGCCCCCGTGACGTGCTTCGGGTTCCTCGAACTGGCCATCGGTGATCGCCCGCACAGTGAACTCAGCAGTGAACGGTTCGCCATGCAGATCGTCCGTCTTCCCGCCGACACTCATTGTGACACGGTTGCCGACGCCCGTCTCCTCAGCCTGCATGACCGCTTCCGGATCGTTGAGACAGATGAACGCCTTGACCTGCCGTCGATACAACTCGTTCGCGAGTGCCGTCCCGTCCGCGGCTGAGCCGCCTCCGACGTTGTCACCCATGTCCAACAGCAGAAGTGGACTCTCCGGCGCGTCGATCGCCTGCTGCACAGCCTTCTCAACGTCGATCAAATCTGCAACAAACTCATGACGCCGCTCCCACATGACGGCTGCAAACTCGTCGGCCAACTGTTGAGCCAGTTCACTGTCACCATCAGTCACGACTGCGAACGCTGACCCCATCTCAGGCACGTCGGCATACGGGAACCCTAGAAACAGACTCGTCGACAGCACGCCGGGTCGCGATCGCATCTCGGCAGCCAGCTTGAGCAGTGAGCGACACGGTTCCTCTTCACTGCACTGTTTGTCGATGTTGATCAACAACGGCGGAAACGCAGCAGCAGTGACCGGGCGAATCTCGCCGTCGAGTGTCCGCAACAATAGATCGGCTGCCTCAATACCCCGAACCCGCTGGTCGACATGCGGATTCGTGCGATAGGCCGTGATCGCATCGACGGCTGCGATCATCTTCGGCGACAGATTCCCATGCGGGTCAGCCGTGCTAATGATTGGTACATCCGGCCCGACGATCTCACGGACCCTCGTCAGCCAGTCGCCGTCAACATCCCGCACCGTCTCACTCACGGTCGCCCCATGCGGGGCAACGAGCAGCCCGTCGAGTGAACCTGCACCTCGAAGTGAATGCAACAACTCTTCCAGCAGGGCCGCATATGTTTCGTCGGTGATGGTGCCAAATGGGAGAGCACGTGTTGCGAACAGCGGGACCGTTACGCACACAGCTTGGTCCAGTCGATCAAAGAACCCGCCGACTTCATGCTCCGTCCCGGCAAAGTGCGTACGAACATCTTCGCCAGTCACCAACAGGTTCTCGCGAAAATGCTCGATCGTCGTCGACTCGCTGATGAACGTGTTCGTCTCCTGCAGCAGTGCGATGATGCCGATACGCATGGTCACTCTGTTTTGAATTCAGATGCAAACAGGTTGGGGGAAGTGTTTTGTTCACCACGGAGACACAGAGGCACGGAGAGAAATCAATACTGCCATTGTCGATGCTTAGCCCTCGATCGCAGATCGATGCCAACACTCAAAGTTTCCGTCACCTCGATAGTCGTTCATGTGCAAGTTGCCCTCCGTGTCTCTGTGTCTCCGTGGTGAAATGAGTGGTCAGCTGAGACTCCACCCGTCACGGGGTTTGCGGGCGATGAACTGATTGGCCGCTTCGTTGTTCGTCACACGCAGGGCCTCGCTGTCCCAGTCGATCTTGCCGCCGGCCCGGAAGGCGACGTTGCCCAGGTGATTCGCTTCCGTCAGCGGCCCTGCGTAACTGAACGGACTCGATGTGGGCGTACCGGTCTTGCAGGCGATGATCCATTCTTCGTGTTGACCGGGCGAGACGGGCAGGAAGGGCGCGGGGGGTGCGTGATCCTTGAAGTCCTCCTCCGGCAACAGCACGAACTTGCCGTAGTCAGAGAGCAGCATGCCTTTCTCGCCGACGAACAGCACGCCGCTGTCCCACTGTGGAATGCCGCCTGCCTTCCAGATGTCCGGCTTGTGCGACCCCTGATACCACGTGAGCGTGCATGCCGGCAGATCGCCACGCGGTCCGTACTCGTACCGAGCTGACATCGACGCGGGCGCGATCTCCGGATGCGGTTCGGGGCCGGAGGCTTCGATGGAGAGCGGAGCGTCAAGTTCGAGTGCCCAGAATGGCAGGTCGACCCAGTGACTCCCCAGGTCCGACATCGTGCCGTTGCCAAAGTCCCACCAGCGATACCACTTGGGTCCGGGGAAGTAGACCTCGTGAAACGGCCGATACGGTGCCGGGCCGAGCCACAGGTCCCAGTCGAGAGAAGCGGGTGGCTTCATCTCTTCGGTCGGTCGCTCCATCACGTGGACCACGTCCTTGTGCCGCTCCGCTTCCTCGGCCGATTGTCGTCCCCACGCGCGGCCGACCCACACGTGAGCCTCACGCACCGGACCGATGGCTCCCGACTGAATGTGCTCGACAACACGTCGATAGTTGGGCATGCCGTGAATCTGCGTGCCCATCTGCGTCGCGACACCCGCTTCGACTGCCGCCTGGGTAATCATGCGGGCCTCGGCCACATTGTGAGTGAGGGGTTTTTCACAGTAAACGTGCTTGCCCGCCCTGAGAGCCGGTATCGTCGCATAGGCGTGCGTGTGTTCGGTCGTGCTGACGACGACCGCATCGATGTCTTCGGTGAAGGTGTAGAGTTCGCGGAAATCAACGTACTTTCGAGCCTGCGGGAACAGGCCGGCTGCACTGTCGAGGTTGTTGCGATTCACATCACACAACGCAACGACCCGCACGTCGTCACGAGCGTGCCCGCCCGTCATGGCCAGCTGTTTGAGATTCCCACCGCCCCGTCCGCCGACCCCGATAAAAGCGATGTTCAGCCGGTCATTCGCCCCTGCGGCTCTGCCAACGCCGGGAGCCGCCAGCACACCCGCACCGGCAGCGACAGAGGTGGATAGAAACCGTCTGCGGGACATCGTACGTGAGGCCGAGGTCATGGAAATCTCCTTCTCGTTTGAGAATCGTCGTCGAGCAAGGCACAATAGGGGACACACGCATCAGCTTGACGATCGAGCCATCGATCAGCAAGTTCGCAGCGTGCCCACCATCTGTCTCACGCCACAACCGCTCGATTCCTGCCAGGAGACCCGTGATGACGAACGAACAGCCCATGTCGCGTCGAAACATGCTGGGAGCGGGGGTTGCGGGGACGCTCGCGATAGGGAGTCTCACCAGCCGTGTGTTGCAAGCGGCGCCGGGCAAGCAGCCCGCATCGGAGCGGATTCAGGTCGGGTGCATTGGAGCCGCAGGGCGTGCCGGGTCGCTGATCAAGTCGTTCTGCAATTCGTCACAGGCGGACCTTGTCGCGATTGCCGATCTCGATGAAAGCCGACTGGCTCAGGGGGTGAAGTCCGCAGAGGACATTCAGGGACATCGTCCACGAGCAGAAAGCGACTTCCGCAAGCTCATTGATGATCCCAAGCTCGACGTCATCGTGGTCGGCACGCCCGACCACTGGCACGCGATCCCGACGATCCTCGCTTGCATCAACGGCAAGGACGTGTATGTCGAGAAGCCGGACGGGCACAACATCGTCGAGGGGCAGCGGATGGTCGAGGCGATGCGCAAGCACGAACGCATTGTCCAGATGGGCTCACAACATCGATCGACCGAACGCATGAAATCCGCATTGGAGTTCATCGCCACCGGTGCCCTTGGTCGCGTGCTAACTGCCAAGGCGTGGGAGAGCACCAGGCAGGGCAACATTGGCTATCCGCCCGACGGTAATCCGCCAGAAGGAGTCGATTACGAGATGTGGCTCGGGGCAGCTCCCAAGCGGCCGTTCAACCCGAACCGGTTTCACGGTCGCTGGCGATGGTTCTACGACTACGGCACAGGCGACCTCGGCAACGATGGCGTGCACCGGCTCGACATGGCACTCGGCATGCTCAACCAGGCACTCAAAGCACAGAACGAACCGATGGTCGGACTCCCGCACAAAGTCGCTGCCACTGGAGGCAAGTGGTACTTCGATGACATGCAGGAGTTCCCGGACACATTGCAAGTGAACTACGAATTCGCCGGACAGCCGCCTCGTCTGCTGACGTACGTCATGCGGATCTGGGCCCCGTATCACGAGTACGGCATTTCCGAGGGAGCAGCCGTGTATGGTGATCAGGGCTATATCGTCATGAGCAACACCGAATGGAAAGCCTACGGCGAGAAGAGCACATTGCTCGCGGAAGGTAGCGGCGACAGTCACGAAGCTCCGCACGTTGAGAATTTCCTCAACTGTGTGAAGTCACGCCAGAAGCCGAACTGCGACCTAGAAACCATCGGCCACCGTGCTTCGGTACTGTGTCACGCAGGCAACATCGCAGCCCGCGTGGGACGGACCCTCGAACTGGATGCATCGACCGAGAGTTTCCACGACGACCCCGAGGCCAACTCACTCCGCACACGTCCCGAGTACCGCAAACCATGGGTACTGCCGGAGGTGTGACGCTCCCCATGTGGTATCCTTCACTCAAACAATCGCCCAACCAACCGACTTCATCGGAGATTTCAGATTTCAAATCTCATATTCTAAATTTGAGATCTGACATTTGATCTCTCACATTCCAACTCCGGAGCCACCTCATGCCAACCCGCCGCCAGTTTTTGCAGTCCAGTGTGGCTGCCGCGTCCGTCCTTGTTGCTCCTGCCTTCGTACGTGGGCAGAACCTCAACTCGAAGTTGCAACTCGCCTGTGTGGGTTGTGACGGAAAAGGTCTCGACGACATCAAACAGATGCTGTCGCATGAGAAACTGCATCCAGTCGGCTTTTGTGATGTCGATCTCGCACGAACCGAGAACGTGAAGAAGCTCAATCCGGACGTGCCCATCTATCAGGACTGGCGGGAAATGTTCGCCGAGCTGGCCGACACATGCGATGCGGTCACCGTCTCGACCCCCGATCACATGCACGCCCTCATTACGCTCAATGCTTTGCAGGGTGGAAAGCATGTCTACTGTCAGAAGCCGTTGACCCACAACGTCAGCGAAGCAAGGCAAGTCCGATTGCAGGCGGAGAGTTCGGACGTCATCACCCGGCTGGGGAACCAGATCCACTCGCACACGCACTACCGAACGGCAGCAGCAGGGGTCCAGTCCGGAGCCATTGGCAAGATCAAGCAGGTGCACTCCTGGGTTGGCACGCCAGGGCACGGCAAGTCGTTCCATATTTCTCGGCCAAAGAACCCCGTGCCGCCGCCGGAGACCGTCAACTGGGATCACTGGATCGGCGTCGCTCCAATGCGGCCCTATGGTGGCGACCGCATCTATCACCCCTGGGGCTGGCGTGACTGGCAGGATTTTGGCAGCGGCGCATTGGGGGACTTCGGCTGTCACATCCTCGATCCCGTCTTCACCGCACTGGACTTCACCGCGGCCCCGATCGAACTCAAGGCCGATCACACTGGTATGAACGATGAGGTCTGGCCCGCTCAGAACACGATCGACTACGTGATGCCCGGCACGCCCTACACGGTTGGCGAGACGTTTGCTCTCTCGTGGAACGACGGCGGTCGACTGCCCAGCACCAAGGGCTCGCATCTGCCGTCGAACGAAGCACTCCCCGCCAGCGGCTCACTGTTGATCGGCGAGACGGGCAGTCTCGTCATCCCGCACGTCGGGGCACCGCGATGGTACTTCGCCGACGGGGCGGATCATCCCGAAATCGAGACCTTGCCGGACCTCAATCACTATCATGGCTGGATCGATGGCTGCCTGTCCGGCAAGCAGCCGAGCGATGGCTTCAGTTATGGCGGACCCCTCACGGAAGTCGCCCTGCTGGGCAACGTCGCGGTCCGCTTCCGTTTGCAGACTCTCAAATGGGATGCCGAAAATCTGAGGATTACCAATCTGGAAGAGGCCAACAAATGGCTGACAAGAGACTACCGTGACGGTTGGGAACTTCCGGCATTGACATGAGTTGAAACGTAACCAGTGTGGCACGACGCTCCGCGTCGTGAAATCACGGCACGGAGTGCCGTGCCACACTGCGGAAGCCGTCTAAAGTTGATATTGAAGGGACGACCGTGCTGAGAATTCTGGGGAAAGACGCTGGGCTGTGCGACGGGGTAACCCGCCGAGAATGGCTGCGCGTGGGCAGCATCGGACTGGGCGGCTTGTCCCTGCCGACGCTGCTCGCCCAGCGCGCAGCTGACGCTTCCGCCGGGGCTCATGCTCCGCCGGTGAAGGCCAAGTCGGTCATCCTCTTCTGGCTGACCGGAGGCGTTCCCCAGCACGACACATGGGATCCCAAGCCGAATGGTCCGGAAGGAGCGCGGAGCGAGTTTGGAGTCATCGCCACGCGGACGCCCGGTCTGCACGTCGGGGCACTGATGCCGAAGACGGCAGAGCTGACCGACCACATCGCCGTGCTGCGGGCCATGTCGACGGGCGATCATTCGCATTCATCGAGTGGCTATCAGATGCTCACCGGCATCCCGCATCTGCCCCTCACTCGCGAGAACGCACTCCCCGGCGCACCGAACGACTGGCCGTCGCTCGATGCTCTCACGCGGGTCTTCCGTCCAGACCTGCACGGTCTGCCGTCAGCGATTACGTTGCCCCGGCACATTGCCAACGTCGGTGAGAAAGTCTGGCCGGGTCAGGATGCGGGTTTTCTCGGCCGGAAGTACGATCCCTGGAAGTTGATCTGTGATCCCTCTGGGGAAGACTTCAACATTCCCGAACTCCAACTCTCCGAGGACATCACGCCACTCCGCTTCGATCGACGACGTTCGCTGTTGGAACAGGTCAACGGGCACCTCGATCACATCGAACGACGGGCCACCGCACAGCAGTACGACCTGCGGACAGAACAGGCCGTCAGTCTGCTCGCCGGTCGGCAAGCCCGTGAGGCGTTCGATCTCTCGCAGGAGTCGGTCGAGATGCGGGATCGCTATGGTCGCACGAAGTTCGGGCAAAGCGTGCTCCTCGCCCGGCGGCTCATCGAGGCGGGCACGTCGCTCGTCCACATCAACTGGCCGCGCATGGATGAAAAGGTCAACAACGGCGGCTGGGACACGCACATCGACCATCACAAGTCGCTGCAAGGCTGGCTGATGCCCATGATGGATCAGACGTTCTCAGCCTTATTGGAAGACCTGGAGCAGCGGGGCCTGCTGGAGGAGACGCTCGTCTGCTGGGTGGGCGAGTTCGGCCACACGCCGAAGATCAACGGGCAGGCCGGCCGTGACCACTGGGGACACACGTTCTCGATCGCCTTCGCCGGCGGCGGCATCAAAGGAGGCGTCGTACATGGCGAGACGGACGAGGAAGCAGGCTATCCGCTCGCCGGACGCACCGAGCCTCGTGACTACATGGCAACGGTCCTGCACCTGATGGGCATCGACCCGGAATCCACACTCCACGACCCACAAGGCCGCCCGTTCCCGGCCAGCCGCGGTCATGTGATCAGCGAGATTGTGACATAGTCGCCCGAATTAATTCGCACCAGGGTGGCCAGGGCTGGACCGACGTCAGGAGGGAAGCCCCGGTGAGTGTGTTCGGGACATCGAGTGTTGAAAGAACGCCCTCCGGGGCTTCGGACTTCGTCCTCCAGCCCCGGCCACCCTTCTGTGGGGATTCATTGCCCATCTGCTGGCGAAGTTTGGGAAGCGTAGCGAGAACAATCAGAGTCCGCATCAAAAAGTTGACGATAGACCGAAGCGCCTATGCGGCCAATCATTGCACCACACATAGCACCGATCGGTCCACCAGCAAAGATGATCACCCACGCGCCCACTATCGGCATCCCACAGAATCCCGTATTCGGATCGTTCGCGAATGACTCCCAGTAGGAGTGTGTTCGGTCAATGATGTAGATCCCATATGCAATGGGGATGGTGGCCCCCAGCACGAAGCCGATGATGGTCGCCCGTATCATGGAACCACTCCTGCAAAGTCCGGGTTGGCCGTGTGCCGTGTTGCCTTGATCTTTGTGAGCCACGTGTCGAGATCGGCACGCATTTGTTGCACTCGCTTTGGCATCGCACTCGCAAGATCGTTCGTCTCGGACAGATCGTCTGCGATGTTGTAGAGTTCGATGCTGGGTGGGTCGTAGTGTTCGATCAGTTTGAAGTCGCCGTCGCGGACGATCGACCCTGGCTTGCGAGCGTAGTGGGGGTAGTACCAATACAGCTTGCGATTAGGGAGCGAGCCTGATCCGGTCAACAGGGGGAGGAGACTCACCCCGTCGAGGTCCGTGAACTCAGCGGTGTCGCGGCCGGTCATTTCCATCATGGTCGGGAACAGGTCGTGACTGATGACCGCGACGTCACACGTTGTCGCCGGCTCGATGTGTCCGGGCCACTTGACGATCAACGGCACCCGGATGCCCCCCTCGTACAGGAACTGCTTGCCCTCCCGCAGCGGAGCATTGTTTGTCACACGGGACAGACCGCCGTTGTCGGAGAAGTAGACGACGACCGTGTTCTCGGTCAGTTCCAGTCGATCGAGCGTGTCGAGGATGCGGCCAAGGCCGTCATCGACGCTTTCGATCATGGCTGCGTATTCGGGGTTCTTCTGTGACGAGTCCGACTTCAGTTTTCGTTCGTACTTCGCCGTGATTGACTCAGGAGCCTCGATCGGTTCATGCACGGCGTAGTGGGTGAGGTAGCAGAAGAACGGTCGGTCGCGGTTCTGCTCGATGAACCGAATCGCCTCGTCCGTCATACGGTCGGTGAGGTACTCGCCTTCCTCGCCGCCGGAGAGGGTGGGAATCGAAGGGTTCCATTCTTTGGACGGATTCTCGTAAGGGAAGAAATGGGTCGGCGGGCTGCCGTGCGTCCAGCCGCCGATGTTGATGTCGAACCCCTGATCAGTCGGCCAGTAACCCTCCGGCCCCAGATGCCACTTGCCGATGTTGGCCGAGACGTATCCGGCCTCGCCGAGTGCTTCCGCAATGGTCGTCTCTTCGAGGCGAAGCAGCATGTTGTCCTGCGGCGGAATGATGCGTCCCTGGGGCGGATAGCGATACCGCAGAGTGGCCGTGATGTGCCCGGTGAAGCCGAGGCGGGCCGGGTTCTTCCCCGTCATCAGACTGGCCCGCGTGGGTGAGCAGACAGGCGCTGCTGCATATGCCTGCGTGAATCGCATCCCTTCGTCAGCCAGTCGGTCCGCGTGAGGCGTCTCGTAAAACGTGCTGCCGTAGCAGCCGAGGTCCTTCCAGCCGAGGTCATCCACCAGGACGAACAGAAAGTTTGGCTGCGTTTCCTCAGCTCGAACCGATCTGGCAGATGGCAGGACTAAGATCGCAAGGATGAGTATGAGGAACCCAGTTCGTTTGAGTGCCATCAGTTGTGTTGTGTCCTGATTTGAATGGGTCATTGGTGCTCATTGATCATGTTAGTAGCTGGATTCGCCAGAATTCAGAACTTCAGCGGTTGAAGGAGTCTGAACTCTGGCGAGTTCAGCTACTCCGTGAAGTGAAACCGAGACACCACGATCAGTTGTTGCCTGTCTGTCGGGAGGTGATCGGGTAGTTCTCCGTTGGCACGAATGATTCCTCGATGATCTCTTCAATCCGCTCGACAACGTCTGGATGACCGGTGGCCACGTCAGAGGTTTCGCCGAGGTCATTCGCAAGGTCATACAGTTCGAGCGGCTGGCCCTGACTGCGGCGGACGCCTTTCCAGTTGCCAAGGCGGGCTGCCTGTTGAAAGTTCTGACGGGAGTGTCCGTAGTCCCAGTAGAGGTGTTCGTGCTCCTTCTCTTGAGGTTGCCCGAGGAGAGCGGGCATCATTGAGATGCCGTCGATGTCGACGGGCGGGGTGACGCCGACCAGTTCGGCCAACGTCGGCAAGACATCCCAGAAAGCCCACACTTGATCGCTCGTCTCGCCAGCGGGAACATGACCTGGCCAACGGGCGATCACCGGCACTCGGATGCCTCCTTCGTACATATCCCGTTTGAAGCCTCGCAACGGACCGCCGCTTTGGAAGAACGCTGGGTCGTGCAATGTGCTGGCGTTGGGGCCGTTGTCACTCGTGAAGAACACCAGCGTGTTCTCGCTCACGCCCGCTTCCTTCAGCCATTGCATGATGCGACCGACGTCACGGTCCATACGGGTGACCATCGCTGCGTAGTTCTTTTCGACCTGCGGCCAGTCCCGGTTGGTATACGGCGCGTCGCTGGGGACGATGTGCGACTCGGGCGTCTGGCTCGGGTAGTCCGAGAAATGCGGGATGGTGTAGGCGAGGTACAGGAAGAACGGCTGCCCGGCGGACTCTTCGATGAATTCCAGAGCATGCTCGGTGAACAGGTCGTGCGTGTAGTCCTGTTTCTTTTCGGCCCGGTTCTTCGGCAGCAGTTGGATGCGGTCGTTTCTCCACAAATAATCGGGGTAATAGAAGTGAGCCTGATCCTGATCGAGATGGCCGAACCAGTCGTCGAAGCCTTGATCGTTCGGTTTCCCCTCCGACCCGTGCACGCCGAGACTCCACTTGCCGATCGCCCCCGTGCGATAGCCAGCTGCTCGAGCGATCTCTGCCAGCGTGACGTCTTCGTCCCGCAGGAACGTGCCGTGCGGGATGTTGTCCCGAATGCGTGAGTGACCGTTGTGCAGTCCCGTCATCAGGCAACAGCGTGATGGGGCACAGACACTCGACCCGGCATAACACTGCGTGAAGCGTATTCCCTCACTGGCCAACTCATCGATGTGGGGCGTCTGGATCATCGTCTGGCCGTAACAGCCGAGGTCGCCGTACCCCAGATCGTCGGCCATGATGAATACAATGTTCGGCTTGGAAGCGGGCGTGTACTCATGAAACATCTCCCCCAGCGGCTCAACCGAGTCGGGATCAACGTCGAGCAGCCGCGCGATGGCAGGCATCAGCACGCCTTCAACTTTTGGGCTGACAAACGAAGAGTCCGGACTCGTTTCGTAACCACCCTGAGGGTACGCCGCTTCGGTGCCGATGTAGCACGGTCCATATTCGCCGTAAGCTGCCATCGCGACGAACAGATCCGGCCGGAGTCGCTGTGCGGCCAGTTGATACTCGACGAACAACTCGCCCGGCAGGTGCAGGATGCGAGCGTCGCCGAGGGTGAGACAGCCGATGTCAATCGACACCCCGGCCTGACAGCGACTCAGGAAGGCGAGTTTGCGTGCCGACGTATCCCGCTGGAGAAACGGAGCGTCCGCGTTCCTGATCTCACTCATGAGTTGGTCCTCAACGAGATGATCAGCGGGAGGGAGCGTGACCGATTCGACGTTCCAATCGAGATCGTCTGCAGAGACCTCGAATCGTTTGGTGTTCTCGAAGGCGCGACGCATGCCGTCCTCCACCTTCGCTGCGAGGACGGCCCGATTCGCGTGTGAGCCGTCGTTGTACTTGCCCGCTCCGATGTTGCCGCCCGCTCCGTTAAAGTGGATATGAGGCACGTCCATCAGTTGCTGGCGTGCTTCGCGAGCCATACCTGGGAAGTCCGGGTGAGCCTTGTCCAGCCGGTAGTAGCTCTGCGGATGGGTTGCGTAGTACGTGACGACGCTCAGCAGTTCGTCGCCGTCGTAAAAACTGATCGAGCGCAATTTTGGGTCAATGAGACCTTCCGGGTACGCTCGAACCTCAGGGTCAGCACAGGCGGTGTATCGGACATGTTTGACTTTGCCATCCGGTCCGAGAATCCGACGGTTCGACGCGACCTCTTTCACGGGGGCCATGCCCAAGCCGACATGTGTCACGTTGCGAGTCGACGCGGCTGCGGTTTTCGCTGCCTCGCCGACCTGACGCAGAAAGTCATTCACCCAGCCGACATTGAATGTCTTCCCGCCGAGTCCTTCTGCTTGGAGAATCTCCTCTGCCCCGAAGTCCACAAACGGCGCATCATGCTGATGCAGGACGTGGACCGACACACGGGAGATGTCCGTCGCGACGGCATCGGCGATCACTTCACGAAATCGCTCATTCGCTCCATTGCCAATGCCGATCCAGTCGACAGCCACGAGCACGATCGGCTGCCCGTTGCCTTGCAGAATGATCCCCTTCAGTCGCAGAGCCGCGACACGCTCCTTGTGAGTCGTATACGCCAACGGACTCCCCAACGGAGGCGTCGCATCGACGTCAAACACGCTGACGCGAATCGGCTCCGCAGCCGTTGAGGGCTTTGGGCTGAAGCTCAACATTGAGAGCGTTGAGAGGATGACACAGGTGCGAATCAGCATATTCATTGGATTTCTCAAAGGGCTCCTCAACCGAATCAACCACTCCCGACTCACCATTCTCTACTTCCCAACAACCAACGTGTTCGGCCGATCCCACTTCAGCTTGGCAACGAAGATGCTGTTGTCGCTTCCATGCTTCTCGACACCTTTGGGCTGCATCCATTCGGTGACGGTGACCCATGTCTCGTCGGGCGAGACATCGACGACGCCAAAGTTGCCGAGGCGGGCACCCCGTTCGGGGACGAGGATCTGCTCGGTTGAGCGAATGACCTGCAATGTGTCGGGATCGACGCGGGCGATGAACAGCGGGGCTCGATGACGAAACACGTGATCGTTGTCAGCTCCGCGTCGGGTGTAAACGAGGAACAGGCCCTCACTGTGCGTGACCCAGTGTTGTTGGGTGTTGTAACTGCCGAGGTGTGAGCCGTCGTCGAACCTCCAGGGTCGCGGCTCGTTGAAGTGCAAGCCGTCATCGCTGGAGGTGACGTAACCCTGTTCGTCATTGCGAAGCGTGAGGTAATAGCGGTCGGCGAACTTCGTGATTGACGGCTCGCCCAATCCGCGTGGCACATCGACCGACATCTCGTTGCCATGCTCGACGTAAGACAGCGACTCGCCGTCGAAGGTGCAGCGAAGCACGGTCACGCTCGACAGCTTCGACTGAGGTTCCTTGAAGTAGATCGGCATGAGGATATCGCCGTTTGGCAGGTCGAGTCGTTGGACGCAACCGGCACCCGCGTTGATGAACTTTGGCTCGTTCGGCATGTCGATCGTCCGCCACTTCGACCACGTGCGGCTGTCCGGATCGAAGACTGCATAGGCTGTGCCGCGCGGTCGGACATCATTGACCCGGTTGTTGCGGTACCAGACGGTATGGCCCGTGCCGAGCAACTTCTGTGTGGCTGCATGCCATTGGGGGGTGAAGTCACAGACGGTCGTCTCATCGCCCGGCTGCAGCAACTCGGGGGCGCTGTCGGCCCCTGTAGGGAGCGCCCCTTTCCCAGTGAAAGTCTGTCGTGCGAACGACTCCAACGGCAGAGGTTCGGTCCATGTTTGCCCGTTATCTTCTGTCGTCAGTTGATTGAGAGCGTAGAACACATCCGAACCGGTGAGCAGCAGTTTCTGCGTCGTCATCACGACCAGCGGATCATCGTGCGGGTTGCCGGGGGCCTGCGGAGGAACGGCCCCGGCACGGGCATGCACCCAGCAGTAGTCTCCGTCGAAGCCATTGGTCGCAGTCGTTAACTCGACATCGTAGGTGAGTTGATCACTCGCCACTCTCAGCTCTCGCTGAAGTTGCTTGCCGTCGACGTCAGCCTCCCAGTTGGCCAGCTTCTCCTGCAACTCTGCGACCAGCCGTCCATTCGCAGGGGCGACATCATGCGACTCGTCCATGGCTTCGTCGAGGTTGTAAAGGCTGACGTCGTCACCGAGGGCGACCAGTTTCCAGGGACCTTGGCGAACGGCCCGGTGCTCCCGGATTCGCCAAAAGAGCGTGCGATCATCGAGCGTTTGACCATCCATCAGCAGCGACGTGAGTGAGGTGCCGTCGAGGTCGAGTGGCTCGATCTGTTTCTCAAGTCCAGCGAGTTCGAGCAGCGTGGGAAACAGGTCAAACGTCGCGGTCGTTTGATCAGTAACACCCGGTTCGACTTTACCGGGCCAGCGCACAATCGCCGGCACGCGGTGCCCCCCCTCGAAGATCTCCGTCTTCTGTCCGCGGTACGGACCGTTGCTGGAGATGTTGTGAAAGCCACCGGAGTAAGTAAGGTAGCCACCATTGTCGGAGGTAAAGATCACGAACGTGTCTTCGTCGAGATCAAGCTCCTTGAGTGTGCCGAGAATCTGCCCGACGCTTCCGTCGAGTGCTTCAATCATGTCCCTCGTGACTGGACCGACATTCGAGCCGCGTGGCACACCATGTTTATTGTCCCAGTAACTTTGGCCCTCGACCCGGTAACCCTTGTCCTCCGGTCCCTGCCAGGGGAAGTGGATGGCGAGGTGAGCGACGTAGAGGAAGAACGGCTCGTCCTTGTGCTGGCGGATGAACTCCTGACTGTGTTGTGTGATGAGATTGGTCGAGTAGCCCGTTTCCATTTCGATCTCGTTGTTATGCCACCAGTCCTTGCCGCCGGAGCGATTGATGTGCGAGTGATGATCGCCGCCGCCGGTGACGAGTCCGCGAAAGTCATCGAATCCCTGTTGAGGCGGCATCAGGGGCGGTTGAAAGCCGAGGTGCCACTTGCCGTACATCCCGGTTGCATAGCCCGCATCGTGCAAGGCATCCGCGATCGTGACGGCATCAAGGGGCAGACCGTCGTGCTCATTCTTATGCGACAGGGCTCCCTCGAAGTGCCGACCAAAACGGTGCTGATATTTGCCGGTCAGCAGGGCCGCCCGCGTCGCGGAACACATGGGGCCGTTCGTGTGAAAGTCGGTGAATCGCAGTCCCTCAGACGCCATCCGATCGAGATGCGGCGTTCGATTGACCGCATTTCCGTAGCAGGCCAGATCGCCGTATCCCAGATCGTCCGCAAGGATGATGATAAAGTTTGGCCGATCACTGGCGGTCGCGTCACTCGCCGACCCGCAGAGTGTGACAACGATCAGAAGTGAAACTTGCTTCCACATGATGCACGTGCCTCAGTTCTCAGGATGTCGCGAATGAGAGCCTCTCATGATAACGGTGACTGCGACGCGACTCCATCTGGCGTGGATGAAAGAGTCATGATTGGGCGGAGTCTTTTCTGAGGCGTGGTTTTGTGTGCGTTGGATGAAGGTGTACTCTCGCAGAGGCGGGGAGACGCAGAGGGTGAACCCGAGCGCAGTCACCTTTGGCGTTCCCGCGGCCATGTGTGGGACGTGACCCACGAATTCGATCGCGACTCCAGTCGATCATTCCCCGCAACGATCCTGATCGCTTCTCTGCGCCTTTGCGTCTCTGCGAGAGTCCAACGTGTTCATCTCTCGGAACGCGTCGACCATCGGGTGGGACAAACCTCTGCCTTGTGAGTATCATTGGAGTCTTGGAACCGATGTCTGTGAGGGTTGCCCATGAGATTTCGACTGTCGATGCGTACGTTCGCCGGTATTGTTGTTTGCCTGGCTTTCTCATCACTCGCCCGTGCTGACGAACAGCGGCCGAATGTCATCGTGTTCATGATCGACGACCTGGGCTGGACCGACGCGGGTTGTTATGGCAGCGACCTGTACCAGACTCCTCACATCGACCGGCTGGCAGCCGAGGGAGTGCGATTCACCGATGCTTACGCGGCCTGCACGGTCTGTTCGCCAACCCGGGCAGCCATGATGACGGGCATGTACCCGGCACGTCTCCACCTCACCGACTGGATCGACGGTCATTTCCCCCGCATGAAACCGGAGCAGAAGCGAACCTTGCCGTACATGCCTCCCGATTGGACACAGTTTCTCGAACACCGCTACACCACCATCGCAGAAGCTCTCAAGGCGAACGGCTATCAGACGGCACACGTCGGCAAGTGGCATCTCACACCCCGTTCAAGCGAACGATCGGACGTCGAGCCGTTCTATCCGCAGCATCAGGGGTTTGACTTCAACGTCGCCGGTAATCAGTGGGGAGCCCCCGGAACGTACTACTGGCCCTATCGCCACGCCAAGTTCCAAGGGGTTGATGCCCGCGTCGAGAACTTTCCCCCATCGAATGAGACGGAGGGTCAGTACCTCACAGACATGCTGACCGATCGGGCCGTCTCACTGGTTGAGGAGATGAAGGACGGGCCGTTCTTTCTGTACTTCGCCCACTATGCTGTGCATACGCCGATTCAGGGTCGCAAGGATCTCACTGAGAAGTACGAGTCACTCATCACGGACAAACATCGACATCACAATCCGGGCTATGCGGCGATGGTCGAGAGTGTGGATCACAGCGTGGGCCGTATTCGCCAGACTCTCGATGAACTGGGCCTCGCTGACAACACGATCATCATCTACACATCCGACAATGGCGGTCTCGACAGTCATGACTCGGGTCAACCGACGGACAACGCGCCGCTCCGTGACGGGAAGGGATCGGTCTACGAAGGCGGCGTGCGTATCCCAACGATCATCTCGTGGCCGGGAGTGACACCCGCAGGTGTGACCTGTGATGAGCCGATCATTACCTGTGACTTTTACCCCACCATTCTGGAGATGACGGGTACTGAAGGTGACGAATCGCACAATGCAAACGTCGACGGGGTCTCGATTGCATCGCTGCTCAAACAGCCCAGCGATTCGCTCGAGCGGGACACGCTCTTCTGGCATTACCCGCACTATCACAGCAGCGGTGCGACTCCGTACTCAGCGATCCGCGCGGGCGAATGGCGGCTCGTGGAGTTCTACGACGACGGACATCATGAGCTGTACAACCTCAAGAAGGACCTCAGTGAGACGATAGACCTGTCCGAGTCTCATCCGGAGCATGCCGCTCGCCTGCTGTCACTGCTCAACAACTGGCGAGAAGACATGGGAGCGCAGCCGCCACTGAAGAACCCCGACTATCGACCGGACGACGGTGACGACACGGCTGAGTTCCGTCCGTTGTTCAACGGCAAGGACCTCTCCGGTTGGGTGCCGGTGAACACGGCTCCGTCGACGTGGTCTGTCGAGGATGGCATGCTCGTCTGCTCGGGCAAGCCGATCGGCGAAGTTCGCACGGACCGCATGTACCAGAACTTCATCCTCGAACTCGAATGGCGACACAGGGTCCCCAAAGGAAATGCGGGGGTCTTCATCTGGGCCGACGACATCACTGCCCGGGGCGTACCGTTCCATCGCGGGATTGAGGTGCAGGTGTTGGAGAACGACTATGGGAACACACAGAGTCACACGACGCACGGCGACATCTTTCCGATTCACGGGGCGACGATGACGCCCGTCAATGGCCGAGGCGGTGACCGTGCGTTCCCGACAGAGGAACGATCGAAGCCGAGTCCGGAGTGGAACCATTACCGCGTCGTTTGCCAGGACGGAAACATCTCCCTCGCCGTCAACGGCAAGGTGGTGACTCAAGGGAAAGAGTGCAGTCCCCGCAAAGGCTACATCTGTCTGGAGTCCGAGGGCGGTATCGTCCACTACCGCAACATTCGCATCCGGGAGTTACCCGACAGCCCCATCGAGCAAGAACACGTTGCGATCGCCGATCGCGGCTACCGCTGTCTGTACACGGGCGTCGATCTGTCCGGCTGGAAGACCGAAGATGATCAATGGCAGGTCAAGGACTGGGTGCTCTCCTATACCGGTGACGGCGGCGACGATGCGGCACTCGCAACGGAGGAAACATTTGATGACATGGGTTTCATCATCGATGTCAAACTGGCGGAAAGTTCCGATCATTTGCTGCTTGAATTACATGGCGATGACGCAACCGCGATACCGATTCATCAGGAATTGAAAGGAATGCGGCCACTTGGTGAATGGAACCGCTTGGAGGGAACTCTCGTCGATGGTCTGCTGACTGTGTCGCTGAACGGCCAGCTGGTCGTCACCAATCAGGCCTTGAGTCCAAGAACGTCAAACGGCCCGTTGACACTGATTCCCGGAGGTCCGGTTGAGATTGCCAATCCCTATATGCGGCCGCTCGATCAGTAACCGAAGGGCTCGACTCCCGCATTTGTTTTGGGGAACACTCATAACCTTCTCATTAACCCAGATATCTCTTGAATCTCCCGAAACCTACAGACACTGAGTGCTGATGAGCGGAAATCAGCGTTCCCTCCCCTTTACGCATTTCATGTCAGCCATCATTTCACCAAGCTTCTTCCCCAACGATCACCATGCATCTTCGACTCTTCATTCTGGCTGTACTCTGTTCATTTCCCGTTCAGCTTTTTGCCGGTGACGGTGCGACCTCGACCGTTTCGACGGTCGCTGTCCCCGACGGAGACTGGCCGTGGTGGCGGGGACCGACGCGAGATGGGATCGCTCCGGCGGGACAGCACCCTCCGACAAACTGGAGTTCAAGCGAGAGCGTCCTGTGGAAGACCCCGGTCTCTGGCAAGGGGCATGCCTCGCCGATTGTGGTGGGTGACCGCGTCTATCTGCCGACCGCTGATGAAGCTGAGCAAACGCAGTCGGTCCTCTGTTTTGATCGACAGTCCGGCGAGCCCGTGTGGACGAAGGTGGTGCACGACGGTGGACTGAACGACAAGGGAAACAAACGGACGACACAGGCATCATCGACACTGGCCTGTGACGGGGAACGGCTGTTCGTCAATTTCCTCAATCGGGATGCTGTCTACACGACGGCCCTCACCTGCGAAGGAGAGCAACTCTGGCAAAGGAAGATCTCCGACTATGTCGTCCATCAGGGATTCGGCTCCTCACCCCTGATTGCAGGTTCGCTGGTGATCGTGATTGCGGACAATAAGAGCGGCGGAGCCTTGATGGGGCTGGATCGCGAGACGGGTGAGATTGTCTGGCAACACAAGCGTCCTGAGAAACCGAATTACCCGTCCCCGATTCTGCTCACCATCGATGGCAAACAGCGTCTCATTCAGGTCGGCTGCGATCTGATTAGCTGTTTCGATCCGCAATCGGGCGAGAAGTTGTGGGAGACAGAAGGAGCAACGACCGAGTGTGTCACGTCGACCATCACCGACGGCAAGCATGTGTTCACAACGGGAGGGTACCCACGCAATCACGTCGCCGCGATTCGGGTTGATGGCGGTGGCGAAGTCGCCTGGGAGAACAGCGTGCGTGTGTATGTCCCGTCGATGCTGATCAAGGACGGCTACCTGTATGCGGTCACCGATGCGGGCGTCGCCATGTGCTGGAAGTCGGACACGGGCGAGGAGCAGTGGAAAGGACGGCTGGGAGGCACCTTCAACGCGTCTCCCGTCCTTGTGGGGAATACGATTTACGCCATCAACGAAGTGGGCACCACTTTTCTCTTTGAAGCCAATACAGACGAATTCGAGTTGATTGGCGAGAACACCATTCCCGGAGAGGTGTATGCGACGCCAGTCTTCGTCGGCAGTCGCATCTACATGCGAATCGCAGAGGATCATGACGGAAAACGGCAGGAGATGCTCTACTGTCTGGGCACTCGTTGAAGGGTCCAAGAACTGATGATCCTGAGCCCGCCGCTGCAAGTTCAGAGGAGTCGAGATCGTGATTGTCGCAGCTGGACTCAGCCCCGCATGGCAACAGATTTTCGTGTTCGATGCGGTCGCAGTTGGCGAGGTGAACCGCGCTCGGGAAGTGCACTGGTGTGCCTCCGGCAAAGTGTTGAACGTGGCACGGGCATTGAATTCCCTGGGGGCAGACGTCGACACGGTCTGTCCGATCGGGGGGCCGGCGGGCGATGCCATCCGTGTTGAGTTTTCGAGAGAAGAGATTCCCGCCCAGTGGATCACAACGGCCTCTACAACCCGCATCTGCACGACCGTCATCGAACAGACCAGTGGTCGCGTCACCGAGTTCGTCGAGAATGCACGCCCCATCACGACTGACGAACTGAGCCGGTTTGAATCGTGCTATGCCGAGGCAGCTTCACAGGCAGAGACCGTGATCCTGACCGGGTCGCTGCCCGAGGTCGAAGGACAGGGGAAACCGGTCGAACTGTATCGCCGGCTTCTCGACTCCTCTCCGAAAGCGATTCTCGATGTGCGGGGTCCGGAACTCGTCGCTGCCCTTGATCGAAGGCCGTTGCTCGTGAAGCCCAATCGTGAGGAACTGGCCTCCACTTGTGGACGAACACTGAGCGACGAGTCGGATGTCGTGAGGGCGATGAAGCAGTTGAACGAGTCCGGAGCAGAGTGGGTGCTCGTCACCAGCGGCCGTGGTGACGTGCTGCTCACGAGTCTCGCAGCATCCTGGCGACTTGTCCCCTTTGAGGTCGAAGTCGTGAATCCGATCGGCTGCGGCGACTGTCTGGCAGCGGGGATCGCCGTCGCGCTCAGCGAGGGGGCGGACATGGTCGATGCCGTCCGCTTCGGTATGGCTGCCGCTGCACAGAATGCGACCGATCTGCTTCCCGCACGTCTCGATCAGCTCAGCGTCAGCGAGGAAGCCGGACTCGTTCGCGTGAAATCGCTGTGAACGTCGGTCGATGACTCACGTCCCCCGGCGGTCAGTAGTACAATGAAGGGCTCTCCCATCTGGCTCACCCGAAGGACTCTGCGATGCGTCGACCGCTTTCCGTGCTGATGACGATAACTGTTCTCTCCCTGGCCATTGCCGCTGTCTGTGTGGTCCCTCCCTCGGATGCTGAGGAGTTGAAGGCAGGCAACGGTCTGCGGTGGTATCGGGGCAACATGCATACGCACTCGCATTGGAGTGACGGCGACGATTACCTCGAAAACATCGCTGACTGGTACCAGAAGAAGGACTACGACTTCCTGGTCTTCACCGATCACAACGTGCTGGCTCAGGACATGGAACGGTGGGTCAACGTCGATCGCACGAAAGGCAAGCGGACAGCCTACGACAAACTCAAAGCCAACTTCCCGGAGTGGATCGAAGAGCGCGGCGAGGGGGAGTCGCTCGAAGTTCGCATGCATACCTTCACCGAGGTCGCGGACCACTTCAACAAGCCGGAGGAATTCCTGCTCGTTCAGGGTGAGGAGATCAGCGATTCGTACGGACGGCTGCCCATTCACATGAATGCGAGCAACGTCAGGGAAGTCATCCCCCCGATGCGCGGCGAGGGCGTGCAGGAGACGATCCAGAACAACGTCAATGCGGTCATCGCCCAAAGGGAGCGGACCGGACAGCCGATGATCATCCACCTCAATCACCCCAACTTCGGTTACGCCATCCGGGCGGAGGACCTGTTCCCGATTCGCGGCGAAAAGTTCTTCGAGGTCTACAACGGACACCCCGGCGTGCATAACTCGGGTGACCATCAGCACGCTTCGACCGAAGACATCTGGGACGTGGTGCTCGCATATCGGCTGGGCGAACTCGGCCTGCCGGTGATGTACGGCCTCGCCACCGACGACGGCCACTCCTATCACCGCATCCCCTCCCGAGACAGCGAGCCGGGCCGCGGCTGGGTGCAGGTCCTCGCAGCCGAACTCACCCCCGCCGCCCTCATCGAAGCCCTCGAAGCAGGTCGGTTCTACGCCTCCAGCGGCGTCAGCCTCAAAAGCGTGACCTCCTCGCCGGAAGGTCTCTCCGTCGAAGTCGCTCCGGAAGCAGACGAATCCTACACCATCGAATTCATCGGCACGATGAGCGACTTCGACCGCATGAGCCAACCCGTCACCGACGAAGCAGGCAAAGAGATCCACACCACCCACCACTACTCCGGCGACATCGGCCAAGTCTTCAAAACGGTACATGGCACCCAAGCCTCCTACACGTTCACCGGCAAAGAACTCTACATCCGAGCCCGCATCACCTCCGACGCCAAACACCCCAACCCGTCCGAAATCAACGACCTCAAACAGGCCTGGTGCCAACCGGTCGTGGGCCCGGGCGTGAAGGTGACGGAGTAGTCTGTGATTGCAACGAGCGGGACGTCAGATGGGGCGTTAGCCAAGTAAAGCCGGCTCTCGCCAACCGGGCGCGGTGATTGTGCGTTCAATCCTGGTCATCTGAGTTCAAAGTGAGCACATGAATCAAGACATTCATGATTCGATTGATCGACTATGTAACTACTTTCGCAACGTCGATATTGGTCCGCCAGCATCGTCCGAGAATTTGGACGCACTCAAAACTTCCTTTGCATACATCCCTGAGGAGGTTGAGTCCTTTTACTCGACTTTCGATGGAATATCTGTGGGCATCGATGACAACGTAAGTGGCGAGATTCTGGACCTAGGGTTTTCCTTGTCGCAGACGCCGATGCCCTACTACTACGATGATCCGGAACAGTACCTGCCGATCCAGAGTGATGGCTGCGGAAGCTGGCATTGCCTCGTCCTCCGATCTGGGTTTGGTGCGGGTTCGGTCATATTCCTTGATCACGAAGTTGACAAAGGTCCTGCATATCTACTTGCTGGATCGCTGCACGGGTACTTTGGAATGTGGACGGATCACCTGATATTTCGCCACGACCGCGACGGGCGGATGTACCCTGAATGTCGCCCGGTCGAATTGGACAAATGGCCTTGGCTCAGCAGGCCAAAGAAGGATCATCCCTGGCCGTTCGACTTGGAATGGATGAAGGAAAACGATCCGGCTGCACAGGTCTTGATTGAGGACCCTCGATTTCTTGAATGGATACGACCAGAAGTCTGAGATTCTCGCTGAACTCAATGGAGGCGAAATCGTGACGCATTCTCAATATCTCCTAAAGCTATAAAGGCATGATTCAGACAATCGGTAATCGGTGCGTGCTGCAACTGCACGGCGATTCGAGTCATGTATTGCTGAAGTGTCCGGGGCTTTACATGGCCTTGATTTGTGATGTCAGAGGGATTCGGGTGACAAGTGGTTGTCCGATGGTCGATGTCCGTGGTGAAGTGACTGGCAGGTACGTGGATGATGTTGTGCCCCTGTATGATTCCGTGTTTGGTGACATCACTGAAATCATCGTTTACTCGGAGGATGGTGTACCAATTCCCATCGATCTCGATGCGATAAAAAAACTGAGTGCCTCTGATATCGAGAATTGCGAGTACTTTGAACGCAGGGATGGTAATACAGAATTGCGCGCACACCTTCTCAGGCAGAGACAGTCATGGTAGGCGGTAGTGGTACATAGGTAGGGTGCTCCGTGGGTGGATTAACCCTGGGGATTGGGACATTTTGGCGGGTGGCCCGACCGGAATCGGCTGGGGGACAGCGGCCCAGGATGAATCACATTTGGCTGACGACGTCTTCAGGAGCTTGGAACACCGAGTGTGAATCGTCCTGTCGCTTCGCGTCCCAACCGTCGTATACTCCGGTCGGGCCATCCAGCGTCATTTGCGATTCGTTGAGGTGAGACAATGCCGATGTTTCTGTGCCCTTGTTGTGGCGAGGCGTACTTTGTTCCGCTTGCGTTCTCGGAGTACATCCTGGAGGAACATTTCAGCAAGGGATGGAACGGGTCAATTGCACCCGCTCGGTGTCTTGCGTGCCAGGGACAGATTCACTCGGGCGACGCGGTTGTCGTTCGTAACGGGAAAGGAGTCACCCCGGCGGGTGACCGACAAGAGATCCCGGCCAACAGCAAAGCGACTGTCGTGGAGGTATCAACCTGGGAAGGCGAGGGGAGCATCTTCCTGGTGCGTCTCAGCTCGGGTGAGGAGGTCTACCTGACACGTGCTCAGCTCTCACTCGAAAAGTCGCGTCGGGCGCGGTGATTGTGCGTTCGATCCTCGTCATCGGCCAGTAAAGCCAGTCCACGACGTCATCGCCCTTAAAAACGGGCATCCCGCATCTTGCTTGGCGTCAGGTGGCGGAGTAATGTGCTGGAAACACACCTTCAACCCTCGTCGCGGTTTGTCGTCGAAGAGGTGATGATCGTTGAGTTTCGTGATGTTTTGCACGCGTTTCTCTTCATTCATGGCCTCTTGGGATGCACTGCGATGTTCGAGCGGATCAAACGGTCTGTCAGTCGTTGGTTCAAGTTCTCCCCGTCGTCCCGCAGACGCAGCGGGCGCCGTGGTCCGGGGGTTGAGCCGCTGGAGACGCGTGTGTTGCTGGCCATGCGTGTCTGGGACGGCGGGGCCACGCTGAACGACCGCTGGACCGATCCGACCAACTGGAAGGACAACATCGCCCCGGTCGCCGGCGATGATCTCGTGTTCCCCCTTGTGGGGATTAACCCAGGGGACTTGCGCACACGCAACGACTTCCCGGCCAACACGGTCTTCAACGACATCACGATTGAGGGGAACAACTATAAGCTGACCGGGAATCGCATCACCTTGAATGGTGATATCTTCCTCGCGGACTCTCGAGGTGCCCGCACCGGCGAGATCAACTTTGACATTCGATTCTCGGGCGGCGATCATCAGGTGCGTTTCGACGCCGTCGCCGGGCAAAGCGAATTGACGTTTCGAGGCGCTCTGAGCAGTTTGAGCAGCGGAACGTTGACGATTGATACTCGGACGGACGATCCGTCGCATCCGGCGAAGCGAGTGGTGTTCGCGGGTTCCAAGGCGAACACGTATGCAAATCCTCTGATCGTGGTTGCCGGCAAGCTGATCCTCGATAAGCCCGACAACGTGCCTGCGATCGCCGGTCCTCTGTTCGCTGACGATTTCGGCTTTGTCCAAGTGGGAGAGGAACAGATTGTTGGTGGCGTACGCAAGCGGGTCGGCCAGTTCCTTCCGGGAGTTCCCGTCACGCTCATGGACCCTTTCCCGAGTGGAAACAAGGGGAACCGGCTGGCCATTGCTCGCGAGACTCTCGGAACGGTGTCACTCGACCGCACGCGAATCCTGATCCAGGATCTGGAGCCAAACGTCGGCGGCGTGCTCACGCTGACCGGGGATCTGATCTCAGTGAATGACGGAGCCATTAGTCCAGAGCGATTTGAACCGACAGCGCCTTCTTCGCAGATCGTGTTTTCATCGGCGAGCGGTGTGCGCACGGTCAACGTCACCAGCGGAAGCCTGACCCTCAACAGCGCTCTGAGCGGCGGCACGCTGCGCAAGGACGGCGTGGGGAGTCTGAGAATCGAACCACGACGCGGAGCTAATGCATTCTCCGCCCTCGCCATCCGGGAGGGAACCGTTCAGGCAATTCAACGGTTCTCGAACCAGATCGTCCTGCCGCCGAACATCACTATCGGCGGTTTCGGTCGCGGACCGGCTGCGCTCTCTCTCACGGACTCGAATCGTGCACTGCCTGCCGATACGGCCATCAACGTCAGGGCCGATGGGAGACTCGCGATTCAGCGCGGTGAGGAAGTCCTTCGCAGCCTGGTTTTCACCGATGGAGCAGCGAGTTCCAACTTCGACGAAATGCTGCTGACCGTGACTGACGACCTCACGATGACAAGGACGCCGCAATTCAGCGTGCGCGGGGCGACTCAACTGACCGTGGGTGACGATGTCAGCCTGACCGCCGCCGCGTTGAGCTTCGAGGAATCGAGCCAGATGACGGTCGGTGATGACTTAGTCCTCCGCAGCGGTGTGGTCAGCCTGGGGACCGGGAGTTCGGTCCTGCTGGGAGGCGACCTGACCGTCAACGCCAATGGAACCAGCAGTGCAGCCTCCCTCATCAACGGATTCGGGACTCTGTTCCTGAAGCCAGGCGTTCATACGTTCACGATTGCCGACATCGCAGGCCAGAATAATGACCTCCAACTCAGCGTGCGCGTGCGAAACGAGCCCATCAAAAATGCGGGTGCGGCCTCAATCGTCAAGCAGGGCCAGGGAAACATGTTGCTGTCCTCAACCGCTCAGCACACCGGACCCACCCGAGTCGCAGCCGGCGAACTCCGCCTGGACGGATTCCTGCAGAACTCACTGCTGTCAATCACCGACGGAGGCGTCCTGACGGGCGATGGTCAGGCGAAGAATATCGTTGTCAATTCGGGAGGTCAGTTGTCCCCGGGGATCGGAGGCGACGACCTGCTGCAAGCGGCGGATGTCAGCCTGCTGTTCGGATCGATCTTCGCGCCGCAACTCTCTTCGGTCACTTCCTTCGAGCGGCTGCAGACAACGACCCTGCGGCTGGATCAATTCCTCGTGGGCGACGACGTGCGGTTCCCCATTCTCGATGTGCAGACGACGGCCACGTTTCCGCTGGGAACGGCGTTTCAGATTATCGACGTCACGGGAACCGGTGTCCCGGATCCCAACAAAGTCTTCGAAACTCCCGACGGCAAGCCCCTGCCCGATGGCGCCAACTTTCTGGTCAACGGCCAGAACTTCACCATCGATTACAATGGCGGAGACGGTAATGACGTAGTCATCACCCGCAACAATGCTCCGGCCTTTCAGGACCGCAGACTCACGCCACTTATCTTCGAAGGGGGCATCGCCACACTCTCCGGCAGGATTACCGAACCGAACGCGGGCGACACGTTCTTCCTGGATGTCGACTGGGGTGACGGCAAACAGGAAACGTTTACGTTCGGACCCGTTACCCCCCGCCAGGTCCGGGTGCGGCACCGGTATCTCGAGGACTCCGACGGCATTGTGAACAAACGCTACACGGTGAACGTGGAGTGGCGCGATCAGTACGGCGGTGGCAACAAGGCTCAAATGTCCATCCGAGTGTTCAACACACGCCCGAACTTCACGCACCTCCAAGCCATTCGGGTGGGCCCCCGCAACGTGCAATTGGCCGGCATCCTGCAGGATCTCGGACAGCATGACGCACATCGAGTCCTCGTGCAGTGGAATCCCGGAGGACGCTATGAGTCGGTCACTCTGAACGCCGGCACGACCAACTTCGCATTGCAACACCGCTACGCAGCATCTGGACTCAAGCAGATCAAGGTGCTGGTGTCCGACGACAACCCAGGATTCACCCTCCGGCAACTGACAATCCGCGTGTGAATTCTCGCTGAGCACAGAGGCACATGAGTATGTCACCCGGGTGATGCAGCGACGATTCTACTCACTGCCTGAATGTCTCAGGGTTCGCAAAGATTGTTCAAGCAACTGGTTCTTGACGAGCTTCTTGAGAAAGAACAGGAAAGGCAGCTGTCGAGCCAGTTCGGTAACGAGCGATGTTCGGGCGAGGGCGATACTCAGCGGACCCTTGGAATTGATTCGATAGCTGATTTTTACCCCGAGATAGTTCATGAATTGAAATGGTGCGATATCGACAACATCCGCGGCTCGCACCTGATAGCGGGCACCGAGTCCTTCGATCATCAAGCGATGGTTCTGTTCGTCAAAAAGGATGAGCACATGATCGTTTCCGTCGATCGAGATTTTCATTCGGCTCAGATCGGGATCGCTTAACTCCGAAGCCAGCAATGTCAAATTCCTCGCACGCGCAGCGAGGTCGTGACCCCGTTTCCCCATCATCCAGCCGATGATCTGACGATCGAGTTTCAGGGGCAGGAAAAACATCAGCATTCCGCTCAACGAACAACAGCCGCCGATGACCAGCAACAGGCCATTCTGCTTCTCGGCGATCGACGCCAGCCAGGCTCCCGCAGCGAGCAAGGCAAATCCCAAGACCAGGGCGATCAGTGTGATTCGCCCCGGGCTCCAACCCACTAGCGGTCTCTCAGCAACCGGCAGACAAAAGGACCCGGGATACTCGAATGGATCGTCAAAGTGGTCGTGCGATAATGCACGAATCGACGTTTGAATTGCCGGGTATCGAAAGTCCTGCTCCCACGTTTTTGCAGCCATACTCGTTCCCCTCGATTTCTTCCTGCAATCGCAGCTTGCCCGAGTCATTCCAGGAGGTCCATGGCCAGTAGTGGCCATCGAACACGAGTCTCCGCGAGCGGGTCATCCTTCGGAGTCTGACGAGATTCACCACTCGACTGTTCGTTCTCCAATGACGTCAGACGCTGGTTGTTTCTGTCGAGGTCGCGCTCGTCGCGTCTCCCAGGGTTTGCTTAAGTTCGTGTAGTTCGTGTTCGAGGTGTTGGACGACGAGCGTGATGTCGGTGCTGTGCATGATCAGATTGGCGCCCGCTTTGATCCAGTTCAGCTCGTCGCCGACGCCGCGCCACCAGTGCAGCCCTGCTCCGCACTGGTGCTTGCGGGCGATCCGGAAGATGGAGCCGACGGCTTCCTCGAAGCGGGGATGGTCGTATCGCTCGGGAATCCCCAAGCTGCACGACAGGTCGTGAGGGCCGATGAGCACGCTGTCGAGGGCACCCAGCGAGACGATCTCTTCAAGGTTCCGCAAGCCGGGCGTGCTTTCGATGTTGGCGATGAAGATCGTGCCTGCGTTACGTTCCTCCAGGTAAGCTCGCAGTTCCGGCTCCAGCGAGGAGGGATCGCGCAGGGCCTCCTGAAGTCGTTCTCCTTTCAGAGGTCGATACCGGGTTGGCCCCATCAGCTGCCGGACCTGTTCGGCTGTCTCGATGTACGGTGCGATGATTCCGGCTGCCCCGCCGTCGAGCACCTTGGACGCTTCGAACGGGTCGGGACTCGGTATCCGGACGACCGGAGCGATCCCGTTCGCCGAGAAGGCGTGACACAACCACGACAGCGACTCGCGATCAAGGGGCGTGTGTTCGGAATCGATGAAGATAAAATCGATGCCCGTCTTCTTCAGCATTGAAGGCCACAGCGGCGACGGAGCCACCATCGCAGACGCATACACCCGTCGCCCCGTCCGCAAAGCATCCCGAATCTGTTTCCCCTCCACGATGTGCCTCTCCTGCTGACGGCCTGTTGCTGTTCACGAACACAAGACCGCAATCATCGCAAGCAACCCCAGTTGACGCCAGCCCATCGAGCCATGTGCGTGAACCAGGGAGTTTGAGTTCAGGTACCGCAGAGGACGCGGAGTACGCAGAGAAGAACCTGCGAAATATCCTCAGTGATCTCTGCGTCCTCTGCTGTGATATCTAACGATGATGGACCGAATAGTTTGCTAGACCGCTGGTTTATCGTGGCGGGAGTTGCGCTCATCATTCAGCATTGCTCGGGAAAAACTCACAATCGGAATCCTTGACCGTGGTGCTCTTCAAGGTAAGAATCATGGGATCAAGTTCGGGCCGAACTTTTCTTTGTCGAATTGGCAATGCGTCTTCTTACAGCCAGTCTGCTGCTTTTCCTGCATGGCACCGCGGCCTTCCTGGGCCATGCGGGTCTGCATGCGTTGCAGGGAACGGGTGCGTGCCAGCACCACGCTCATGTAGCGACTGACGAGCACGCGTGTTGTCACCACCATCATGGCCATTCTCAAGAGGCTCCCGGCCATTCGCATGATGGTGGTGTTCCCGACCACAAGTTTCCGGCAGATCATGACCATGATGACTGCTTGATCTGTCAGTGGCATGTTCAGGCCAAGGTCTCGTTGACCGCACCGGTGCTGGTCGAGATTGACGCACCGAGTTTTGATGTGGTGTGTGTCGATGAAGACGTCGACACCCTTTTGACTCCGCTGGCCGTTCGCTCCCGCGGCCCTCCGCTTTGCGGATGACGTTCGATTTGCTCTTCGTTTGCTGCCTTTGCGCACATGCTGCGCAGTCGGTTCGGATTCGTTGAGCGGTCGTCCATCGAGCCACGCTGTGTGGTTCCTTGAGTTGCTGATGACATTCAATCATCTGACTTCGCGTTAAGCGAATGCGCAGACGTTGCTGCTGCCCGATGTCGTCTTTCTGACGAAAGTCGGAGCAAATGCAGTGCGTGACTGCGCCTGTTGATCCATTCTTATTTCCTTTGTGAATTGGTCCGGAAGGACCGGGAGCATGTATCCATGAAGACTCGTCGAAACGGTTTTACGCTGATCGAACTACTCGTCGTGATCGCCATCATCGCGGTCCTGATTGCACTGCTGCTGCCTGCTGTGCAACAGGCGCGAGAGGCGGCCCGACGCACGCAATGCCGGAACAATCTCAAGCAGATCGGTCTGGCGATGCACAACTATCACGACATTTATCAGATGTTTCCCCCCGGTTGGATCGCAGTCGATGCAGGGGTTTCGTCCGCTCATGAAGGGACCAGCGGGGTCGGCTGGGCTGCGATGATCCTGCCTCAACTGGAACAGGCGAACGTCTGGCAACAGTTTGATCCGAACGTCAGCATCGCAGATCCGGCCAACGAGGCCTTCCGCAAGAACACGCTCTCAGTCTTCCGTTGTCCGTCCGATCCACAACCGGACACTTGGGAAATCGAGGAAGAAGGTTCTCCCGGCACGGTCCTCGCGGAACTGCCGATCGCCAATTACATCGGTGCTTTTGGGACTGAGGAACTGGACGGCTGCGAGAACATGCCGGGCACGGCTCCGGTCAACGCCAGCGGTCAATGTGTTGGTGACGGGTCACTCTATCACAACAGCAGCACGCGTCTTCGTGATTACCTAGACGGGACCAGCAACACGTTCCTCGTGGGCGAACGACGCACGGATGCTGACGAGGACTGGTACTCCACCTGGGTCGGGATGGTGCCCGAAGGAGAGGAAGCCTTTCAACGCGTCCTCGGCTCAGCCGACCATGTGCCCAACGATCCGGTCGCCCACTTCGACGACTTCAGCAGCCAGCACGCCGGGGGTTCTCATTTCGTCTGGGGAGACGGCAGTGTCTCGTTCATTTCCGGAAGCATCGACAAAGCCACCTACCAGGCCCTCGGCACCATCAAAGGAGGCGAAGCGGTCAGCAATTTTTAACAGCTGCAATTGTTGTCCCAGCGAGTCCTTGGGTGTCATGGTCGCTAAGAGAGATGGCCCTGCCGGTCTGGGTGCGCCATCTCGCGTTCGGTCATATCGAGTGGCGTGTCTTTTGAAAGTCTAGTCAATGAACCGCAGAGGTCGCGGAGTGCGAAGGGGAGAAGATTTTGACCATCCTCCGCGCTCTCTGCGGTTATTCAATATGACATCACTTGTCAGGTTTCGCAGGAAGGCGTTCTTACTAAGTGTCTGACGCAGACGATTCCCGGCAATGCACGGTACTTCAGTTCCTGTGATGTTCAATGTTGGCGAGGACATGGTCTTCAAACGTCAAAACGAAGCGATTCACACTTCTCGGGAAGACGTAATACACCCATGTCTCAGCGGTGATTTCGCGAGCCTCTTCATCTCCCCAGCGAGTCAATTCGGCTCCGGGTTCAAGGATGTGATCGGGAGACCCGCAATGACTTCGGACTGAGGCCTGAGTTATGCCTGGTCGGACGGACCTTTGAAATGCGTAAGCTGGATACAGTGCAGCCACCGTGGTCAGACAGATCACAGCCATCAATCCGAGAATCAGTGTCCATTCGATGCGTGAGAAGGATTTCCTAAGCTGCATGACTCACTATCCCAGCAAGTGGAGCGCTCGACGAATGGCCAAATGTCCGTGATAGACCAGGAAAGAGGGTGGTCTGGACAAGTGCTTCACTCTACGAGATGCCCCAATCATAAACGATCAAATCGCCGAACCAAGTGGTCCAGCAAGCCAGCTTCGCATCCGCCTCTCAAACCCGGCTCATATCGATTGGCGTGACACGAGAAACCAAGTTCATCATCCGCAGAGGTCGCGGAGTACGCAGAGGAGAACAATCGGACAATCCTCAGCGATCTCTGCGTCCTCTGTGGTGATTCCCAAACGACAGCAATGGTCAGAAAAGTCGAGTGCGTGGACGTGAATTCTGGTGTTGCGTTCCGATGAGGTTCAGCGTGGAATCTCGATCGACATGGATTGCGCGATCCAAACGCAACGTTGATCAAGGGCCTCGCACTCAGGGCTTACGCATCGATTTTGGCGGTGTTGAAGACTCTGAGCAGGTAGTCAGGGTCGAGGGCGCAGGCCATGCGTT
>JAGQQG010000048.1 GCA_020426325.1 Planctomycetaceae bacterium | reverse complement strand
CCAACGCGCCCTGGGAGCCCGCAGCGACTCGGAAGGCCAGATCGGCATCGTCGCAGCGGGTTTTCTGAAATTGCTGATCCCGTTCTTCGCGATCGGTGCAGGCATTGCAGCATACTACCTGTTCCAGAAGGAGATGCCCGACCGGGCCGTCGATCCGGATGCGGCCTTCTCGGAACTGGTCAAGCTGGTGATCCCCGTCGGGACCGGGATCATCGGCATCATCGCAGCCGGTCTGATCGGAGCCATTCTCTCATCGATCGACTCGATGATGAACTCGGCTGCGACCATTCTCACGATGGACATTTACAAACCGTACATCAATCCTGCGGCGACGGATCGAGAATTGATCCGCTTCGGTCGCATGTCGATTGTTGCACTCGTGGTGATGGCGGCTCTGATGGCGATCTTTATCCTCGATCCGAACTCCGAGGCCAATTTCTTCCTTAAACTTGTCGACTATCAGAATTATCTGACGCCCGGCGTGCTCGTGACGTTCATCCTCGGCATGTTCTGGCGACGGGCGACAGCAGCGGGATCATTCTGGACGATCCTCTCGGGCGTGTTCTTCTCATGGCTGGTTGAGTGGGGCTACAACAACTACGCCGGTGACTATCCGACAATTGTCGAAGCGTTCGGACCGAAATTGGCATTCTTCCATCGGGTGGTGGTCGTGTTGCTGTTGTGCTTTGTGATCCACATTGTCGTGAGCCTGATGACATCGCCCGACAGCGAGAAGAGCCGACTCGTGTGGACCGACCTGGGCGGTCATGCTCCGGGGACGCTTGCCAAGTCATTTGCGGTGATTTTTGTATCGATCGGTGTGTATGCGGTATTGGGTTGGCTGATGGTCAGCGAGACTTGGTCGCCAATCGCATGCGGGATAGCTGGCGCTTTCTGGACCTTCTCTGCATTTGGAACAACTGCAATGCTTCATGTGAAGCAACGGTACGAAAGTGGTGCCTCGCCCATGTCGGCGATGCTGACGGAAGATCGTTTCTGGGCAGCAATCCTGTGTTCGCTCGCGGTGTTTATGCTGTATCACTATCGGTGAGCGGTTTCTCGATTCTGCTAATCCGCAAGCGATGATTGGCAGGTGAAGAGTGCCGAGAGATCAGTACCGAATACGAAAATCATTTTTGCCGGATCGGTCGATGCCGCGCATGAGGTAGACCGTACGTTGTGACATCACAAGGCGGCCTTCGCGTTTGAATTTGGTCGGCTCGTCGTGACAGTAGACCGATGTCGTGGGCATGTAACGCAGGGTCATGCCGCGGCGGGGGTGGTCGGACGTGTTCGCCTCGGAGCCGTGGTAGAGGTAGACGTCGTGCAGCGAGACCTGTCCCGGTTCGAGGATGATGTTTTCTGCCTGTGACTCGTCAAATTCGGTCTTATCGAGTTCGAGGTTGAGCGCGAGCCCCTCAGCATTGTTTTCCTGATGTTTGGCGAGCCGCTGCTCGCGATGCGAGCCGGGGATGACCTTGAGACAACCGTTCTCGGGAGTCGACGCATCAATCGCAATCCAGACGGTGCAGGTCGCGAGTGGGCGGATGGGCCAGTATTCGCCATCCTGATGCCAAGGTGTCTTTGACCCCACCTTCGCGGGCTTCGCGAAGAAACTACAGTTCCAGAGGGCGATGTCATCCCCGATGACCTGTGCGACCATGTCGAGAATCTCGGGGATTCTCGCGACCGTGAGGAACCATGTGTCGTATGCCAGTAGGGCGGAACAGTAGTCGCTGAACTCCGGATGCCGTTCGATCAGACGAGAATGTGCTGCTTTGATGTCGTCAATCACTTCATCCGGCAGACGGTAATCCGGGGTGACATATCCGTCGCGGTGGTACTTTTCAATCTGAGAAGGAGTGAGCATGATGTTTCCTCTTCCTGTGGCGATCTTTGCACTTTATCGCCGTTCGACCACGCAAGCCAAGCAATCGCTGTTGGACGATGAGGGATCGGCCACTATCCTGCGAAAAATTACGAAACCAACCAGGACGCGACAAAGCGGGAGGGAGTTACGGTTTGAGTGTCAATGGACATGATCGCCGCAGGAAGAGCCAGCGACGATCACAATTCGGTAACCCGGATCTGGCACAGCTTTCGGATGAGGAGTTGCTTGATCTGCGATTCTGCGATCTGAAGCTGACGATCGAGGGGACACCCCTGGAGGTGCGCATCGACCAACTGTCTCGGGAACTCGATGCGAAGAAGCTGTCGTTCCGTCCGCACTTCTGGCTGTCCGAGGAATGGTTCACTCCGGATGGGGTTCCGGGCGTGGCCATTCCGTTTTATCTGGCCGACAGCCGGCTGATGAGGTTGGAAGAGCAACAGATGTTCGAGGTCGAAGGGGGCACTGCGGAATGGTGCATGCGGATTCTGCGTCACGAGGCGGGCCATGCGATCGATAACGCATATCGCTTGCGGCGGCGAAGTGGATATCGCAAGGTCTTTGGAAACGTTTCGACGCCCTACCCGGAGTCGTATAACCCTCAGCCGTACAGCCATCGGTTCGTGGTGAATCTCGATCTGTGGTATGCCCAGAGTCATCCGGTCGAGGACTTTGCTGAAACGTTTGCAGTGTGGTTAAAGCCAAGGTCACGCTGGCGACAGGTCTATCACGACTGGCCCGCGCTTAAGAAGATTGAGTATGTCGATGGGTTGATGAAGGAGATCCGCGAAGAACGTCCCTGCGTGCGTTCGCGCAAGCATGAAGAGCCATTGCGGCTCAACCGCAACACGCTCCGCGAACACTATGCAGACAAGCGAGATCACTACCGTATTGAAGTGGCCGATTCCTACGATCATGAACTGCGGCGACTGTTTTGTGATGACCCGAGTTGTGAGGGCCTGCCCTCGGCAGCCACATTTCTAAGACGCATTCGACGACGTTCACGGCGGGATGTGGCTGAGTGGACAGGTCAGTTCCAATACATCATCGATCAGGTCCTGGGTGAGATGATTCAACGCTGTCGGGAACTCAAGCTGCGGGTTGACCGGCCAGCGGAGGAAGTTGAGCGTGATGTGCTCGTTGTGCTGACGATGCACACAATGAATTATATTCAGGATGAAGCCCATAAGATCGCATTATGAAACGTCTCCGAGTTCTGTCGCTGGTCCGGGAAGGGCTGATACCGCCCGACGATCTTGTGGACTACGACGAGAACAATCCGCCTGTCTGGAAGATGGAGTACGATGTCATCGCCGCGCTCGCGAATCTGGGACACGAGGTTCAGACGCTCGGCGTGTTCAACGACCTGGGCCCGATTCGTCAGTCGATCCTCGAATGGAAGCCGGACATCGCCTTCATGATGCTCGAAGAGTTCCACGGCGTCACCGTGTACGATCAGGCGGTCGTCAGTTATCTGGAACTCATGTGCCAGCCCTATACCGGCTGTAACCCGCGCGGCCTGCTCCTCAGCCACGACAAAGCACTGAGCAAGAAGATTCTGGCCTATCATCGGATCGCCACGCCCCGCTTTACGGTCTTTCCATTGGGCCAGAAGGTGAAGCCACCCAAACGAATTCGTTATCCGGTGCTGGTGAAGTCGAGCACGGAGGACGCCTCGTTTGGAATTTCGCAGAACTCGATCGTCACGAACGATCGGGCGTTGATCGAACGTGCTGAGTTCGTGCACGAAAACGTGAAGTCGGATGCCCTTGCCGAGGAGTACATTGATGGCCGCGAGTTGTACGTCGGCGTGATCGGCAATAAACGTTTACAGACGTTTCCAGTCTGGGAGATGAGGTTCACCAACATGCCCGAGGACATCGCCCGGATCGCGACAGCCCGGGTCAAATGGAACACGAAATATCAACGTAAGCACGGGATCGAAACGGGACTTGCCAAGGATCTCACCCCCAAACAAGTGGCCAACATTCAACGCTTGTGCAAGCGGGTCTATCGCATCCTCAACATGAGCGGCTATGG
Source organism: Planctomycetaceae bacterium (assembly GCA_020426325.1). Taxonomy (GTDB): domain Bacteria; phylum Planctomycetota; class Planctomycetia; order Planctomycetales; family Planctomycetaceae; genus JAHBXU01. The sequence continues at coordinate 42,074 of JAGQQG010000048.1, read as the reverse complement.
CCGCATCGACCTGCGTCTGCGTCCGGATGGGCAGGTCTTCGTGATTGAAGCGAACGCCAATCCGAACCTGGAATATGGGGAAGACTTTGCCGAGTCAGCCGAGGCCGCCGGATACTCGTATGAAGACCTCATCCAGCGAATTCTCAACCTCGGCCTGCGCTACGACGCAGCATGGCAGCAGTAGCCCCCTGTTTACTGTTAAAATGGGCAAGGGTGGGGTTGGCTGCTGCTGGTGAGGCAGACCTGTTCGTCTCCTGACCGCAATCTCTTCGCGATGACCCCCGCCGGTCGTTGTCGCCATCGTACGGACTGTTTAGCATGGAGTTGCGGCAGTTCCATCTCTCCGTCGATGAGCGACTGAAACCGAACATCGTTTTGAGGCGTCCAGGGATCCGAGATGTTCCGCGACGTAACGTTTTGGAAAGTATTTGTCTCGTCGATCGGGATCGCGTGCCTCGCCGCGCTGATCAGTTTTCAGTGGGACAAGCTCGGTGAGTCTGCTGTCTGGTTCGGCATGCTCCTGTTGTGTGCTGCGACGTTGCAGTCGTGGTGGATGCACAGGCGCATGCGAAACCTGCTCACGGCTCTCCGGCTGACGGTGGGAGCCTGGGATGACCCGGAGCTGGCGCAGACTCAGCATCAACGGTTACCCTCGGAGCTGCAGGAGCTGCTTCAGCCGTTGCATCTCGCGGGAGGACGGCTGTTGCGACGTGTGAAAACCGTCGAGCGTCTGGCGGAGGAACATGCTCAGCGCACCGAGTTGTTGCACGCGGTCCTCACGACCGTCGCGGAAGGGGTGGTGGTCGTCGATACGGATGAGCGGCTTCTGTTTGTCAATGAGACGGCTCGGTCTCTACTGGAGATCACTGCCCGGCAGGTGCTGGATCGTCCGCTCTGGGAAGTGATTCGGTCCTCGTCAGTTGAAGAGGCTGTTCAGACGGTGCTCACTTCGGAAGAGGATGTGCACCGGGAAGTCGTGATGCCTCGCTCGAAGCTGGTGGTGTCGCTGACGGTCACCGCTCTGCCCAGCGAGCCAGTGCCCGGTGCCGTACTGGTGCTCCGAGATATGACGACGCTCCGAAAACTGGAATCGATGCGGCGTGACTTCGTCACAAATGTCTCTCACGAACTGAAGACTCCACTGACGTCCATTCAGGCTTACGCAGACACGCTGCTCAACGATCCGGAGACCGATCGTGAACAGGAGGAATACTTCCTGAATCGCATTATCAGCGAGTCGGAACGTTTGCATGACATCATTCTTGATCTGATCCGACTCGGACGGATCGAATCTCAGGAGGATGACTTCGAAGCTCAGGAAGTGGCCGTTGGGGCAGTCGTTGCTGACTGCCTAGAGGATCACCGAGCAGTCGCAGAAGCCAAGAACATTCAACTGCGTTCCGAGCCACCCATCAAGCCGCTGAGCGTGCTGGCCGATGCAGATGAGTTGCGAACGATTCTCGACAATCTCGTCGACAATGCGATCAAATACACCGAATCAACTGGGCATGTGACCGTGCGCTGGCAGCAGGCCGAGGACATGGGAATCATCTCTGTCGAAGACGATGGTGCTGGCATCCCGCTTGACCGCCAAGCGAGAATTTTCGAACGCTTCTACCGGGTCGACAAGGCTCGTGACCGACAACGGGGAGGGACGGGACTCGGTCTCTCGATCGTCAAACACCTCTGCCAGTTGTTCGGAGGATCGGTCGAGGTTGAGAGTCAGATGGGCAAGGGAAGTACCTTCCGCGTGAGGCTCCCTTTGGTGGGATCTCAGGACCATGTGCCCGCCCCCGGAACACAGTCAGCTTTGGCGGATGTTCCGGCCGTTCTGCAATAAAGTTCTTCGAAACGAGAACTCCCTGAAGGTTCATTCGATCTTAACAATTGTTTACTCAACTAACGCAAACATTTTCCATCTGGTTCAACCAAGGAAGGGTGACCATCATCAGCCCCGTCTCTATGGCACAGCATCTTTCCCGAGACCTTCGCAAACTGCACCGCGATCTGCTCGCGATGTCCTCCCGCGTGGAAGACATGATCCATCAGGCGGTCGATCAGCTGGGTGAGCCAAATTTCGATCAGGCGGTCAAGATCGCCAAGTTGGATGACGCGATTGATGAGTTGGACGTGCAGATTGAGGACGATTGCCTCAAAGCGCTGGCTCTCAATCAGCCTGCGGGCGTGGACCTGCGTCGGATCACCACGGTCATGAAGATCTCAGGCGAGCTGGAACGTGTGGCCGACATTGCTTCCAACATCGCCCAGCGTGCGTGTGGACTGGCCGAGTCGCCGGAGATTCCGATTCCGGATCGCCTGAAGGAGATGGCCCACGATGCGGTCGATATGCTGCATCGGGCGATCGATGCCTATGTCGACCTTGACCCGGTCAAGGCGATGCAGGTGTGCGGGGATGACGACGCAATCGATCACATGAATCGTGAGATCATCGATCAGTTGATTCTTGATATGCACCGGACTCCGGAACGCATTGAGCCGTTGCTGCATCTGTTTTCCGCCTCGCGACAGATCGAACGGGTTGCCGATCACGCGACGAACATTGCTGAGGATGTGGTCTACCTCGTCGAGGGGACCATCATCCGTCATGGACGTCACTTTGAACACAAGCAGGTGATTTGAATCATGAGCAAATCTCGAATTCTGCTGGTGGAGGATGACCCTTCCATCAGTGAAATCTTGCAGCACAACCTGGGACGCGAAGGCTACGAAGTTACTGCGGTGTCCGATGGTCAGACGGCGTTACATCGCGCACGCAGCCTGTCGCCCGACCTTGTGATCCTCGATCTGATGATTCCGGTCATCGATGGCCTCGAAGTATGCCGTCAACTCCGCAGCGATCCACGGACCCATGAGATCCGCGTGCTGATGCTGACAGCCAAGGGGGAAGAGACTGACGAGGTGGTCGGCTTCAACATGGGGGCCGACGATTACGTCACCAAACCGTTCCGCATCAAGCCTCTGCTGGAGCGTATCAAGGCCCAGCTTCGCCGTCCTCCAGCGGCCTCCGACAACGGCGATGTCCTCGCGTGTTCAGGCATCGAGATGAATCGAGCCGATCACATGGTCACGCTCGATGGTCAGGAAGTGCTGCTGACTCCGACAGAGTTCCGTCTCTTGTGGAGCTTCCTGCGTCAACAAGGGCGTACATTCTCGCGACACGAGTTAATGGACTGTTCTCGTGGCGAGGATGCGAACTCGCTCGAACGCACGATCGATGTCCACATCCGCTCCCTGCGGAAGAAGCTCGGCGACTACGCGTCATGCGTTGAGACAGTCCGCGGCATCGGCTACCGCTTCCGTGCCAACGCAGCAGCTGTTGCAAACTGACGGCGGAATTACGACGAAAGCGTCCTCGCTCCAATTGCTTCAGGGGGCCTTCTGCCCTGCCCCATTTCGCCTGTTCCCTTGTGACTCGTCGAGAAAAAGGGACAATCGAGTGGATCATTCCATCCGCAGCACTCGGGGCCTGCCAGCCAATGACCTTTCCACGATCACGGCGAGATTTTCTGAGAGTGGGTTCGTTCTCGCTAGGCGGGTTGAGCTTGTCGCATCTGTTGCAGGCGCAGGACTCAAACAAGACCACCACAAAGGAAGCGACTGCTGACGCGTGCATTATTCTGTTCCTCAACGGTGGTCCGAGCCATCTCGATATGTGGGACATGAAGCCTGAAACGGGCGAGGGTATCCGGGGTGAGTTTCAGCCGATCGCGACGTCGATTGGCGGATATCAGATGTGCGAGTTGCTGCCGACTCTCGCACAGCAGATCCACCGAACGACGGTCGTGCGGTCGATGCACCATAGCGTCAACAATGCACATGCCGCTGCGGTGTATACAGCACTAACGGGGCATGATCGAGGTGAGATTGGAGGTGGGACCCGTCCGACCGACAACCCGGCTCCCGGCAGCGTCACCGCCCTGCTCCGCCCGCCTGAGCAGCCGATTGTCCCCTTTGTGCATCTGCCATACATGACGAAGGAAGGCGCAAAGGGTCCGCCGCAACCTGGATTCTTTGGCGGATATCTTGGCCGCTCATGGGACCCGCTGTTTGTGTTGCGAGATCCCAATGCGGACAACTTCGCAGTCCCCGAACTCTCACTGCGCGACGGGGTCGACAAGTCTCGTTTCTCAGCCCGCCGGGAACTCTTCGAGCACCTCAAACCCTCAGCTGGCGATGATGTCGCGATGACCCGTTTTCAGGAGCGGGCACTCGATCTGCTCACGTCTCCCGTGACACAGCAGGCTTTTCGTCTGTCGGAGGAGAGTGATTCATTGCGCGATCAGTACGGTCGAAACATTTATGGTCAAAGCACCCTGCTCGCCCGTCGGTTGATCGAGGCGGGAACGCGAGTCGTCACGCTTTCCTGGGCACCCGATGCCAACGCGACCTGGGACACACATGGCAACAATTTCAAATCGCTGAGGAACACATTGCTGCCGCAGTTCGATGCCGCATGCGGAACGCTGCTCGCTGACCTCGCAGAACGTGGGATGCTGGAACGAACTGTCGTCGCTGTGATGGGTGACTTCGGCCGCACCCCGAAGATCAACGCCAATGCAGGCCGCGACCATTGGAACTTCTGCTACAGCCTGATGCTGGCTGGCGGGGGCTTCCGCGAAGGACTGATTTACGGAGCCAGTGATTCGACCGGAGCGTTTCCCGAAAGCGATCCGCTGATTCCCGGTGACATCATTGCCACGCTGTACCAGACGCTCGGCATCTCCGAAGACACGATCCTCTACGACAGTCTCGAGCGACCGCACCGGCTCATCCCGATCGGCGACGTCATTCCGGCACTGTTGGGGTGAGTGGATCGTTGGGTAGCAGCAAGCCATTGAAGAGCCACAATGAAAATCCGTGATCCCAAAAATTCCGTCATCCGCTCGAAGCTGTCATTCCCGCGAAGGCGGGGATCCAGCGAGCACGAGTTACTGTGGCTGAAGTTTACATCTCATCAACTCCAGTCTGGATTCCCACATGCGCGGGAATGACGACGTGAGGAATGGAAGTTCTGCGCGGAAGTCACGTCAGGGAATTCAATATCAGTTGATACTCACATCACGAAGGGGAATCCATTGCAGACTCAAGTCCGAATGGCCGCCGTATCCGTTGACTCGAAGCCCGGAGACATGTCAGGCAATCTTTCGAAGATCGATGACTGGGCCATTCGTGCGAAGGGGGCCGGGGCGGAGATTGTTCTGTTTCCGGAGTTGTCATTGACCGGGTTCATTCCCAATCACCCCACGGGAGATCACAGCGAATGGCTCCGCAGTGCACTGGCTGGCGCGAATGCGATCGCGGAGCCCCTTTCCGGTCCGGCCGTCGAACAACTGGTCAAGATCGCAGCATCTCACGATGTCCTACTCTCAGCGGGCATGCTTGAGGATGCAGGGAATGTGTTGCACAACACGCAGGTGTTGGTCGGCCCGGGTGGTGTGTTGGGGTACTGGCGAAAGCTGCACATACCCATGTTTGAGATGCCGTTCTACAATGGTGGCAGAGGACCGACGGTGATCGACACGCCGTTGGGACGCATCGGGTGCAACATCTGTTTCGATGCTCTCATGCCCGAGTCGACACGATTGCTCGCTGTGCAGAATGTCGAAATCGTACTGTTCCCCTTCGCAGCAGACCCGCCGCCGGTGACACCTCAAGGTTGGCAGGAGTGGGCGGCTCCCGCGATCCGCAGCCGCTGCCAGGAGAACGGTGTGTTCGGAATCGCTTGCAACTACGTGGGAGAAGTCGAGTTCGCGGGAGTTAGCCAGTCCTTCCCCGGTGGCGGGATTGCAATCGGACCGCGCGGCGAGACCCTCGCCGAGTGGAAGGGGCATCCCGGCGAGCCTGCGATGCTCCTCGTCAACTTCGACCGTGAGTCACTCCGCTCCGCACGGGCTGAACCCGAGTATCTTTTTCGATTTCGACGTCCAGAGTTGTACGGACCGCTGGCCGAGTGACAGAGTGATTGGCGGGGCGAGACCAGATTGGTCGAAATACATCCGTTCGACCTCAGTTCGAAGAATCTGCCACTCTTTGTGACGGGGTTGTTTATCATATTCGGATGAGTGACACCTACAGGCTGCAATGGGACCGGGAACTCCACGGACCGCGAGCGGGCGAAAGACGTCTCCGGTATCGACGTCGAGGCGGCGACTGGATCGAAGTGGGGGCGATTGAAGATTTGCCCGATGCTGTGCGTGCTGCATACGAGCGCGCTCGCGGACTGGAAGCGACAACAACTCGACGAAGAACCTCGGCGGAGTACGCAAGACGTGTGAAGAGACGGTCGCCTGTCCGAACGCGGGAGATCGACCGCACGCTGTCCATCGATCATCCGTGGTTCAACGGCTGTTCGGTCGTCATGTTCCTGATCGCTGTGCCCTATCTGGCTTACCTCTCGTGGCAGGACGTCGGCCAGGGAGGGTGGCAGGGATTGCTTGGCGGCTCGATGCTGGCGCTGACGGCTGGTCTGACCTACTACGGATTGTGCCTGCTGGTGAATTCGACCGAATTTCAAGTCGACAATGAGTTTCTCAAAGTCAGCCATGGACCTCTTCCCTGGTACGGAAATCGGAGAATCCCGGTTAAAGACATTATCCAACTCTCAACTCGGATGCATCGCTCTCGACACGATTTGCACTACTCGATCTACGCGACACTCCGAAACGGGGGAGTCGTTCGAGTTCTCGAATATGCGGACACGGAAGCAGAGGCCCGCAGCATCGAACGGGCCATTGAACGGCATCTCGGGATTGAAGATTGGGACAGTTGAAGCTCACTAAAACAGCCGCACATCGGGGATGGGCGGCTGTTGCGAATGGGCAATCCGGTGGTGTCGCCTCAGAACTCTCCGACGACTTCGTTACCGGCACAGGTTGTGAGGGCGTCGTACACCTCAGCGTCCATGTTCTCAGAGAGGAAATGGACTGAGCCGTCGCACAGCAGGTGATGGGCACCCCCTTCGTGCTGGCTGGAGGGACCGTATTCCTGTCCGATGGAATTCGGAAAGATCCCTCCCGGGAAGTACGGAGTGTAATTGATGGAGACCGTGTTGCCGGAGAAGGTCGGGCTGCCAAGATCGGTCCAACGGGCAGCAACAGACGCAGTCGTGCCATCGATCCACACGGACGAACTCTGCTCACGTGTTTCTGCAACCAGGATCGTGTTCGTTGTGCCGTCGGTAATGTTACGGAAGCGATTAGCGGAGCCTGGATACATCACACCCTCAGCAGGAACCGCCCCCGAGAGTCCAAGCACCGAGACGGCTCCCATCGCGACGTAGTTCCGGATTGCGAAGCTGTCATAACCGACGGTTGTCGTGTAGAGCGGGTCGTCGCTAACGGTCCTGCCGCTGTAGCTGGGGCAGATGTAGAACGGCAGCACCTGCGAAGCCATCTCGCGATTGACCGGATCAAGTGACGAGACGTTGTAGTCAATCGAGTTGTAGATGTTGGCCTGTTCGAGATACGGGAGAATCAGACTGGCAAAGCTGTGCAGGTGGATTGACGGGTCAGTCGGTCCGGTGGCGGGATAGTTCCAGACACCCGCACCAAAGCCACTGGTGCTGCTGGGAGGGAACAGGAGATGGACGTCGTGGTAATTGTGCAGAGCGAGCCCGATCTGCTTGAGGTTGTTCTTGCATTGCGTCCGCCGTGCGGCCTCGCGTGCCTGTTGGACGGCGGGCAGCAGCAAGGCGATCATGACGGCAATGATCGCGATCACAACCAGGAGTTCGATCAGGGTAAATCCGCGGCGTTTCATGGATAGCTCCTCAGGAGTTTGACCTCGAACATTCACCATAGTGAGATCCTCGACCGAACACCACCGTCGCTGCTCCAACGTACAGCCCAGTCGGTGTGTGCAACTCGGGCAATCACCAGGGCAATCGCACGTTCGATGTAGCTGGATTCACCAGAATTCAGCCGTCATGTCAGTTGCCAATCATCAATCTGAACTCTGGCGAGTCCAGCTACGGTGACGAAATCACATATTCAGGGCAACTCGGACGTCCTGAACGTGCGATTGCCCTGGGGCAATCACTCTCTCACGCGAGGGCCGGGTTTCTGCCGAGCTGCAACTACTCGCGAATCGTCTGTCGTTGCCGTACGATGTTTGACGGTAATGTGTGATAGCCGAGACATTTCATCGGGGAAACTTCATGTGCGGTTCTGTGCGAACTCTGTTGCTGGTTCTCTGTTTCTTTATCACATCTGTCTGCATCCAGGCGGATGAGCCGGTGCGGCCTCGTCGGTTCATCTACAACAGCGATGCGGACAACATGTTCATCTACAAAGGGCCACCGATGCAGCCGGAGGATGTGTCCCCCTACATCGATCAGGTGGCTGCGTCCGGGGTGACAACATTCAGCATGTCGCCCAATGACGGGATGGTGATGAACTTCCCCAGTCGGCATGCCCGCATGCTGGGGGACGAAGACGATCCCGAGATTCTCAAACAGATCGAGGAAACCGGTCGCACCAAGCCCGGAACGTTAGCGAGAGCCGCACTCAACTACAAAGCATTTGTCGAACAGGGGCAGGATGCGATGGGGATCGCCGTCGAGCGGGCGAAGGAACAAGGCATGGAGGTGTTCCTGTCGTTTCGCATCAACGAAGTCCACGGCACCGACACCCCGGATGTCTTCCCGTACAACCTCATCCTCTCCCGCTTCTGGCGAGAACATCCGGAGTACTGGATCGGTCAGCCGGGCGATCCGTTAAGTCAGTTGCATCAGGACATTCTTGGACCGCGCACAAGTCCGGTTGTTGGCAAGTGGTTGCCGGGCGGGCTTGATTTCGCTCACGAAGAGGTTCGGCAGCGTAGGTATGATCAGATCGTCGAGTGCCTCGAACGTTACGACGTTGACGGGTTAGAGATCGACTTCCAACGCTTCCCGATGTTCTTCAAGGATGGTGAGGAAGAGCAGAACCTCGATGCGATGACCGACCTGATGCGACGACTGCGGGAGCTGACAACCCGGTTGGGAAAGGAGCGTGAACGCCCCCTGTTGCTGTCAGCACGTGTGATGGCGAGACCGGAACAGAACCGGGCCGTGGGACTGGATGTGTTTCGCTGGGCTGAAGAGGGGCTGGTCGACTTCTTGATCGCTTCTCACTATCTGCGGAATGATTTTCCGTTGCCAGTGAAGGAGTACCGGGAACGTATGCCCCGGGACATGCCGCTGTACGCCTCGATTGAGGTGGAACCCCAGGCGGACACATATCGGACACTCGCCCGGCAACTCTATGCAGATGGCGTGGATGGGTTGATGTTGTTCAACTACTTCACCCGTCGCGAGTCGGGGAACGAGCCGGACTTTGAATTGGTCAAAGAGCTGAGTGACCCGGTAACGATTCAGCAGCCGGCCGAGGCAGGAAAGCATTGACGAGTTGGCCGGGGGGCTTGATCGTCAACAGCAACCGACCGCGAAGTCTCGATTGTGCTAGACGTTCGGTGATCTTTGCCGAATCCGGTTTTGCGCTGTTGCTTCGTGCGCAACCAGTGTCTGCACTGAATGTTATCGAACTTCGAGGATGGGCTTGAGACGCAGGTCAGCGGTCAGGTCGTATGGATTGTACCGAAAATGACTGTTCTGAGGTTGACCCGGTGGCCGATGTATTGGTTGACGTGGGGCAGGTCCTCGACCTCCCACTGACATCAACACTCAGGCAGGTGAAAGTCCTGCCCCACGGCAACTGAGTTTGAGGAGCATGGACTCATGGCGAAGCGGAATCTGATGCGGGGGCTGCTGTTTGTTGGGGCGATCGTGACCGCCGGTCTGCTGGCCACGACCGACGCCCAGGCGGCCAATCCGGGACAGCCCACCGACTGGCAGCGGTTCTATTACTACCCGTACGTCTACTATCCCCAGAACTTCCGTCGGCTGCCCGAGAGTTACGACCATATGTACTACCGATACCCGGTCGAGAAGCAGATTCCGGTGTATCGAGATGACTGGCATAACTTCTATCCATCCAAGCGACCGTATCACAGCGGACACCACTTTATCTTGGATGTCTTCTGACCTTCCGGGGGCGATCACCAGAAGATGCACGCCGCGTCGGCCACCGCAGCCGATGCGGCGTGTTTGCGTTTTGACGGGGCAACGTCGAACAGAAACCGCGACACGGGATCACTCGTAGCGCAGTGCGTCAATCGGATCGAGACGACTGGCGCGGCGGGCTGGATAGAAGCCAAATACGATCCCGACTGCTGCTGCGAACAGGATGGCGACGATCGCGGCCGGATATGAGATGGCTGTCGGCCATTCCACGCCGTCGGAATAAGCATTGATGGCCATGGTGATTCCCATTGAGCCGCTGATGCCCAGAGCGAAACCGATCGCACCGCCGACACATGAGAGCAGGACCGACTCGACGAGAAACTGCAACAGGATGTCTCGCCCCCGGGCACCGACTGCCATACGGATGCCGATCTCCTTCGTCCGTTCGGTCACGGAAACCAGCATGATGTTCATGATGCCCACTCCGCCGACCAGCAGTGAGATACCTGCGATTGATGCGAGCATCGCGGTCATCGTCCCGGTAATGACCCCCATCATGGCTGCAATCTCGGTGGTGTTCTGCACACGGAAGTCGTTCGGCTGACCGGGTGCGATCCGATGCCGGTCGGCCAGCAGATTGCGAATCTCCATCTCCGCATCCTGCATTGTGGTGACCGAGCGCGACGAAACCATGATGGCATGCACATTCTGAAACTCTGATCCGAACAGCCGTTGCCGCACGCTCGTATAGGGCATCAAAACGATGTCATCCTGATCGTCCCCCATGATGTTGGCTCCTTTGGCTTCAAGGACGCCGATGACTCGAAAGGGGATGTTCTGAATGCGGACCGTCTCGTCGATGGGATTAGCCGTCTGGAACAGCCGCCTTGCGACTGTCTGCCCAAGGACACAGACCGTGTCCGCAGCATTCACATCGTGCTCACTGAAAAATCCACCCAGCCGCACGTTCCAGTTGCGAACCAGCAGGTAGTCGGGACCGACGCCGAACATTTCACTCGGCTTCCAGTTGCTGTTGCCGTAGATCACCTGCATCGAGGTGAAGAGCAGCGGAGATGCGGCCAGGACCGAGTCACAATCTTCCGCGATGGCCGTAGCATCGCCTGAAGTGAGCGTCGGCAGATCGCCCGATCGGACGCCTCCCCGTCTCCCTCTGGCGGGGAAGACGACGATCACATTCGTTCCCAGCGATTCGAACTGCCCTTGAATCAGATTGCTCGCACTCTGACCCAGTGAGACCATGGTCGTGACGGCTGCGATGCCGATCACCACCCCCAGCACCGTCAGCGCAGCCCGCATCTTGTTCTTCATCAGAGCGCGATACGCGATGCGGATCGTGGTGAACATAGCTCGGAATGGGGTATGGAGGATCGGGAATTGGGAATATCGAATCGAGTGGTGGTCGGAAATGAGAATCGGTGTTCTGAGTCAGGTCGATACAGCACCATTCTCTATCCCTCCATTCCCTATCTCTTCTTATCGAAGCCAATCACGAGTTCCTGGCCTGGTTTGATTTCGCCGGAGACGAGTTCTGTGTACTTGTAGTCGCTGATGCCGAACTCGACCGCGACGGCTCGCAGTTTGCCATCCTTTTCGATCCAGACATGACGGCGATTGCGATTACGGCTGGCCTTGGATCGTTCATCAGCGGGGGGCTCCTCGTCAGTCTGCTGATCATCCTCGTCCGTCTGGACCTGTTCGGTGCCGTCGAGGATGTCGAGATCGTCCTTGTGAACGTGTTCGCGGTTCTGGGGATAGTAGCGTTTGGCTGTGTTTGGAATCTTGATCACTTTGGTTCGCTTGGCGATGGGGAAGGTGATCTTCGCCGTCATCCCGGGCAGGAGTTTGAGGTCTTCGTTCGGGGCGGAGACGATGACCGGGTACGTCACCACGTTCTGAGTCGTCGTGGGGCTGAGACGAATCTGGAAGATCTTGCCCTCAAACAGTTCGTCGGGATAAGCATCCACAGTGAACTGAACCGTCTCGCCAGCTTCCTGGGCGTTGCGGATATGGCCGATGTCCGCTTCATCGACATCCGCAAACACATGCATCTCCTTTCGCATATCGGGGGCGATGATGAAGAGTTCCGGTGTCTGAAACTGGGCAGCCAGTGTCTGCCCCGGATCAATCTTGCGGTCCGTGACCATCCCGTCCACCGGCGAGCGAATCTCCGTATACCCCAGATTGGCCTCGGAGTTCTTGAGGTTCGCTTCGGCCTGCAGGATGTTCGCCTCAGCAACTTTCAACTCACCTTCGAGAGCCATGCGGGCGAAGCGGTACTGGTCCATCTCGGTATCGGAGATGTAATCCGGGTTGTCCGATCGCAGCCCCATTGCTCGTTTCTCATCGTTGATCGCATTCTGCAGCCGTGCCTTGATGCGCACGATGTCGGCTTTGCGGGTCGCGAGTGTCGCCCGGTCTCTGTCGACGCTGGCCTGATAGATCAATGGATCGATTTTGGCCAGCAAGTCCCCTTGAGCGACCTCATCATTGAACTCGACGTGCAGTTCCGTGATCGGACCGGAGACGAACGATCCCACGTGGACTTCGAGCACCGGCTTGATGGTGCCCGTCGCATTGCGCACCTCGATGATCTCACCTTCTTCAACCTTCACGGTCTTGAATTTCGGCTGATTTCTTTTCTTCCAATACTCAACGGTCGGCTGATACGCGGCTGCAATCAGTCCTGCAACAACGATCAGGAAAGTCAGCAGTTTGAGGAAGAATCGCATTCAAACACACACGTGAGCGTCAAGACGCCGGAAGGGACACGGCAGAATGAGATCTGCCTCGATATCGTAACTACCCGTTGGAAAACCGCATTGTTTCAGCCAATTCGACGTCTCTCACGATGAGTCTCACCACGCAGGCTTCACGCTAGTTGATCCGTAGAAAACCGGTCAATAGCTTGACGGTGAATTGTGAAGCCGGCTGAGTCCACAATTGACTGTGTGGCACGACGCTCCGAGTCGTGAATGAAGCTTGCGAAGCAGGACGACTGCCGGTCGGACCAGAGACAGCTTATACTCCAAGCTATGAGATGGTAGCAGCCCACAATCCAATAAGGAGTCAACGTTGCCGACGCTTCGTGAACTGACTGATGAAATCAAGCAGCAGGAAGTGGTCCTCCGAGAAGGGGGCGGTCCGTCCGGGCAGGAGCGGCAACGCAAACTGGGACGTCTCCCGGTTCGTGAACGACTGGCCAAGCTACTCGATCCGGACACGCCCTTCTTCGAACTGAACCTTTGGGCTGCCTCCGGCATGTATGAAGAATGGGGCGGCGTCCCGGCTGCGGGGGTTGTCACGGGCATCGGTTGGGTCAGCGGTCGACCCTGCCTCGTTGCTGCGAACGATGCAACCGTGAAAGCGGGAGCCATGTTCCCTCAATCGGTCAAAAAGTTCATCCGGGCTCAGCGCATCGCCTTCCACTTCGAGTTGCCCGTCATCTATCTCGTCGACTCAGCGGGCGTGTTTCTGCCGCTTCAGGATGAGATCTTCCCGGACGAGGACGACTTTGGTCGCATCTTCCGCAACAACTCGGTGATGTCCGCAGCCGGTATCCCGCAATATGCGGCCGTGATGGGGAACTGCATCGCAGGCGGTGGTTATTTGCCCGTGCTCTGTGACACAGCCCTGATGACCGAAGGGAGTCAGATGTGTCTCGCTGGTCCAGCCCTCGTCAAAGCGGCCATCGGTCAGGAAGTTGATCCGGAGGAACTCGGCGGCGCGAAGATGCACGCGACGATCAGCGGCTCCATCGATTATCGCGAACCTGATGATCCCGCGTGTCTCACGAAGTTGAGATCACTCATTGCTCTCCTCCCGGAACACACGTACTGCCCTGCTCCGCCCGAAGTCAACATTGTCCCACCTGCCCGCAACGCCGACGACTTGTACGAGATTGTCCCTGGCGATGGTCAGGGTGAATACGAGATGCGGGATGTGATCGAGTGTCTCGTCGATGCAGACACGATGGAGGAATATCGGTCTGAGTACGGGCAGACGCTCATCACGACCAAAGCCCGCATCGGTGGGCGAGCAGTCGGCATTCTGGCGAATCAACGGCACCGCAGTCGCACTGCTGAGGGAGAGGTGCAGATAGGCGGCGTACTGTACGTCGACGCTGCTGAGAAGGGCGCCCGGTTTGTCATGGAGTGCAATCAGACGGGGCTGCCGCTCGTGTTTCTGCAGGATGTGCAAGGCTTCATGGTCGGCAAGCGTGCAGAGCAGGCGGGCATCATTCGGGCCGGTGCGAAGCTCGTGAACGCCATGAGCAACTCTGTCGTCCCCAAGCTGACGGTGATCATCAGTGGATCATTCGGTGCGGGCAACTATGCCCTCTGCGGCAAAGCGTATGACCCGGCCCTCATCCTTGCGTGGACAGGTGCAAGAAACGCTGTCATGGGAGGCGCCCAGGCAGCCGAGACGTTGCTCTCCCTCCGTCTGCGCGACGCCCAACGCAAAGGCGAAACACTCTCGGAAGAAGCCATCGCCGAGCTGCGGAACGATATCAACCGACGCTATGCTGACGCCACCGACATCCGTTACGGCGCTGCGCGGGGCTGGGTCGATGCCATCATTGCTCCGCACGAGACGCGTGACTGGCTGCAAATGGCCCTGGAACTCCTTCCGTCTACTGCCAACCGCCCCCCGTTCCGCACCGGCGTGTTTCAGGTGTGACGCCTACTTTAGAGACATGTCTCAAACGGGAAAGTTCGCGCAGCCAGCATGATGTCTCTTGCTGAGAAGTTCTTAAGTGATCAGCAAGCGGCTCACCGCTTCATTTGGCCCCCATCCGGAGTGCTCCATCGAGGCGAATCGTCGCGCCGTTGAGCATGACGTTTTCAATGATCTGTTGTGCGAGTGCTGCGAATTCGTCTGCATGTCCGAGGCGATGCGGAAACGGGATCTGCTGAATCAGTGACGCGCGAATTTCATCCGAAACACCTGCAAACATGGGTGTCTCGAAGACTCCCGGCGCAATGGCGTTCACGCGGATGCCGTGTTTGGCGAGATCACGTGCAAGCGGCAATGCGAGGGCAGCAACTCCTCCTTTGGAAGCGGAGTAAGCCGACTGGCCAATCTGACCATCAAACGCAGCAATCGAGGCTGTCATCACGATCGCGCCGCGCTCCCCGTCCTCCATCGGTTCCTGTTTCGCAATCGCTTTCGCAGCTAAACGGGCGACGTTGAACGTGCCGATGAGGTTCACCTCGATCACTTTTCGAAAGGCATCGAGTGAGGCAGCCCCGTCCCGGCCGACGACACGTTCAGCATGAGCGATCCCCGCACAAGTGACGGCTCCTCTCAGGGGGCCGAGACGATTCTGCCCTTCGGCAATGAGTGATCGAACATCCTCGTCGAGGGTAACATTTGTCGGCTGATAAAAGATGCGAGTCTGGTAGTCATCGGTCAGACTCGTGTCGGGTGAAGCCAGGTCAGCAATGATGATTGACGCCCCCTGTGCGAGGAACCGTCGCGCCGTCGCGGCCCCCAGTCCGGAACTGCCACCGCTCACGAGTATTGTCTGTCCGTCAATTCGCATTTGTTACTCCCATGTTTGAGCACCGCCCTCAGTCTTGCGAGGTATTCATCGCAACACAAGTTCATCCTTGGCTATCCCTCTGAACTTGACCACACGTCGCAAGAGAATTTGGCCGGAACAAATCGCAGATTCAGAACACTTGACGGTCGGGAGGACCACTCGTCACGCTGGTCGGCGACGTGATGGTTCCTGCTTATCCCTGCAAACAGAACGTGATGATGTCCGATCCCGAGCCCAGTCCGCTGTTGGAACAACTGATTGGTCAGCCGGTCGTGATTGATGTGGCCAGTCTCTACGTCTACGTCGGTACGCTGAGTGAGATGGATCACAAGTATCTGATCCTCACCGATGCGGACGTTCACGACTTGCGTGATACGACGACCACGCGTGAGCTCTACGTGCTGGAAAGCAAGCGGCACGGACTCTCCTCCAACCGCAAACGTGTCTTCGTGAGTCGACACGAGATCGTCAGCCTGTCTGCACTCGAAGACGTTGTCGAGTAAGCTCAGGAACGACTGGGCTCAACATTCAGCAGTCTGAGCCGCAACAGGTTGAGGGCCGTTTTCACCGTACGGCTGCGGTGCATGGTAGAGTCGCCAAGGCGAATCACGGGTTGCGTGAGAACATCGTCAGCCATCGCAATCGCAACAAAGGCAGCCGGTTGAGCAGGATCAGTGAGAGCCGCTCCTCCTCGATCACTCGTGATCGCGATGGCATAGTCCGTCCCGAGCCGAGTACGACACTGGCTTGCCAGTTCACGGGCGATCGTTTCGCTGATCGCACCGTGCTGCTGATATTGTTCGGCGGTGAGTTCCAGTTCGCGTTGCTGGGATGTCTCGGTTGGCAGGATGAGCCCGCCGACATAACACCTCTCGAAACCGTCAACATCCGTCAGTCGATGTGAGAGCAGTCCGCCTGTTCCGGACTCCACAGTCGATAAGGTCTTTCCCGACTCGATCAGCATCTGCACGACTGCGTGCTGCAATTCCTCGTCTTCCGTGCCGAAGACATAGTGGCCGAGAAGTCGCCGAGCGATCTCGGAGGCCGAGTGAATCTTGACTGCACACTCCTGCTCGGTGTCGCCACGGGCCGTAATACGCAGAGTGATGGTCGCTTCGGAAGCGGTGATCCCGACCTCGGGGTCGTTGCCGCGTGCCGTGAGGTCACCGAGGATCTGTTCCGTGTGCGACTCCCCCAGTCCAAAGCAGTTCAAGCGAGCTCTGCGAATAACTCTCGCACTGACGGGGAGTCTTGGTTTGACCTGCTTCTCGAACATGCGTCGCATCTCGCTGGGCACGCCCGGCATGGCTGCGATACACGCCGGGAAGAGACCGTCACCTCGGGGCACTTCCATCCAGATGCCGGGGGCGGTCCCCACCGGGTTCGGCAACGGTTCGCTCCCTTGTGGAAACATCGCCTGCACTTCGTTCCGCTGAGGCATCTCCCTGCCACGGCTGGCGAACATCTCGCGGATCACAGCGAGTGAAGCCTCGTGCAGAGTCAGCTCGGCACCAACGAGATCGGCCATCGCCTGACGTGTGAGGTCATCGAGTGTTGGGCCTAACCCTCCCGTCACAAGGATGATGTCCGCACGCTCGACGGCGATCCGGAGCACATCGACATTCTCTGTCAAATCGTCCGCGACAGTCGTGTGAAAGTGGACGGTGACTCCCAGATCGGTGAGTTGTTGACTGAGCCACTGCGAGTTGGTGTCGAGCTTGGCCCCGTCGGTCAGTTCGCTGCCGATGGCGATAATTTCTGCTTTCACGCGATCTTCCCGGCGATGGCTGGAATCTGTTCACGCTCGGCTGTGACGACCTTACGGTATAACTCGGCTGTCATTTGCACCATCGTATCCACACGAAAATGCTCACTCACGACATCTCGACCTCGGCGGCCAATCTCCTGAGCTTTGGCAGGATTCGAGAGCAGTTCGAGCATGCGTCCCGCGAGGTCGTCGATGTCTGATGGCTCGACCAACAGTCCGGTTTCTCCCTCCTTCACGACGCTGTCGACGCCGCCGGCCCGCGTCGCGATGACCGGACGGCCTCGCGCCATGGCTTCCAGCATGATCGTCCCCAGCCCCTGCTTGAGGGCGGGAAGGCAGAAGATATCCATCGCCTCCAATGAGGACGTGAAGTCGAACACATTTGGTACGAATGTCACCTGTCCAGTCATTTTCATTTCGCCGACCAGACGACGCAGACGAGACTCGTCCGGACCGGCACCAGCGACGAGAAACTGGACGTCCGGTCGACTGTGAGCGACGATCCGAGCTGCGCGGAGAAAGTAGTCCAACCCTTTGGCCGCTTCCAGTGGGCCGGCCGTTCCGACCACGGGCATGTGGTCGTTATTCAGCACCGTCAGGCCGTCGCTGATGTGATCAGTGGGCACGCCGCTATGGATGACGGTAACGATGTCTCCGGCTAGTTTTGTTTGAAACAGCAGGTCTTCTTTGACCGACTCGCTCACCGCAATGATGCGGCGTCCCCATTGATGGTCGAACTTGAAGGCATCCTGCTGGTTCAAGTAGTCGTGAACCGTGACGATGTACGGTCGCTGCAGATGCTTCGCCAGCCAGCGACCGAGCGGAAGCATCCCCCGCCATTGGACGTGAATCAGGTCGGGGGGATTCTTTTGTAAGTCTTGCAGGAGAAAGTGGCGATACAGCCGTTCGACGAGCGGGGTGTCGAGCAGACGCATCACAGTCAGTTCGAACTTCTTGCGACGTTCCGGTTCGACACGTGTGGCATCGAGGCAGATCAGATGCGGGATGATGTCGTGGCTCGGAAGGTTCTCTGCGAGATGAAGCGTACGTGCTGAACTCCCTCGGACCTCGAATCGGCCGGCCAGAAGAAGCACACTGAGAGATGATTTGGACATCAGCGGGAGCGTTCAGCCAATTGAACCTGACCGGCTCAATCGTCCCCTCGGTTTTGCAGGACTCGAGGTTTGGAGAGAATCTCCTGCAGGATAATTGCCTTCCGCATCTCGGAAGGTTTGCGGATCGAGGCGATCAATCCTGTCACATCCTTAACGGCTGCTCGTGACGAAACGAACGGGGCCACTTCACGACGCGTGTCGACATCATCCGCGCGAAACTCACCCAGGTGTTGAGACACACCCTGGCTCACGAGATGCGGGAGGTCCTGCTGGATCTGATCTGCAAGTCGTGACCTCATGTGTTCATCGGCATGAGAACGGACTCCCTGACCAAGCTTGGGCGAGGAGCTGAGGTGCCGTGACGACAGTGACTCACCGGGCTGTGAACTCGGCTGCGGGAGAGAGGAGCTTGGTGTCGCAGGTTTCCGGGCCTTTTTTCGGGACGGTTGTGGCTGAGGAGGTCTCCGACGTTGAGGAGCTGGTTCGATGATTTCGATCTCATCGACTTGAGGCCTCTGCTGCTGATCGGGAGCGCGACGCCCCATGGCTTCCTGCAGGAAGGCTTCGATTTCGTTCTGCACCTTGCGATCGCGCGGAACCGGACGACGGGCCGGCTGCTTGGGCTGGGGTGGCGGATTCTGAGCGTTGATCAGATTCATGATCCAGCCGATGAATGAGATCAGCAGAAAGCCAACCGCAAAGATCGAGCCGATATCAAGTGCAAGGATGGGATTCATGACTGAGATCACTCCTGACCGGAGCGTGAAGTCGTTGCGTTTTACGATTATCGACTGGTCATGTCAGAACTGGGGGCCACTTCGTCTCGTTCCCCGGCGATGGCAGATCGCATCTTGGTGTCAGCCTGAACATTCTTGAGTTCATAGTAGTCGAGCAACCCCAGCCGGTTCTCTCGGAATGCGGATGCAATTGCTTCTGGAACTTCGGCTTCGGCCAGCACGACTTCGGCCCGATTGGCCTGAGTCTGGGCCACCATTTCCTGTTCCCGGGCAATGGCCTCCGCTCGCTTCTGTTCGGCACGTGCCTGAGCCACGCGCATGTCGGCTTCGGCCTGATCGGCTTGGAGACGGGCACCGATGTTGTCTCCAACGTCGATGTCGGCAATGTCGATCGAGACGATCTCAAATGCAGTTTGGGCTTCGAGTCCCTGATTGAGCACCGTTTGGGAAATCATGTCCGGATTTTCCAGCACGGTCGCATAGGAGGGAGTGGAACCGATCGCCTGGACAATCCCCTGACCGACTCGGGCGATGACGGTCTCTTCGGTCGCTCCTCCGATAAGCTGGCGGATGTTGGTGCGCACGGTGACTCTCGCCCTGGCTTTGAGCTGAATTCCGTCTCCTGCGACCGCATCGAGGGTTCCAGCTGTCTTTTTAGGATCGGGGCAATCAATCACCTTGGGGTAAACGCTCGTCCGCACGGCATCCAGCACATCACGACCAGCAAGATCAATTGCCTGTGCCGTCTGCCAGTCGAGGTCGAGATCCGCCCGGTGAGCCGCAACGAGTGCACGGATCACCTTGGTAATATCGCCGCCTGCGAGATAATGGGCCTCCATGGCCTGCGTGCTGATGTCGGTCAAACCCGCCTGAACGGCCATAATCTTGCTGCGGACGATGATTGACGGGTTGACCTTGCGAATCGTCATGATGACCAGACGAGGGAAAGAAATCCCCGCCTTAGTCATCTTGCACTGAATCCACAGCCCTGCGTACCGCAAAAATACGGCCACGAAGATCAACAGAAAGAGGCAACCACCTGCGATGAGAATCATCATGAGGGGGCCGCCCAGTTGTGCCAGAAGCAGCAAATTGGTCGTCATGGTATGCCCTGTCGCGTTGAGTTGTGACAACCGATGAATGATGGAATTCGGCCAGAGGCCAAGACGTGAACTGACTGCGGTTTAGCCTTGTGGCACGACGAAGTCAAGCGGCGGTTCCGTGAGATCGTCACTCTGGTCAGATGGTTCATCGTCGGCCAGAAACTGTTCTTCATGGGCGGCACCCGACTCCTGCCGACGTAACGCCTCTGCACTGGCTTCCCGGACGACGACACGTGTGCCACGAACCTCCACGATCTCGACGGGGGTTCCCTTCTCGATCATGACCCCTTCCGTGAATGCGTGCAAACGTTCTGAATCGACGCTGACCAATCCGCCGGGCATCATGGGTGTGACGGCCTCACCGATTCGACCAATCTTTGTGGCCAGATGCTGTCGCTCCTCGGCATGAGGAGTGACTTCCTCCGGCGTCGGAGCAGCGATGATCTGACGACCGAATGGAGTCTTCGGGAAAACCTGAAACGCACCGATGACAATGGTCGGAATCAGCACGATCAGACTCGTCACATAGCTCCCGAATGCGACGGGATGTGTCCCATACCACGCCTGCACCGCACACCACAGGGATGCGACGAACGAGATCGTGCACATGATGAGGATCATCCCCCCGGAGGGCAGGAAGACCTCAGCGACGATCAGGACGAACCCGACCAGCAGCAACAGGATGGCGAAAAAATCATAGTCCATATTTCGAGAATGATAGTCTCCAGGCAGAGTCATTCCCATCATAGCCGATCAAGACAGAATTCGACCGGCCTTGTTCCTGGAATTTTACCGATCGACGGCTCAGCGGCAATGTTTGAAGCGAGGTGACCTTGATTTCAGTTTCGGATCGAATTCTGAGAGGTGGTATTGGGGCAGTTTTTCCTTTGTTCGACAGCCGTCAGTCTGGCGGACGATTGACAGAAGTGTCACCGTCACTTCATGCGGTAGGCATCCCACAGTAGGCCTATCATCACCCCGGCACTCCCACCCATCAAAACGAAGCCCGGTCCAAACAGTAGTGCAAGCGGAAAGCACACTAACACGCCGGATATGAAGTAGAATGTCATACGCCACATTTGAGGCGGTACATGCCGGCGTTGTCGTTTGAACATCCAATCCCTCATTGACTGCTGAAACGCCACAGTCGCGTCTTTAAATCATGGCAGAAGAATCACGCAAGAAGATCGAGAATTACTGCCACGCCATTGCGCTGCAGTTCATGTACTAAAATATCTCCCGCATCCATCAGACCATCAAGTCGACTCCCGCCATGCGCCCTGGAGTAACCGACCGGTTGTGGAAGGTGGAGGACATCGTCGGCCGACTACCGGAACGGAAATTCAACACGAGGCCCAAAAAGTCGAAATCAGATTAAACTGTCGAACTACCCAGAGTCAGCTCACGGTCTGGTGACAGCGGTCACTTGGTTAGACGAGCCCAAGGGGGACGCTGATCGGTCGATGAGCCAGATGTTGCGGTACATCACGGGATTTGAGTGGTCCTGTAGCTTCATGGGAAGAGGATCGGGACCTTCGGGACTTCCGGCACCTGTCTTGTTGGAAATGGCGACATTCGCATGGATGGGGACTCCGTTTTGCCAGACGCTGATGCGCATGTCACTCACCTTCTGTCCCAATGAATCAAAGCGGGCCGGTGTGAAATCGATGTCATAAGTTTGCCAGGAGAGCGGAGGGAAGCACATGTTGATGTCCGGGCGGCGGGTCTTGTACAGCGCCCCGCAGTGGTTCTCGACTCCCTCCAGTCCGAACGTATCCAGCACCTGGACTTCGTACCGGCCTTGCAGATAGAAGCCGCTGTTACCCCGATCTTGCCCACGCCCTTTAGGTTTATAGGGCAGAAGGAATTCTGCGTGCATCCGAAAACTGTCCAAAGGACGAATCGTTTGAGTTCCTGCCTGCAGAAACCCTTCAGGGGTGATGGCAGCATTCTCAAATTCCCCGAGATCGTCTCCCTGAAACAGGACAGTCGCATACGGCGGTGGGAGTGCCCCCATGGTGGGACTGACCCGCACAACTTTGTGGAACTCACCCGCAGTGCTCCCGTCTTCGCGGGTCAGCTTTGCCATCTCACCGTCGACGTGCAGTTGATAGCCCTCCCCTGTCAACTCGACGGTGTCTCCTGTTCGGGCTCCTTCAAACAACTGACGATCGCCGCCAAACCAGCCATCGCCCGGAAGTCCTCCGCGATACCCGGTCGCTGAGAATTGCCCGTCGCCGAGTGCGATGACCTGCAGCCCCGACCTCCTCACCCCGCGATACCCTCGCGAGGACTGTTGCCAGCCGACGTACTCACCCTGATAGGCGAAATCTTCATCGACGTTTGAGGGATCGAGGTACACGGGCCCCGCTTCCGGGTTGCTCGGCCTCGGTTGGGCAGATGCAGTGCCAACAGAGAGACCGAAAATCACTACTACGATCAACAAGCCTCTCAAGATCATTCCACCGGTCCTCATACGTTCTGTTCAGCAACTGCGATTCGTCGATTCAGTCGCATTGATGGTCAACATCACAGTGTTGACAGTCGTAAGAGCGATCGCAAGCGCACTATGGGTTCGTCGCTGCCGAAACTCAATGAGAGGGTTAGGTTCGGCGGATGGTGTCGAATGGCCTCATCACTGACGGATGGAGGAGAGTCAGGGGCATCGACAGCAGATTCTAAGGTGTGATGGTCCTCAACCTGTTCAACAGTCGAACGAGGACCGGCAGACTATTCAAAGCCGTGAGGAACCAGAGGACGTACATCACAACGGCCACGATGTCGCCTGCCTGGACGGATGACTGCAGGCAATAGTGGACAAGCGTCGTTGCCAACAGGCCGAGCACGAACAACTGCATCAGACAGAAACTGGAGGCGTCGAGATTTGCGAGTTGCCTGCGTGTCTGAGCGTATCGCTGAAAATGCTGACGGATTGCCCTGAGATCTCCTCCGGACAGAAGTTCGGATTCACGCTCTTCAGCCTGCATGATCTGTCGACCGAGCAACTGCGATTGCCGACCACCGGCCATGCTCAGCAGTATGACCGGGAGAACAAGGACAAGACACACCGGAGCCAGCAACCAGTCGTACAAGGCCAACATCAGGAGCGCACCGCAGAGGCTGACAGCAATGTGAATTGATTCCGGGAGTGCCTGTTCAATGAGATGCAGTTGATTGTGGATCCGGGTGGTTCGATCTCTCAAACAAGTCTCATCCATGTCCGGGGTCATCTGATGGACTTCAATGTTCATGATCCCCTCCAACTCTTGGGAGACCATCCTCTGACGAATGCTGCTGATCAGCAGGTAAGCCAATTGTTGACCAAGCAATACGATCAGGCCGGAAAAGGAACGAATCATCAGACTGTTGATCGCCAGTCCCATGGCCAGTGGCTGCATCAGTCGAGCGATGTTCTCAGCGACCAGCAACACGGAGACACCTCGCAGGCGAGGTCGATTGAGGCTGGTCGTTGCCGCCGACACTTCCGCAGTGGGAGCCACGGGGGTCGAACTCTCGAAGTAAGGGGATGCTTCCTCAGGTGCGAGAGTCTGGAAGGGGAGTCGCGATGTGACTCGTGAGCTGAGAGAGGTTGCTGCCATCATGGCCTCGCAGAAGTGTCATCCGCCGGTCGGCAAAAGTGGTCATGAGGTGCCGCGGCGGGTTGAACCGACCATGGGCTGTCAGTCGCTTCTTCCCGCGCGGCACCCGAAACTGCCTGGTATGTGAAAAGGAAGCCCCCCGCTCCCCCCGAAACAGGAGGCTTCTGACGTCACGCGACGAATTCGGCTACACACCGAGAATCGACGCTATGCCGCCCGATGAAGTGTTTGGACTTAACCTTGCACCTCGATCGATTCTGCATCTCAATCGAGACACCCTTTCGATGACGGACTGAGATGGATTCCTCGATGATCGAGAAACCTGATTCTGTGATTTCTGAACGCCGGTCTTCAAACAATCAGATTTGAAGTTGCGACGTAACCGATTCTCCCACGACCCTGGGAGGACATGTCTGCCTTTGAGGTTGAAACGATCCGCTTCGGGAGTGTTCCCGAAGCGGGAGTCGTCTCTCTATTTGGAACACACAACTGTGTGATTGCTTTTGATGGTTCAGATGATTGCATGTGTGATGCCGATGACTGCAAGTTCTTCGGCAGAAATTGCAAGTT
The DNA here is from genome assembly GCA_020426325.1 of Planctomycetaceae bacterium. Lineage (GTDB taxonomy): Bacteria > Planctomycetota > Planctomycetia > Planctomycetales > Planctomycetaceae > JAHBXU01. The sequence goes on along the minus strand of JAGQQG010000048.1, from coordinate 17,598 downwards.
GTTCGCTGACAGTATCCTGCGTCAAATTTGGTGGTGAGAGGGATCCCGAGGCAGACGTCATCAGACCTGCGACGCCTGACATCGAAATGATGACGAATCATCAATCGGAGAGGTGGTTTGTCCGAAAAATCTCGCTTCATGAAATCTGTGAACCATGATTTGTGATCAGAGCGAATGGCAAGGCTCGCCAAGCCTTGCAGGGATTTGACCAACTCACGAGCATCTGGACGTTCGGGCAACACCATTCAGACCCCGTTATGGGGAACATCGACGAGAGAAAGGAACCATGATGGCGGATCGGAAGGGGATCATTCTGGCTGGCGGAAGCGGTACGCGGCTTTACCCGGTCACCAAGGTTGTCAGTAAGCAGCTGTTGCCCGTCTATGACAAGCCGATGATCTATTACCCGCTCTCGACCTTGATGCTGGCAGGGATTCGAGAGATTCTCCTCATCAGCACACCGCACGACCTGCCGCTTTATCGCGAGTTGCTCGGTGACGGCGCACAGTGGGGCATCTCCATTGAATACGCGGAACAACCGCGTCCCGAGGGACTGGCGCAGGCCTTCCTGATTGGAGCCGATTTTGTGGGGAATTCTCCCTCCTGCCTGATCCTGGGGGACAACATCTTCTACGGCAGTAAGCTGCCCGCGAGCCTGCAGAATGTTTGTCAACGCACCAGTGGCGCCACGGTTTATGCGTATCGGGTTCGTGATCCCGAGCGATACGGTGTCGTCGAACTGACGGACTCCGGCCAGGCACTGAGCATTGAGGAGAAACCCAAACAGCCGAAGTCCCATTTTGCAGTCACCGGCTTGTACTTTTACGATACCGATGTCGTGGACATCGCCGGGTCGATCAAACCTTCCCCTCGGGGTGAACTCGAGATCACCGACGTCAATCGGGTCTATCTCGAGCGGGGCGATCTCATGGTTGAGGTGATGGACCGCGGGACCGCCTGGCTGGATACGGGCACGCACCTCTCGCTGCAGGAGGCAACTAACTTTGTCAGCGTTTTGGAGCAGCGACAGGGGCTGAAGATCGCCTGTCTCGAGGAAATCGCCCTGCGGATGAAGTACATCGACGCCGCTGCTCTGCAGAAGCTTGCTGAGAAGATGCGGACAAGCAGTTATGGCGAATATCTACTCTCACTACTCAAGTAAAACAGATTGCGAACAGTCAGGTCGCGCAGATTGTGCCGATCGTCATCCCCTGCGACCGTAGCCATCGTGTGATGCCGTGAGTCATGTAGAACCGTCATCGTCGTTACGTCGTGATCGACCGCGCTGTCTCCACCCTCGCGGGGACAATGTCATAGAAATCCTCGGTTTGAGATTTGACTTTCTCAGGGCAGGCGATCGCGTTTTCCCTCGTTGATCTTTGCCCAACACGCATAATCGATTCGGCGAACGAATCGACGGACAGTCTGATCCCCCGCAGATCTGGAATGACCTGCACGAAGCGCCTCTGCGGGGAGTTACATTCGACACAACTGGTCTGAGTGGCCTCTCAGTGAGATGACTCAGCGGCGATTCAGGCCAGGTCGATAGTTGATCCTGCCCCATTCTATATCGAACTCATTCAATGACTCATCGCAGAGTCGGGGGCGAAAAGAGCCAATCAGGCTCTCATGGGGTAAAAGGAAGTCCCCCGACAGCGATGGAAACGACAGAGGGGTCTTGCGGGTTACCATCCGCAAGGCCACCGAGTCGGTGAGACGACACCTGGAAGGTCGACTCACCAAGTCGCACAATGTCCGACGGACTCAACACGAGCCTGTCAATCCGGCCGTTGGCACTGACCCGGTGGTCATGACGACCCCAATGGGATCCACAGGAAGGAGACTGTCCATGAAAACGACCCATGTGCTCGCCGCGCTGGTTGTGCTCGCTGGTTTCACTCAGATCTCTGAGGCCGGCTTGTTCAACAAGTATTTCAACAAAGGCTCTGCAAAATGTTGCGACTGCGTGCCGACCTGCCAGCCGGAGTGCTGTCAGCCGGTCATCGTCAAGCCGTGCCGAGACTGCAATGCGTATTGCTATCAGCGCCGTCGTTCCACACTCAAACGCCCCTGCTGCAATGGCATCGGCAATGGGTGTCCGGCTGCCTGCTGCCCCGTCAACAGTGGCTGCTGTGACAACGGTTGTGGCAACAACGCCTGCTGCGATACCGCTTGCGGGACCGGATGCTGCAACAACAACTGCTGTGAAGATTGCTGTGATCCGTCATGTTGCGACGAATGCTGCGATCCGAGTTGCTGTGACGACTGCTGCGATACCGTTTGCTGTGATGACTCCTGCATTCTGGCAGAGTTGATCTACCAGTCTCAGACTGCCTGCTACGCTCGTCAGCGTCGCCGTGCTGTTCGTCAGATGAGCTGGACCTTCGACTGTGCCTGCTACCCGGAACTCATGTGTGCACTGATTTACGCCTTGAACGACACCGACGAGCGTGTTCGTGCTCAAGCCGCTAATGAAATTGGTGACGAGCTCCGCAAGAACTCCTGCTGCTGCAGCCAGGAAGTTGTTTCGGCTCTGACCTGTGCGTTGGCAGACTGCGACTGGCGAGTGCGGTGGTACGCCAAGCGAGCCCTCAAGCAGTGTGGTTACAAGGTTGTTGATCCTTGCTACACCGAATGCTGCGAAGTGGCGTGCTGTGAGACCGGCTGCTGTGACTCAGGTTGCTGCGACTCCGGTTGCACGAGTGGATGCACGACTGGACATGCCGCTCCGACAGCTCCTCCTGTCGCAGATCATGCCGCACCATCTGCTCCGGCTGACCTCCCCGAGAGTGACGAAGCTCCTGTTGCACCGGCTGCTCCAGAAGCTGCACCGGCTGCAGAGCCGATGCCCGAAGCTGCACCGGAACCGCCCAGTGCATACTTCCCCAAGTTTTATCCTCGACACAGTTCGGTTCGTCCGGCTTCCTCCAAGAAAGGCTTGGCTGGTCTGCTGGGGCTCGCCAACTGATTGATCAGTAGCGAACGTCTGAGCCATCAGGGATCGTCAACAGGACGATTCGACATGAGTTCGAACAACACGCGGCTCGGGATCTTCCCGGGTCGCGTTTGTTCGATTCTTTGACGTGCTCAATGACCACTTTTGCGTAACACCCCGACCGATGCAAGCGGTCGGGGTGTGAGTGCGCGCTTCACCAGTCTCCCTGGGTTTGCTGCACTCGCGCGATTTGACGTACTTCTTACAAAAAGCGTGCAATCGTGTCGGCAAACTTACAAAGACACTTGACACAAAATCACCAAAACCGATATCAATCCGCCCCTCAACTCTCTGTTGATCTCTCCCTCTCACAATCCATTTCCCACTGATGAAGCCCGCCAGTTGGCGCGTGGTTCTCGCCGCGTGTTGGTGTGTTCTCATCTCCAATCCTCCGCGTTCACGCCTCAGGATGTTTGTCCGGGTCGGCAGTCGCACGTCTGACGTTACGCACTGACGATCTCGATCGCCTCATGAGTCGACGATCGCAATCCCTCTCTCACAATTCGATTCCTCTCCCCACTTGGGCCCTCTCCTCCTTTTGATTTCAGGGACCTTTGTCGTATGACTACTGACCAATTCGCAGCAACGATCCGACTCAGCGGACGAGCTGTTCTCTGCTCTCGTGATGCCAACGCTCGTGGACGTTTGGCTCAAATCATCGCCGACCAAACGACGGAAACGTGTGAGGCGTCCGACATCATGCAGCTCCGGGAGATTCTTCCCGATGAGACATTTGGTGTCTGTATCCTCGACGAACCAGCAGATGTCCGGGAGGTGATCGAACTCGAACGGCTGGTTCGGACGCATCATCAGCCGACACAGTTTATTATTCTTCCGGCAGCTCAACAGCGTGAGCAGTTCCGGGCTGCGACACTCTCTTCCTGTGAAGTTCTCGATCCCCCCCTGACACGCGACAAGCTCCGAGGGGCCGTTTTCACCGCACTCGGCCGATCGCATCTCATCTCTGAGAACCAGCAGCTCAAACGACGATTGCTCTCTCGCGGTGTGGACGACATGGTCGGACAGTGCAACTCCATGTTGCGACTGCGTGATGAACTTCAGCAACTGGCTGACGATCGCAGTCCGGTGCTCATTACCGGTGAAGCCGGTTCGGGCACCACGGTCGCCGCACGAGCCCTGCACCGGGCCCGCTTTGGCAGCCGCAAACCGATCGTTCGAATCCGCTGTCAAGTCCTCTGTGGCACGGCCATCGAACAGGAGTTGTTCGGCGAATCTCCCGAAGGGGAAGAGAGTCGGCTCCAGCAAGCAGCAGGCGGCACGCTCTTCCTCGACGATGTCGATGCCGTCGCGCTGACGACTCAGGAGCGTTTAGTCCGTGTCCTCCGTGCAACGTCAGCATCGTCTGATCAGTTGAAGGAAGGCGAACTCCCCCCTCCGAGCATCATCGCGACCACGCACGTCGATTTGCGTGCTGCCGTGAAGGAAGGCAAGTTCCGAGCGGACCTGCTGGAGATCCTCAGCGGACATGTCGTGAAAGTTCCTGCTCTGCGGAATCGGATCGAAGACATCAGCGTTCTCGCTGAGCACTTCCTCGCCGAGTACGCCGTTAGGGAAGGCAAGCAGACACTCCGGCTGACCCCGGAAGCTCTCGATTTGTTGAAGCAGCATCAGTGGCCCGGCAACATTCGGGAACTGAACAACGTTCTCGAACGTTGCTGTGCGATCGAAACCGGAACAGAACTTCACGCCGACACTCTCGCCACCTGGATCGAGAAGCCGGCAGAGGATGAAGCCGAAGAAAGCGGACTCACTCTGCGTGAGATGGAACGCAAACTCATCGAAGCGACATTCAATCGCTTCGGTGGGAACCGCGAAATGACGGCCAAGGCCCTCAAGATCGGGCTGCGAACTCTGTCCGGCAAGCTTCGCGAATACGGCTACCCCCCGCGTGGCGGGCCGGGTTCCAATCGTATCTCCCGCGCCGCTTAAGCATGAGAGGTACACTCGTCCCTCTCCCCATGAGGGAGAGGGACAGATTTCGAGCCATCAGCGAGAAATCAGGGTGAGGGGACAGCGACGTACGACTCCCCTCACATCCTTCCTACAGCGAACACTCTCCCGGACTCCTTCCCTTCCCCACCGTTGCCAGTGATGACAGCTCTCCACTCGCTGTCTCTCCGGCAACGCGTGGGGTTTGTTTTTTTCGTGGTCGTCCTGCTCGTGTTGGTTTGAAGCAAGACACGGCATCTGTCGGACACTGCAAGTACAGCGAAAATGGATGCCGCGAATTCTCGACATGGGAGGGCGAGGCTCCTGCCGAGCCGCGACCGCCTGGCATAACATTCACCACGTCGGCGCAACCCGCCCCGCGTCGTCGATTTCCATTGCCAAGCACGTTCGAACTCTGACCAAAGCGCAACCGCTCCGCGTAGGGCAACAGGACCTGATGTCGTCCTGCCGTGTTCAATTCGGAGTGATTCATGGTTCATTTCCTCCCTCGCAGTGAGTGTTGCGTCGAGGGAGTCTGGCCTCTGTGGTTGGAACTGCTCTACTGGAGCGGATCGTTCTTGCTGTCTCTGGCCTATCTGGTGAATCCGCTGATCTTGTGGCAGGCATTTCGCAGTGGTTTCTTCGACAGGCCATTGCAGATCGAACGCATCGTGCTGATCTACGGAGCGTTCGTCTTCAGCTGTGCGATCGGGCATCTGATCGAGGGGATCATGCCCTTCTTCTACCCCAACTATCTGCTTGTCGCTCTGTGGACCTGGCAGACAGCCGGCATCTCGTGGCTGGCCAACATCACTCTCATCATTTGGATTCTGCACCGTGGAATGGATTGAACGCTGTATCGATCTGGGAACTCCCCTGCTGGTGCTCATCGTCTTTCTCCGGATGCTGAGCCACTGTGCCATGTGGACGGCGAAGCACTTCGTCTTGCCGCTTCGCGATTCCTGGACGAACCATCTCCGCTGTCTCGATGACCACACCGAAAAACAGACGGCTATGCTCTGCGAGATTCTGAAACGGGTTGGCAGCGAGGCGATCTGAGATCACCGCTGGTCAAAACGACACGGACACGTTAGAAGCAATTCCTGTTGGTCCCGATCCGCTGGAATGGTTTCGTACGCTCTCATGTCTCTGCTCAGTCTCCGTGATGTCCGTTTCTCGTTTGGCGGGGAGCCCTTGTTGGATGGGGTCGATCTGGAAATCGACATGGGGGAACGGATTGGCCTCCTCGGCCGCAACGGTGCCGGCAAATCGACTCTGATGAAGATTATGGCCGGTGAAATCGCTCCGGACGAAGGTCTGGTCAAGCCGGCGAATGGGGTCCGGATCGCCCGGCTGATTCAGGAAGTCCCCGACGGCAGCGATCACACGGTCTCGGAAGTCATCGCGGGCGGGGCTGCCGACGCCGATCTCGACGAATGGCAGATCGAACGGGCGGTCGAGGTCGTACTCTCCCGCATGTCGCTGGACGGTACTGATCGGTTCGCGACTCTGTCGTCCGGCATGAAACGTCGTACACTGCTCGCCCGCGCTCTTGTGCTCGAACCGGGCATTCTGCTCCTCGATGAACCGACGAACCATCTCGACATCGAGTCCATTTCCTGGCTGGAAGGTTTTCTCAAGGCATATCAGGGGACGCTGGTCTTTGTGACCCACGACCGGGTGTTCCTGCAGTCGCTGGCCACGCGGATCATCGAGGTCGACCGGGCTCGTCTGTTCGACTGGACCTGTGACTACAACACGTTCCTCAAACGCAAGCAGCAGGCTTTGGATGCTGAGGAGAAGCAGAACGCGGCGTTCGATCGCAAGCTGGCCGAAGAGGAGGTCTGGATTCGCCAGGGGATCAAGGCCCGCCGGACCCGCAACGAAGGTCGCGTGCGGGCACTCGTCAAGATGCGGGACGAACGCCGACAGCGCCGCGAGAAACTTGGCAATGTGCGCATGCAGGCAGGAGAAGCTGAACGCTCCGGACGGCTCGTCATCGAGACGAAGAACCTGACATTCACATACGGCGATGGTCAGCAACCCGTTGTGCAGGACCTGTCGATGCTGATTACGCGCGGCGACAAGATTGGCATCATCGGCCCCAACGGGACTGGAAAAACGACACTCCTGAAGTTACTGCTGGGCGACCTCGAACCGACGTCCGGCTCCGTGCGGCACGGGACGAATTTGGAGGTGATCTACTTCGATCAGCTCCGCGAGCAGATCAACGAGGAACAGACGGTTGCAGAGAACGTGGGCGAGGGTCAGGACACGCTCCTCATCAACGGCAAATCCAAGCATGTCATCGGTTACCTGCAGGACTTCCTGTTCACTCCCGAGCGCGCCCGCCGACCTGCCCGCTACCTCTCCGGAGGTGAACGCAACCGGCTACTACTGGCTCGTATCTTCAAACGCCCTTCCAACGTGATGGTCCTCGACGAACCAACGAACGATCTCGACACCGAGACGCTCGAACTGCTGGAAGAACTCGTGGCCGATTACTCCGGCACCCTGCTGCTGGTCAGTCACGACCGCGCCTTCCTCAACAACGTGGTGACCAGTACGCTTGCCTTTGAGGGGGATGGCGTGGTGAAGGAGTACGACGGAGGCTATGACGACTACGTCCGGCAACGCGGCGAGCAGTCAGCCGTTCACAGCGAGCCGGACCCGCCGACTACAAAAGTTGAGAGGACGACGGCTTCCCCGGATCGCAAACCCGCCAAACTCAGTTTCAAGGAACAGAAGGAACTCGAAGCACTTCCTGAACAGATCCATGAACTCGAACAGGAAGTCGCTGAGCTTCACGAACAGATGGCCAGCCCGACGTTCTTCAAACAGGAAGGCTCCGTCATCGCCGACGTGAACGCCCGCTTGCAGGAGTTGAATTCGCAACTCGAAACGTTGTTTGCTCGCTGGGAGACGTTGGAGACGCGGCAGACCTGACCTGCCGAACAGCTTTCGAGCCCATGCAACAAGCAGTTCTTGCGGAAACTTGAGACGCCTCTATTTAGGGCATCGACAGGCCCGATTGCCATAACTCAGAGTGACGTCGAAACTTGGCAGAATCATGGCTTGTGTTGCTCGCCTGGTTCGATTCTGAGTCACGTTCACGGCGTGATGGGGTTTTTGCTAGCTTCCGTTCCCTCTCCCACTCAGGGACCGTTCTAGACTCCGCTCATCTTGCGGCTCAAGGAGGCCGTCGTGGATTATCATATTTTCAAGTCGATGGTGAATGGCTGTTATGCTCCGTACGTCGGGTATGAGAAGCGGCCGACTTTCTTTGATATCAATGAGACCTATCCCGAACTCAACAGAGTGACGGAGTGCTTTCCCGAGATCCGGGAGGAACTCGAGGATCTGCTCCAGTCCGAAACACGCCTGCCGCGCTACCACGATGTGGATGCGGGTGAGGCCAAAATCTCCGATACGACGGCACACAACTGGAACGTCTGTATGCTGGAGATCCTCGGCCATCGTGTGGACGTCAATCGTCAGCGGTTCCCCAGGACGTGTGCTGCGGTCGCCCGGGTGCCAAATGTCATTCAGGCCTTCTTTTCGATCCTCGATCCGGGGAAGTCGATCCCGGCACATGAAGGGCCTTACCTCGGTTATCTCCGTTATCATCTGGCCCTTCGCGTACCGGAGCACAACCCCCCTTGTATCGTCGTGAACCATCAGCCGTACACCTGGAAGCTGGGCGAGGCGGTCCTGTTCGATGATTCGCATCTGCACGAAGTCATCAATCACAGTAACGGCGTCCGCTGCGTGTTGATCATCGACGTGTTGCGGCCCATGCCCATGCTCCCCACGATGCTGAATCGAGCCACAACCCTGATCGCCCGGCACACCTACGGACGAAAAGTGGCGAATGAAGTCCAAAAGTTCGCGAAAAAGGCCGCCTAGACCTGATTCGGCAGAAAAACCTATAACTCCGCTCGTTTTCCCACTCAACTCGGGGTCGAGCGGAGTTTTGCATGTCAGTCCTCAAGCGAGCCTGTTCGCTGTTCACCGGCAACGACGTCTCTCAACGTCTGTTGGAATATAACGTCAAGTTCTCCCACTACCTGATGGGAATCGGTGCCGGCACCAAGGTCAGCACCAGCGGCGAGCTTGGTCTCGTGCGGATGATCAATGAGCATCCCGCTGAGCGTTTGTGCGTGTTCGACGTCGGTGCCAACGTCGGCCAGTTCGCAACACTCATTCACGAACAATGTGACAACTCGCGGATCGATCTGCACAGCTTCGAGCCGGGTCGCGAAGCCTTCTCGCAACTCTCTTCAAAATTCGGAGAGACGAAAAAAGTCCGATTGAACAACGTCGCCCTCGGGGCCGAGCGAGGCATAGCGACACTCTACTCAGACGTGCCTGCGTCCGGCCTCAGTTCGCTGACAAAGCGAGACCTCTCGCACTTCGACCGTTCGATGGAACTTTCCCAACAGGTCGATGTACGCACGCTTGACGACTACTGCGACGAGCACGATATCAGACACATTCACCTGCTCAAGATCGACGTTGAAGGCCACGAGCAGGACGTGCTCGCCGGAGCGAAGCGAATGTTCGTCGAGAGCCGCATCGACGCAGTTACGTTCGAGTTCGGCGGTTGCAACATCGACTCGCGCACGTACTTTCGCGACTTCTACCAGTTCTTCCGCGATCAGGGGATGCAGTTGTATCGGATCACCCCACGTGGTTTTTTCCGACAAATGCCCCGATACCGAGAAGTACACGAACAGTTCGTGACGACGAACTTCCTCGCACGAAAGAGAGCTGCTTGACCAGGATCAGCAGATCTCTCACAGCCCAACGCTCTGTCAATCATAAGAGACGCTCATGAGTATCCATAAAAGCATTCGCAGACTCGGACGCCTCTCAGGTTTTGAGCCTAAACGCCTCGTGCGGAATGTGGGACGACTGCCGGGATACGTGAGCGGATACCGGCAACTCCGCCGCGAAGCCCGTGCGTCCAAGGAGCCGTTTCAGTTCGGGACGCTGTTCCCTGTTCTCGATGAAAAGTCGAAGCCGGCCGGCAGTGCGAACGGACACTACTTCCATCAGGACCTGTTTGTTGCTCAGAAGATCTTCGCCCGATCTCCTCAGAGACACATCGATGTCGGCTCACGTGTCGATGGCTTCGTGGCCCACGTTGCGTCCTTTCGCGAGATCGAAGCGATCGACGTTCGTCAGCTCACGAGCACGACACCCAACATTCGTTTTCTCTGTGCCGACCTGATGGCCGAGCTTCCAGCAGAACTCGTCGAGACGACTGACTCCCTCTCCTGTTTACATGCCATCGAACATTTTGGATTGGGACGATACGGCGACCCGATGGATTTTGAAGGCCACCTCCGAGGTCTGCGCAATCTTCGCCGCATGCTCAAAACGGGCGGGCGACTGTATCTGTCGACTCCCATCTCGAACCAGCAACGAATTGAGTTCAACGCTCATCGCGTGTTCTCGCTGCCTTATTTGCGGTCGTTGCTCAAAGACGACTTCGACATCGACACCTTCTCGTATGTCGGCGACGACGGCAACCTGCACCCTCACGTCGAGCCAGACACGCTCGACTTCGAGCAGTCTTACAACCTCTGCTACGGTTGCGGCATCTTTGAATTGACCGCGAAGGCCGCATAGTGTTCGTTGAGCCGCACATTTGAAATCTACAGCTAATCGATAACGAGAGCCTTCACCCGTGACGCGCGAGTGAGGCCTCCCTGTCAAACACGCCCGATCGCGTGCATGGCTTGGTTATGCTGCCACCTTACCAACCGATCTTCGCACCAATCGTGTCGTGAGCTTCTACTCGTTCGAGAACGAAGTCATCCTTGAGGCCTGCCGAAACCTCCGGATTGACCAGAATCGTGATCGTATGCGGTCCCAGCTGAGCGTTATGAGGAGGTACCGCCAACTGATGGTACTCCGGGCGGCCAGGAATGAGTTCAGTATCATCAATGAAGCCAACGGGATTCGGCAGGGGTGCGCCGGGGAGCCAGTCCCAGTAGACTGGGTGCTTCTTGTCGTTAAAGATTTCCACATCAGTTGTTCGAAGTAGAAACCGTATCGGCGAGTCATCATCAGGAACAAATGTCAATGTCACTGGAAGCTGAACTAGTAGACCCACGAACTGGGCATTCGTAAACACGCCCGGCGTGTCTCCAAAATTTAATGCTCCCGACCAAAGCATATAAAACGGGTGTCCCTTTGGCATAATGCACCTTTTGTTTTCCGTGCGTGTAAAGTAGTTCGTTCCAACATGACGACACATTATCGCGCGAACCGCACGCAGTAGATCTGTGGCAAGGTGTTCGACACACATGTCCAGGTGTCGCCGCTGTTCTCGCTGACCCACAGGCCGCCGGTCGATGACCCCATGACGAGTCGGTCTCCGGTTGCGTCCACGTCGAGTCCGTGACGAAACACGAGGTCATAGCAGTGCTCCTGCGGCAGTCCTTCGCGGAGTGCCTCGAATGTTTCGCCACGATCACGCGTGCGCGTGACGACCATCTTTCCGTCGACCGGAATCCGGCACTGGTCCTTCTCTCCCGGTACGAACCAGGCCGTCCTGGGATCGTGCGGGTGGGCACAGACCGCAAAGCCGAATACGGAGGGGGACACGTCCTCAATCTCACGGAAGTTTTTTCCGTTGTCGGTTGAGTGAAAGATGCCGTTGTGGTGCTGGACCCACATCACGTCGGGATCGGCTGCGGAGAAGGCCAGACGATGTGCGTCCTGTGTGTCGGTCGCGTAGGCGAGGTCGGGGGGCACGTAATCCTGACGCAGGCCTTGTCCGATATTGGTCCAACTCTCGCCCGCATCACGGGTCTCCCACACACCGCCAGCGGAGATCGCGATGGTCACATGTCGGCTGTCCCGAGGGTCGACGCAGATCGTATGCAGCCCGGCATCATCCTTGCCCCCGCCGAACCATTTCATCCGTTCTTCAACATTGAACAGCGACTCAACCAGTTCCCAACTCGAACCACGGTCGGTCGAACGATACAAGGCAGCGGGGATCGTCCCTGCCCAAAGCACTTCCGGCTCATCCGCCCCGCCAGTTTCGAGTGACCAGATTTCGCTGAGACTCGCAGCCTTCTGCGGGGCTGGCGATACTGGCATCCCGGTTTCGTCGAAGACCATCATCGGGACTTCTGCCCCTGCGGGAATGACCGGGACGCCACACTCTTCCCACGTCTTGCCGCCGTCACCCGAACGATGCAGCTTGGCTCCGAAGTGACCGAGTGTGAGCGTTGTGTACAGCCACCCGTCCCGCGGGTCCTGCAGAAACATTGTCGCCGGCTCGCCGAGGAAATGAACCGTCGCAATCTCCCAACCCTGATCGCGACGTTCAAGAACGAACAGACCTTTCCGGGTGCCGACGTATAATCGATTGCTCATGTTGTTTCTCTGTTTGATTTGCAAGTGACGTCAATTTCACCCGCGCGTTACTCGGGTTCGACAGGCAGTTCCGAAGAATCTTCCTCAGGAAACAGGTCGAACGTCTCGCCGGAATCCAGTTCCAGAGTGCCGCTGACAACTTCTTCATTTCCGTCGATATCGGTGATGGACTCGACGGTGACGTATCCGCTTGCCTTGTCTCCGAAGATTCGCAGAACGAAATCGTCTTCACCATCAGCGGCTCCCGACTTGATCCAGTCGATCTCCAACTCTTTGATGTTGCCGACTTTTTCCTGCACCACCGGATTGACTTTCAGCTCATTCCGTATTTCTTCAGCCAGCACGCTGGTGCCGAAATAGAAGAACGCGATTCCCCCACCGCAACACAGGAGACACACCAGCAGGCCCACGCCCGCGAAGACCCCAATCATGAGTGCTTTGTTGCTGCCTCCCGGTTGAGGTCCAGAGCCGGGATCGTAATCGTCGTCGAGGAAATTCGTCATAAAATCAGCTGCCCCTTGGTCTCCTTAAAGGTTTCTGTTCGCGTCGGTTTATCCTGATTCGCATCGCACAGATGCGGGCAATCTTGGATTCGGTGAATCATCAGCCTCCCGAGAGCGCCTGCATCACGTAAATCTCACTCTCTGAGGTGACGGCATCGCTGAGATGGCTTCGATCCCGGATCATTTGATTATCGACAAAGATTGTCACATGCTTGCGCAGTCGTGACTGATCATCGAGAATATACCCGCGCAGCCGTCGATTTTCAGCGAAGACGACATCCAACGCCTCACGGACCGTTCGTCCGACCACTTCTGTCGGTGGACAGTCGAGATGTTTTTTGAGATTCGGAGTGAAGTGCACTTGAGGCATCAGCTGTTTGTTTCCGTAACAGACAAGAGCTATTCACTGTCCTGCCAGTCCCAACCCTCCAGTTCGAAATACTTGCGGACGATCCATTCCGGCTGATGTTGATCAGGTTTGCGCTTATGTCCGGTCAGGTCGATGTAGTCATCAACCGGATCTTTCGACGTGAGTGGCAGCGTGTCTCCGTAGTCGACTTGAGCTTGTTCCAGCAGTGCGAACATGTCAGCCACCCGCTGTGCCTGTCGATGGTCGTTCGCCAGATCGTGCAGTTCGAACGGATCGTTCTCCAGATCAAACAACTGTGTGCGATTGATGTGTGGATATCGGATGAGCTTCCAGCGGTCGGTGCGAATTGCCCGCATGAACGTCTCATAGGCCAGAAAGATACTCGGCCGCACGGAGTGGCTCCGGCCCTGCCAGATGGGGACAAGGCTCTTTCCCTCGACTCCCTCCGGAGGTGTGACGCCCGTCAGTTGGCACAGGCTCGGGAAGATATCAAACAGATACGCGAAGGCGCGGCTGGACCGCTCCGCAGAAATCCCCGGCCCTTTGAGCACCAATGGAGTCCCCATGCTGTGTTCGTAAACACTCTGTTTGCCCAGCAAGCCATGACTGCCGAGAGCGAGTCCATGATCAGCTGCATAGACGATGATTGTGTTGTCGGCTTGTCCACTCTCTTCCAATGCCTGCAAAACGCGACCGATCTGCTGATCGAGATGGGTGATCATCCGGTAATACTCGGCCAGTTGGTGCCGAATGATCGTTTTTGTGCGCGGCCACGGAGCAAGGGTTTCGTCCCGGCCGGTCATCCAACCGTTGAAGAAAGGATGCTGCGGCAGATAGTTCACCGGCATTGCCATCTCCTCCGGCGGATACAAGTCCGCTACCTCATCGGGGAACTGCCGTGGATCGTGCGGTGCTGTGAAGGCCACGTACGCATAGAACGGTTTCTCGCTGTCCTGCGACTTCAGAAAATCAACCGCTGCATCGGCGAACAATGTACTGGAGAACCCGTCTCCCACTCGCTTGTTGGTCATCTCGCCGTTGGCGACGTCAACGAGTGGCACCTTCGTGTGATCGTTCATCCCGCCGAGGAAGACGGCTGTCCCCTGTTGAAAGCTTCGCAGGAATGACTCGGCTCCGTTGTGCCACTTTCCCGTGCCAAACGTCACGTATCCCTGCTGACCGAACGTCTCCCCGGCAGTTGGAATCCCCAAGAGCTTGTGATCGACGCGGAACAGGCTGCGGCCGCTGTTCAGCATGGCCCGGCTGGGGACACAAACTGCACCTGTCATCGACCCCATGCAATACGCCCGCTCAAACCGAAACCCTTCCTGAACGAGCGAATCAATGTTCGGTGTCTGAATGACCTCGTTTCCGAAGGCATGTACGGCATCGGGGCGCTGATCATCCGCAAACAGGATCAGCACGTTCGGTCGATCCGCCGCTTCAACAGCGACGTTCCAAGGCCACATGCTCAGGAGAAGGATCGTGCAGAAGTACGGACGGATATTCACACGATCCTCCTCGGAGATATGCCAGTGCTGTTTATCGAATGCGATTGGTTGCTCGAATCATTGTTCGTCGCCGTCTTTGTCATGCTCGTGAATGGCATCCTGCACGGCCTCAGCAGCGGCTTCCGTGTTCTGTGCCGCGTCATCCACAGCACTTTCGATTGCTTCGCCTGTTGCCTCAGCAGCTTCGCTCGCCTCCTGCTTTGTTTGCTCGGAGCATCCGGCAAATCCGACCAGCGACACAAACATGGCCAAAATTATGAACAGTCTCATCTCGATCTCCTGTGTGGAAGTGTGAACGTTGTGTTGAAATGTGATTCCTATGTACCCGATGAATGACGGCATCGGAAGCGTCAGCAATGTCGACACAACCTCTTGTTGACTTTAGGCAGACCGATGCATCATTCCGGACGTTGGTCCCATCGTTGAGGCGGAGTGGCATCGTACTGCGGTCGAGCGTCCTTAGCGGGCATTGATTCGAGTGCAGAGGTCAGTCTTTTGATCGCCTTCCGATGGAGGGGCATCGTGCTGGCGATCAGATTTCTCTCCTCAGCCGGGTCGTCAATGAGATCATACAACGCGGTGATTTCACGATCGTCGCTGACATGAACCTTGAACCGCTTGTTACGAATGACACGATGCGTGAAATCGACGACCGGCCGTACCCCCTGCTCATCCAGCCGTGCAGGACCATGCCCCATCGCCATGATCCACTCCCGCGGACCGTCGTCCGCTTTGCCCAGCAGCACGGGAGCGATCGACTTTCCGTCAAGCGTCACACCCTCCGGCAGTGGTGCTCCGGCGAGTTCACAGAATGTCGGTAACAGATCGGTGAAGTCCGTCAGACATTCCGTCTCGACCCCTGCAGGTACGATGCTCGGACAGTTCGCAATGAACGGCTCTCGCACACCGTTTTCTGTGACCTTCCCTTTACCCCCCTGCACCGCTCGTCCGCTCATGTGACCGGTGAGACCACCGCTCGTGCCGTTGTCGGTCGTGATGATGAGGATCGTCCGCTCCCGAACACCCGCAGCATCAATCGCGTCAACAATTCGACCGATCAACTTGTCTGTGTACCGCACCATCGCTTTGTGTTTGGCGAGTTTATCTGACTCATCCGGTTCGTCGGGCGTGTGAACAAGTGGACCGTGTGTCAGGCACATCGGATAGTACAGGAGAAACGGCTCATCCTTGTGTCGTCCCACGAAGTCACAGCAGAACGCGTTGTACACATCTGGACCGAACCGTTCGCTATACGTCCCTGCCACTCTCGGACCGTCAGCCTCGATGTGGCGAATGTTCAAAGTTGGCCCCTCGTAGCCGGGACCGGTCACGTTTTGAAACACGTAAGGGTCCCAGTACCGTTCTGCACTCGGCGGGTTGTCCGTTTCGAAGCCGGTCCACATGCACCATTCGTCGAACCCGTGTTCTTTGAGCACGCCCGGTTGAACGCGGAAGTCGTTGATCTGCCACTTACCCGCGATGCCCGTCATGTAACCGACCGACTTCAGCTGCCGCGCAAACGTCACGTTGTACTTCGCGTCGAAGTGACAGCCTGCCCCCCAGCGAGGCACGTCCCAGTGGTTCACCCAGCCATGTCGAAACGGGTACTGTCCGGTGAGCAACGTCGCACGCGTCGGTGTACACTGCGGCATCGAGTACGCATTCAGAAACTTCATCCCCGACGCTGCCAGTGAATCAATGTGGGGCGTCTCAATATCCTCCGCCCCGTAACAGTTCACCCACTCGGGGCCGAGATCATCGATCATCACAAATATGATGTTCGGCCGATCGACCGCGTATGTCGCCTCACTGGCGATCAGACTCATCAGGGCGGACACGACGATCAGGCTTGTCGCTCTCAGCATCGTTGAGAATCTTTCCGGATCTCATTGACCATCGGACATTGCGGCTTTCGCTCGCTCTGCGATCTCGTCCTCCGGTACGTCTTCAACATGCGTGGCGATATTCCAGGTATGACCGAACGGATCTTTCAGCATCCCCGAGCGGTCGCCGTAGAACTGGTTCTGGACCGGGCGAATTTCCGTGGCCCCCGCTTCAAGTGCCTGGGCGAACACCGCATCCACACCCTCCACGTAAACCATCAGGCTGATCGGCGAACCACCGATCGAGTCCGGGCTCAGAGCACCGTGGTCCGGGTGTTCGTCCGCGAGCATCACGGGCGAGTCCCCGATCTTCACCTCCGCATGGCCGATGATCCCGTTTGGCCCCTCCAGCCGCAGTAACTCGATCGCACCAAAAGCCCGCTTGTAGAAATCAATCGCCGCCGCTGCCCCTTTGACAACCAGGTAGGGTGTCACCGAGTGATACCCGTCAGGAATCGGTTTTACAGACTTGGACATGACAAGTTCCCTCTGTTGGATTGGATCATTGCAGTGTCGCAGCGATTCTTCGACACTGCAATGAATGCGACTGAAAACGTACGGCTCTGGCAACACCCTCTACGCTTCTGGAATGCAAAAAGATGGTTTCACCACGGAGACACTGAGTCACGGAGAATGGGGCAGAAACACTTGCCAATTCCTCCGCAACCTGATTGACACAACTGTGAAGAATCCGCCACGATCACACCGATGATGACCTCCGTGTCTCAGTGCCTCTGTGGTAAAATACCACTTGCAAACAGGAATACGCTTAACGCTTCGCTCTGTGCGGAGTGACCCACGATCCCTATAATCTCCGACCCGATGTGAGTCACTGGATCACCGTCTGCCCTGCCCTGTCGTCCCGACACCCGAACGCCGAAACCCGATCCCCGATCCCCGATCTATGTCCCCCGAGTTTATTCGTAACTTTTCGATTGTTGCCCACATTGACCACGGCAAGAGTACGCTGGCTGACCAGTTGCTGCTGAAG
>JAGQQG010000047.1 GCA_020426325.1 Planctomycetaceae bacterium | reverse complement strand
TGTAATCTGTTCACCGCCGAAAGCGAGGAGTTGATCGAAAAGTGACTGGCTGTCCCGCATCGATCCGGCTGCCCTGCGGGCAATCAGATCGAGTGCCTCGTCAGCCACCTCGACTCCCTCGGCTGCGGCAATACTGGCCAACCGCCCCTTGATCGAATCCGATGCAATTGTGCCAAAGTCAAATCGTTGGCAGCGGGAGAGTATGGTGTCGGGAACCTTGTTCGGTTCCGTCGTGCAAAAGATGAATTTGACGCGCGGAGGCGGCTCCTCCAGAGTCTTCAGCAGTGCGTTGAAGGCCTCCTTGGTCAGCATGTGAACTTCGTCAATGATGTAGACCTTGTAAGGGGACCGCATCGACTTGACGTTCACGTTCGCTCGCAGCGAGCGAATGTCATCGATCCCGCGATTGGATGCCCCGTCGATCTCCAGCACGTCGACGTCGCTTCCCGCTGCGATCGACCGGCAGACCTCACACTCATTGCACGGAACCGCATCCTTCACGTGCGGACAGTTAAGCGCTTTCGCAAAGATGCGTGCTGTTGACGTCTTGCCGACCCCGCGGGCTCCGGTGAACAGGTAGGCGTGGGCGACGCGATCGGACGCGATGGCGTTGCGGAGCGCCTGGCCGATTCGCTCCTGTCCAACGACCTCATCAAAGGTCTGCGGGCGAAAGCGGCGTGCAAGAACAGTGTAGTGTCCAGATTGTTCGGTCACAGGACTGATAAATTCGCTGAAGGTTAGGGTATTTCGCGACTATCATATCAGTGTGCCGTTGAGGTTTGCATCCACTGCTGCGATGCGATAGCCTGCGACATCGAATTCAGTGGAAAGTGCGCGGGGCACCAGAAGGCTGCCTCCCGTGCGGTGGGTCCGTGTGAACCGGGTCAGGCGGGAGACCGAGCAGCCCTAAGCATTAGTTCCCAGGTGCGCGTGGAGGTAGCCTTCCGCTGCCCCGCGTCTTTCATTGGATCTGAAGACGGCGCTGAACGTCAGGAAGGCTTCTCGACACGTTCGCTTTGCGAGTTCCCTAAGAGGCCTCGCGGAATCGCAGGGATGGTTTCTCCACCGTGACGATTGTATTGGGCTCCACGCTTCTCGTGAGCGAAACACCGGCTCCGATCACCGAGTTCGCACCAATCACAGTGTCCCCTCCCAGGACCGTGGCGTTGGAGTAGATCACTACGCCCTCTTCAATAGTCGGGTGACGCTTGGTATTCCGGACGATGTTCCCCTGTTCGTCTCGCGGAAAACTCAGGGCTCCCAGGGTCACGCTTTGATAGATCTTGACGTGTCCTGCGATCTCACACGTTTCACCGATGACTACTCCGGTTCCGTGATCGATGAAAAAAGAGGGGCCAATCTGCGCACCCGGGTGGATATCGATGCCGGTCCGGCTGTGGACCCACTCTGACATGATGCGCGGGATCAACGGGACTTTGCGTCGATGGAGTTCATGAGCGATGCGATGGACCGTGATCGCCTCCAGGCCGGGATAGCAGAAAATGATCTCATCCAGCCCGCATGCTGCCGGATCGCCCTCGTAGGCTGCCTGCACATCCAGGGCGAGCATCCGCCGGAGTTCAGGCAGACATTCCAGGAAGTTGATAGCCAGTTCCTGGCCTTGGGCCTCGAAGTCGATGGCCTTCTTCTTGTCACAATCCGAGCCGTGCAGACGATCGAATTCGAAGCGGAGTGCCCGCGCGATCTGTTGCGTGAGGCGATCGTGCAGTCCATCAATGAGGTCGCCGACATAATACGTCACGTTCCCCATGTGGAGGTTCTGACGTCGGCGATATCCCGGATACAGAATCTCGGTCAGGTCCTGAAGCACCTCGACGATCTCAAGTGAACTCGGCAGCGGGCAGTGCCCCAGATGATTGATGGTGCCGATGTCCTGATAGCTGTCGACAATGAGATCGGTCAGTTCTGACAATTGTTCCTTACGTCGAAAATCCGTCGCCATGATGGAGTTCCTTGATGCGTCGATGTGTACTTTGGACGCGGGAAAGAGAGGCGGGCAGGATGTCGTCTGCCGGGTGTCACTGAATCACACAGTAAGAAGAAAGAGGTCTCGCCTTTTGAGAAACCGGCCTCACGCCGGCTCGATACAAACGCAACCGTCTGTCAATCGCCAGAATGGTGAAGACTCTACGCTGCAAACGAGCCGATGGTGGCACACAATGGCTGACATGGAATGTTTCCACAAAAAGGCGAAACGTCAAACCAGAGGATACGAATCATTCCTGACGACAGGGCCAGTTCGACCGCCTGACCACTCATGAATTCTAGGAATGCTCGGATTCTGGATTCAACCTTTTCTCCGAATCGACTGATTCTGCAGGCCGGATTGAGTCAATCCTCACGAGCCGGAAAGGTTGACATTCACGCATCATTTTTGAGTGGAGACGTCGGTCGACACAGTCGGAAAAGTCAGCCTGTTTTCACCGATTTGACGCTGGACACTTCGTGAACCGAGTCTAACGGAGCCCCTGTCATCTCGCAGGGATCCCCCTGATTGCGACTGCCTCTCTCCGACAGGCAAAGCTCAAACCCAACGTGGAAAAAACGCCGGGGGAGAGTCCACCGGCGTTTCGGGATTCAGGGTTTGATTCCAGATGCTTAGTAGCCAACCTGCTTCTCGAAGCTGATTTCGTACTTTTTCATCTTCTTGTAGAGCGTCGTCCGGTTGATGCCCAGAAGTTTGGCGGTGTCCTGACGGTTCCAGCCGTTGCTCTCCAAGGCTTCGATGATGATCTGGCGCTCGGGATTTGCCAGGGCGGATTTGAGCGAGCCGCCGTTCAGATGACCAGCGACGTCGGGTGTCATAATGTGGCTGCGGATTGCCTCGGGCAGATCGTTGATCATGACCATGTTGGATTTTGCCAGCACAACCGCTCGCTCGACGACGTTGACGAGTTCGCGAACGTTGCCCGGCCAGCGATACTGTTGCAGGAGATGCAAGGCATCGTCGTGGAATCCCTGCAAGTGCTTGCCGGTCTGGTCATTGAAATGCTTGACGTAGTGGTCGACGAGCAACGGGATGTCTCCCATTCTCTCACGTAGCGGTGGTTGGGTCACGCTGATGACATTGATGCGGTAGAACAGGTCTTGTCGGAACTCGCCTCTCTTCACGCGCTCTTCGAGATTCTCGTTCGTCGCGAGGATGAGCCGGACGTCGACCTTTTGGGTCTCGTTGCCTCCGACCGGTTCAAACTCCCGGTCCTGCAGGACTCTGAGCAGTTTGACTTGCAGGCTGGGCGAAGCCGTGCCAATTTCATCGAGGAAGATGGTCCCGCCGTTTGCCTGAAGGAATTTGCCGACCTTGTTGTGAGTGGCTCCCGTGAAGGCTCCCTGTACGTGTCCGAAGAGTTCACTCTCAAGGAGCGAATCCGGCAGTGCTCCGCAGGCGACCTCGATGAACGGAGCGTCCCGGCGATCGCTCAACTGGTGAAGTGCCCGGGCGGTAATTGTTTTGCCGGTCCCATTTTCACCAAGGATCAGCACCGTGGTCCTCGTGTCAGCGACACTCTCGATCAGATCGAACATCTTGGTCATGCGGTAATCGCGGCCGATGATGTTGTTGAGTCCGAACTTGTCGTCGAGTTTCTCTTTGAGCTTCTTGTTCTCTTCAACAATCTTGCGCTGCCCCAGTGCACGTTGAATCGAGAAGTTGAGTTCGTCATCGATGACGGGTTTGGTCAGATAATCGAATGCTCCGAGGCGGATGGCCTCCACCGCACTCTCGATGGTGCCGTAGCCTGTGAGCAGGATGATCGCAGTCTCCGGTTTGCTCTTCCGAGCCCATTCCAGCAGATGAAAACCATCCTGGTCGGGGAGGTTGACATCACAGACGACAACCTCGAATGGGTACTCGTCCATCCGTTTGATCGCTTCATGACAGTTGACCGCTGTTTCCGTGCGATGCCCCAGCTCACGCAGGTAATCGGCCATCGCCTCGCAAATGTTCCGATCGTCGTCAACAACAAGCAGAGATCCGTGGTTAGACATGTGATGCAGCCTCTCTCGGTCCGCGAACGGATAGCGTGTCGTTGCTCTGCTGCCGGGTTCGGCAGCCTGATGGCGACGACGTTAGGCCCCGTTCGGATGGATTGTCCTCAAGTAAATGGAGTCAATCGATCGCCGGTGAACCGGAGACCGATCGGGTGACGACATTCTTCAAGGTTGCAGGGCAACGTCTGTCCATAGACAAGAATGTCACATTGAGGAGAACTGCGGCTTCAACGAGCTGCTCTGGGAATGAGTCAGTCGTCTGGTCGAGTTAGCTGAGAGAACTGAGGGAGAAGGTACGGAAAACTAGGTCGCAGGTTGCAGTGCGTCAACAAAGTTGCAGAAAAACCCGTTGTCACAGATCAACAGTGGCACCTGAATCGGAAGAATCGACACAACCTGTTCACAGGACAATTGGGCATCGATCCAATCTCACATCGTCGATGTGATTCGTATCGTGAGTCTTCCACTCGCCCGGCGTGTGAACGAAATCTCTGTTCATTCCCCGTCGATTTTCTCGCGAGATCAATCTCCAGTATTTGAACTTCAACATTTCCTCAGCTGTGACGAACAACGTCGTATCGGGATTGGATCACGAGACGGCATTGTTGGACGGATCGACTGTCGTTGGGACGGCGCTTGACCGGGTTGACGGAACTGCGCTACACTCCAGTAGAAGACATAGTGGTCTTCCACGATTGGCTGACCTAAGTGTCCTGAGAATGGGCAGTTCCGTTCAGCAAAATACGTCCGCATCGGCGACTCTCTTGTTCAGGCTGGAGAGTCCGGTCGAGCAACTTGTGTCGAGGCAGAAGCGTTGCGAGCACTCATCAGCGATATTCACGGAAACCTGGAAGCCCTCCAGGCGGTGTTAGCCGATATCGAATCGAAGGGAATCAACGAGATTTATTGTCTCGGGGACATCGTCGGCTACGGACCGAATCCGCGTGAATGTGTCGATCTGGTGACGCAGAAATGCAAAGTCACCATCCTGGGGAACCACGATCAGGCTGCGTTATTCGACCCGGAAGGCTTCAATGCGGGGGCGGAGCGGGCCATCTTCTGGACCCGTCATATGCTCGAATCGGATCAGGCGACTGCAAACGAGCGGCGTTGGGAGTTCCTTGGCGAACTCCCGCGAATGCGACGTGAGGACCAGTTGCTGTTTGTGCACGGCTCGGCCCGCAATCCGTTGAATGAGTATGTCTTCCCGGAGGACATCTACAATCAGCGGAAGATGGAACGGATTTTTGCTCTTGTTGACAGACACTGTTTTCAAGGACACACGCATATCCCCGGCGTGTTCCGCGAGGACTTGAGTTTCATGTCGCCTGATGAATTGGACATGCGATATGTCCTCGCGGATGCCAAGACCCTGATCAACGTTGGCTCGGTTGGTCAGCCGCGCGATGGCGACAACCGGGCGTCCTATGTCATCCTCGACGGCAACACCGTGACGTTCAACCGTGTTCCCTACGACTTTGAGAAGACGATCGCCAAGATCTATCCAATTCCGGAGTTGGACAACTTTTTAGGCGACCGTCTTCGTGACGGCCGCTGAATTCGCCACAGAGAATTCAATTCAGCCTTCGGGGTGATCTCGCAACCGCGTGATCCTGACAACGCTCTTTTGCCTGGCGTCTCCGAGAGTGGCAGAATCCGACATGCTTCCGGTGGGAATGCAGTCCTCATCCTTGAATGCAGACATTGAGACGAGACAGGCTGATCAGCCATGGAACAACGGAATTTCTTTCTGAAGGCCGCGATCGTTATCGCGTTCGGCTACTTGTGGATGTTGATGGCCCCTCGTCTCTTTCCGGGTCTCTTTCCTCCACGCCCCAAAGCCCCGCCCCGCGCGCCAGTTGTAGCCGAACAGGAAGACCAAAAGCCGGAGGGAATGCCTGAAGAGGGGGCCCTCGTTGCCGGAGACGAAGGTAACGGTGAAGAGGGACAGCCGCAGGTTCCCGATCAGTTCAACGAGCACCCGCACCGGACAATTGAACTGGGATCACTCGATCCAAAGTCCGAGTACTTCTTGCAGGTGACCGTGGATTCGGCTGGTGCCACAATTCCATTAGCACAGTTCAATGACCCTCGATATGGACAGGCCGACAATCGTGATGTGCCGCTGAAGGTTCTGGGCGATGATCAGAACACCTCTCTAAAAACTTTGCAGATGTCGATTGAGAAAATCGACGAACAATTGAAGAAGTACGGCACGTCTCTCGCGGAAGTCGATTGGGAAATGATTCCCGGAGAAACCGCTGAAGGGGAGGTGAGTTTCCGCTATCGCGCACCGGATGGCACACTGGAGGTCCACAAACACTTCCATCTCAACAAGGGGAACACCCAGGAACGGGATCAGGACTACCGGGGCTACCTCGTGGATGTCGACCTCGAAGTGGTCAATCTGACGGATCAGCCGCAGGAGTTAGTGTATAAGCTCCAGGGACCCGTAGGCTTGCCGTTGGAAAACGAAGAGACTTCCCGTGCATTTATCGAGGTTAAAGTTGGGGCCCTTGAGACGGTAGGGGATACCAGTGACGTTTCCGCAATTCAGCAGACAGCCGGGACGATTGTCAAACAGACCGACGAAGCAATCGCAAATAACGATCCGGAAGAGATTGAGGACTGGAAGTCGCCCCTGAAATACGTGGGCGTCGATGTCCAGTATTTTGCAGCTTTACTCTTTCCGAAGGGCAACCAGTGGGAGTCTCGCTATTTCGCAGAAGCGCGACCGGTGGTCGTCAACAAGAATCCCATCAACTCTGCCTGGAGCGATGTCAGCGTCGAACTCCACTCGGAAAAGTTTCAGCTCACTCCCGATGAACCGTTGAAACACAGCTTTCAATTGTTTCTTGGCCCCAAACGCAGCGATCTTCTGGCACCACTGGATGCGGGCGGGGTTCAGACGCTCGGCTGGTTCAGTGTCATCAGCCGCGGCATGCTGTCGATTCTGGACTTCTTCCACACTACCATGATGGCTCCGTATGGACTGGCCATCATTCTACTGACCGTGGTCGTCCGGGCCTGCCTGTTCCCTGTCTCGCGGAAGATGGCTCAGAATCAGCAAAGGATGAAGGAACTCCAGCCCAAGATGCAGGAGATCCGGACCAAGTACAAAGACGACCAGGAGAAGATGGCCCAGGCGTATCGCGAGTTCATGGCCAAAAACGGCTTCAATCCGCTCGCAGGCTGTCTGCCGATGTTCTTGCAGTTGCCGATCTTTCTCGGCTTGTATCAGGCCCTGCTGAATTCGGTCGACTTGCGGCTGGCCCGGTTTCTCTGGGTCGACAATCTCGTTGCTCCTGATCAGCTATTCGCGTTTGGATTTGCCATTCCGATCGTCGGATGGAAGTTCTTCAATCTGTTGCCTCTCATTACAGTCGCTCTGTTCGCCTTCCAGCAGAAGATGTTCATGCCGCCTGCGGAGACGGACGAACAGAAGATGCAGCAACAGATGATGAAGTATATGAACGTTTTCATGCTTTACATCTTCTATACGATGCCGGCCGGACTCTGTGTCTATTTCATCACGTCCAGTTCGTGGGGGATCATCGAACGCAAGTTGCTGGTGTTGACTGGGGGCGCTTCGACCGACGCTGCGGCTGACCAGAACTCATCCGAGGGAGGCAACGATGCTCCCGGACGCGGAGGCAGCGGTCCGTCGGGTGGTCGTGGCGATGGTCCAAAGGAAGAACCTCCGAAGCCTCCCGGCTTTCTGCAGCGTCTGATGGA
Organism: Planctomycetaceae bacterium; assembly: GCA_020426325.1. Lineage (GTDB taxonomy): Bacteria > Planctomycetota > Planctomycetia > Planctomycetales > Planctomycetaceae > JAHBXU01. The sequence goes on along the minus strand of JAGQQG010000047.1, from coordinate 40,380 downwards.
GGCGGCTGACGAGGCAAAGAATTCGTCCAACGGTACAATCACCAAGCGAGACAATCCGAACAAAGACAAAGGCGGGAATCGGAAAAAGTCCAAAGGACGTCGCTGATTGCGACCACACGGCCAGTGGTCCTTCAAGGCTGAAATGGCAAGGATCGTTTTGCTGAGCAACGCATCGAAGAGGCGGCTCCGATCGTGCAGGACCCGTTATCACAACCTCGGTGATTCACCATCAGTATGCACGGACATCAAATCTGACAGTGAATCGTCAGGTCTGAATTGACACGCCGGGTGGCATGCTCTCACGCCGACAGGCGGGTGAGCATGCTGGTGTCAGCACACCCTGATATGGTGGTCCAGCTGTCGCCGTGACGTCATGCCATACGTCATGCGACTTTTCAGATTCGGGGACTTATACGGGTCAGAGCGGTTGAGAAGTCTCGGAGATTCTTAACGCCAGCTCCGCAGAGATGTACGGTTGTCTCAAAACCTGTTGGCCCCGCTGCTCTTCGCGTGGTCTCTCGTTCCCCACAGCGGGGACCTTGCTTCTGCGACAAAGCCTTCATCGTCGCAACACACGCCACCGTCGTGGTTTACCTCCCAAGCTGCACCTCGTCCTTGCAGAATGGGCTTGCCTCGTTCGACTAGAATGCATTGACTTGCCGAGCCGACTTTCTACTGCACTTCTATCAAGTCGGCTCACAACCACAGATTACGGAGTATGGTAGGAAGGACCCCGCCACTCACCCACATGCACACTGAGTGCAGGATGCATCGGTGCACATCTCACTGGATCGTTAGAGGACGAGTGATGGCCCGAAAAGATGCCCTGTTGAGACTCCACCAGCGCCTGCTCACCCAGCGTGACGACCTGCGTCGCAAGCTGGGATTACACGTCGACGCCTCTTCTTCGGCTGGGACCGGCACCAGCGATGTCGGTGATATTGCCTTCGACGGTGCGGAAAAGGAGATCAACTCCCAACTTGCTGCACTGGAAACCCGCGAACTCCGCAAGATCGAGCGTGCCATTGAGGCGATCCGGGAGGGTCGTTACGGAAAATGTGAACTCTGTGGCCGGTCGATTCCGATCACCCGACTACGAGCATTGCCGTACACTCCCTCCTGCGTTGAATGTCAACGCAAACAGGAGGAATCCGGAGAAGACTTCGAAAGCGGCATAGCAGACTGGGAGTCAGCGATCGAGTATCAGTCCCGAGAAACAGACCGGGAATTGACACTCAGCGATCTCCACATCGACAGCTGATCACCAGTTTAAACCAGCTTCGATTCAGGGATGAATCGAAGCCCCGGATCGGTCCTCCGTGATCATGCCATGCCTCTGATGAGAGGGTGCCATGATTCGGCGGTCTGCCGATGATTCCACGGAAGGAGACTGCGGATGTCTTGGTCGATCGCAAAACGGGGAATGCTGGCGCTCACAGTTCTGGGAATGTCAGTTCCCGTAACCCGTGCGGCTGATGCCCTGGGTGGTGAGTCGGGCCCGGTTCCCACAGCGGTGCCTTCCGTCACGACGGACGAATCCATCATCCCGGTTTCGGGCCCCAGTGACGACGTTTCTACTCTGCCGGCAGTCATTGAAGCGAGCCAGCATTTTGCAAAGATTGCCCGACTGGTCACGCCCAGCCTCGTGCACATTCAAAGCCACCGGACCGGACGCGGCGGCGGCACGATCGAAGAGACAGGTTCAGGCGTGCTCATGCGCTCCGAGGAATTGGGGGTCGTCTATGCGGTCACCAATCAACACGTGATCAACGGTGCGGAACTGGATGATATCGAAATCAAGCTGTTCGACGGCCGTGTGATTCGGCCTTCAGAAAAACTGGAGGATATCGATACCGATGTTGCCGTTCTCAAACTCAAAGATGACCGGTTGCAGACGGCCCGGTGGGGGGACAGTAACTCGCTCGATATTGGTCATATGGTACTGGCGATGGGGAGCCCTTTCGGGCTGAGCAAGTCCATCACGTTCGGCATCATCAGTGCCAAAGGTCGCCGCTCCCTGAATCTGGGATCGACTCGCAACGTCCTCAACCAGGACTTCCTGCAAACCGATGCGGCCATCAACCCCGGAAACAGCGGTGGTCCGCTGATCGATATGTACGGTCGCATCGTAGGCATCAACACGGCGATCGCATCCAGCAGCGGTGGCAACGAGGGGATCGGTTTCAGCATTCCCAGTAATCTCGTCTACAACGTGGTTAATCAACTCCTTGCTCATGGCTACGTCCAAAGAGCCTATCTGGGGGTCATGCTGGACAAGGATTTCAACGATGAGAAGGCTCATCAGTACAACCTGGAGCGTCAGCGAGGCGCGCGGGTCGTGAAGGTGTTGCCGCAGTCACCAGCCGCAGATGCCGGCCTGCAGGTTGATGATCTGATCCTCAGCTTCGACGGCCGCGACATCGAAGATGAAAGCCATCTGATCCACCTCGTCAGCCTGACAGAACTGAACAGGACGGTACGCGTCGTGATTATTCGCGGTGGTCGCCGTGAGACCATCATGGTAAGGCTGACAGACCGTACCAAACTCGGGACGCAGAGTGCCTTGCCTCAAGACTTGCGAATGGCGCCGACTGACGGACCGATTGAAAACGTCGGCCTCACGGTGCACGAGGTCGACCGTGAACTCGGTCCGCTACTCGGATTGAGTGAGACCACGCGCGGAGTCGTGGTGATGTCATTACCCGGAGGAAAGTCACAAAACGACAGTCTTCAACTTTATGACGTGATCACAGAGGTCTCCCGTCAGCCAATCGGCAGCGTCGAAGAGTTTTCAGCGATCGTCTCTGCTCACAAGGGAAACGGGCCTTTGCTCCTGCGAGTCCGCCGTCACGAGCATGGTCAATCCATTGACCAGCTGCTTCTCTGGCGGCAATGAGATCATGTGCCGAATCTGATTGGCAAGTCGTTGTTATCCTCGCAACCGTTCGCTGAGCGTTTTGATTTGAGCTTCGCACGCCTGGCGTGCCTCAGTCAGCCCCTGCACTGTTGGGCTGCTTCCTCTCACGTAGTCGATCACGATCTGTTCGGCGATCATGAGTTCTCGGCATGCCTCTGCAACTTCGGAGGCGATCTCGTGCGGGATCGTGGTCACGCCATTCAGATCGCCGTGAAGCAGGTCGCCCGGATTGATGCAGATTCCTCCCACCGTGACCGGGACATTGACATGAGGCGTATGGCAGTAGCCGTGGGCACAGATTGTCCCGTTGGTAAACGCCGGAAACCCGATCTGCCGCACCTGTTCCAGATCACGGCCGGCACCTGACGTGATCAGTCCCTGAGCACCGAAACCTTTGTACGTTGAACACATCACCTCGCCAAATGTCGCGGAGATCGTCGGTTCGTCAATGTCCTGATAGACCACGATCGGCGGACCTGGTGCCTCCGCAAACGCCTCTGCCTGCTGCTGCAACCCGGCGTAAACATCTCCCGCCCTCGGCGGTGCCATGCTCCGAAACGTCGAGGTGACCGCGTATCCGACCATCGGCGGCATCTCGGGGAAACAGGCCCGGATCGATCCGTCCATAAAGCCCGTATTGCGAGGACGGATGTTCCATAACTCAATGACGTTACACACGGTGGGTGTGTCGTATTTGGCCAGTTCCTGAAGACTCTCAGCAGTAAGGGGGCTCGTCATGGGGGGAAGTGACTCCAAAGGTCGGTAAGGTCTGTCGGAGCGAATATAACGCATGATCACTTCACACGAAACGGTGACACGAGGGATGACGGGAAGGGTCATACTTCGCTTATTTTGTCGAGGTGTCAGACCTGTTTGACTTTGGCCAATGTGACGCCCGCTTCCCAATCTCAGGAAAAAGCAGGCACATTTTCATTTTCATCTTGTCAATTCATCACCTGATTCCGTTAAATGGATTCTGTCGATTTCAAGGCCTTCGACCAGAAGAAGCACGGGCTCGGAGGAGATCGACTCGCAAGCTCACACTCCCTCCCAGCTCAAGATGCCCGTAACGAGCCAATCCGCAGTTGATTGTCTGTCAGGCTCCGAGAAGTCAGGGATGTTCGTCCATGAACGCAACAACGGAAGTGTTGAGCTGATCGTGAATTAGGAGACATGAGAGCCGACCGGTCTCACGTCAGTTTGCGGACAATCAGGCTAGAGGAACCCCACATGAGTCAGACCGTTCAACCGCCCCAGAAGTTTGTTCGTTTGCTGCCAGCAAACGAACTGCCGGCATACACGCACATCCCCGCTTCCGGGACACCCCACCCTTATCGCGACCCGAACGGTCATAGTTACAACCGGAAACCAAGCCCGCCCAAGACCCTCACCGAAACCAACTGGGCCGAAAACCGTTCGTACCTCATCGCTTTGGACTATTTCAACCTCGGATTTTACTGGGAAGCCCATGACGAATGGGATCGCCTGTTCCGTCAAACAGGTCCGGACACCAATGTTGGCCATTTCCTGAAGGGACTTCTGAAGCTGGCTGCAGCTGGGATCAAGGTCCGAGAGGACAGTATTCACGGCGTTCGCCGCCATGCTGCATCCGCGGGCGAAGTCTTCGCCGATGTCGCTGCAGAAACCGATTGCGACCGCTTCTGTGGTCTCGACTTCACGACCCTGCAGTTTGCTGCCGATCGCGCCGCTCAGCTGATCTACCGCAACGATCTTGAGGTTGGCCGACCGCTGCGAGTGTTTCCGTTCATGCTCATTCCCGAGCCGCTGCCGTTATCGGAAGCAACCTGAAAAGTGAACTCGCCTCGAGCACGTGCATGAAATGATCGCATGGAACTCGAGTTCCGCCCAGCACGACCATCAGACACAGACGCAGCCGTCCCGTTGATTTACAGCTCCGGGCCGGCTGCGTTTGATTATGTCTTCGCCAATCCCACGGCACAGTCTACGCAAGAATTTCTCAAGTATGTCTTTCCTGACGGGGCAGGCGAGCATGGATACCGGATTCACACGGTTGTGGTACACGATGGCCGGGTTGTCGGCGTCGGAGCCTGCTACACGGGCGAAAACTCTCTCTCGATGATGATCTCAGCCATCCGACAAATCGGAGCCTTTTATGGACTCCGATACACGCCGCGCGTGATTCGGCGAGGACTCAAGATCGAGCAGCTGATCCAACCCCCTCGCGGAATGATGAACTACATCGGACATCTGGGGGTCGTACCAGAGTATCAGGGTCGAGGCATCGGTCGCCGGTTGATCGAGCACTTTCTGGATATCGGCAGGAGGGCCGGTCGCTCCAAGGCCGCACTGGATGTGTCTGTCGAGAATCCAAGAGCACAAGCACTGTACGAGCGGATTGGCTTTCAAGCCGTTCAGGAGTGCATCTCCACTCTGCCGAATGTGCCCGATCATCGCCGTATGGAGATGCCTTTATGAACTCGATGGTGGAACGTCCGTTGATGGAGCTACGAGACGGATGTCATCGACTCAACAACGGGAATTCTTCTCTCACGAGACGATTGCTCATCCACGACGGGGGCCAATACGGTGTCAACCAGAAAGCTCAACAGGCGTCGTAAGGGCTGTGAGTCGACATTCATTGCGAGCCCAGATGCGCGGTCGCGGGCATCGTCGACAATCGCTTCTGCTCTCCTGAAGACGTCCAACTCGTTGAACAACTCACGCAATCGCGACAGCCGCTGTTCATCATCACCAGTAGACTCATAAATCTCGCGCAGTTCCTCGCGCTGGAGATCCGTTGCCCGCTCGAGGGCGAGTGACAACAGAGCCGTCGGACGGATTGCCAGTGCGTCCTGTCCGGCAATCAGTTTGTTGTCCACGTCTCCTTGCCAATCCTTGAGGTCGTTGAGGACCTGAAAACCCACTCCCAGATGGCGAGCGAATTCAGGGATCATCGTTGCGTACGCGTCAACAGGCCCCGCCATCCTCAGCCCTGCAAACAGTGCAGCTTCAAAGGCGGGTGACGTCTTGAGTGCGTAGATTTCGAGGGCATCCTCCAGCGGCATTGACCAGTCCGGGGCCGATTGCCATGCCATTTCAGCTCCCTGACCGTCACAGAGTTTGATATGTGCATCCGACATGCTCTGCACAATGTCCACTGCGACGTCCGCACCCAAGTCATCACGACAAGCGTTCACCAAACGATAACCGAGTCCGATAAGGTAATCGCCAATGTTGATCGCTGGTCCAACGCCATGAGACCTATGCAGCGTCTTGCGTCCGTAGCGGAACTGGTCGTCGTCCTGAATATCGTCATGGACGAGCGATGCTTTATGGAAGACTTCAATCGCGATGGCAACCCGGCAAACGGCATCGGGGAATCTGTTTGTCGTTGACTCAGTGTTCGCCCCCTGGTTCGTGCGATCACTGGTCAGCGCATCGTAGGCTGCAAGTGTGATGAACGGTCGAAATCGCTTGCCACCATGTGCCAGCCAGTCGTATGCAACAGCTTCCGTGAACTCTAACGGAGATCGGACCGATTGCCCGGAACGATACCGGCCACGCGGTAGAAGGCGCTCGAGATCGTCAGCGAACAACTGATTGGCCGCCTGAACAAGAGATACGAATGCTCCGCCGTCATCCCTGCGCCTCTCCGGCTCATGGACCTCCAACACATCTCGCACCGAGTCATCATCAAGCCACATCCCCTCCGCGTGTTGCTCAAGTGGGACTGCATACGAAGGAACGCGGACAACCAGGACCTTTTCCAAAGCCTTTTCGAGTTCGTCAAGATTCGCGATCCCGATGATGCCCTCAATTTGTCCTTCCAGGACAGTGGTCAGCACAGTGGTCGCACTGGAGGTCATCAACACCTTGTAACCGAGTTGTTCTGCAATCTCGCGATAGTCCGCGAAGGCACAGGCTGCACATTCCCCCTGGGGGCTGTCGCACCAGCCGAACTCGGGAGGACACGACTGTGTGTGCTGAACATCCTCCGGCAACAGGAGGAGGCGTCGATTGAAAGGTGTCGCTATGAACCGTTGACGCCAGAATGCACTACCGAGCAGGACCATCGTGTATCCCAGGTACTTCTCCGGCTGCTTGAGTTCCGTCAGCAGTTTTCGAGCGGTCTCCTGAAGCTCAAGAGTCGTAAACAAGCGTGTTGGATCGAATCCCTCTGCCGTGCACGCAGCAGCCTCACGAACTCGCTGCCGGACCGATCGCTGGTGGGGAATGCACTTGATTTCCGGCGTGTGGTCGGATGAACAGGCCCCCTGCACTGCTCGTCCATTCCTGGTGTGAGATGTCTCAGCCCTCTCACCGTCAGCGAGTTCTGCATCCGTTGTCAATGGTATCTTGTCAGAAGACGTCATCACGTCCATCCTTGAAGGATGCTCTCTGGAGGTCAGTCACAGGTTGGCTGGAATAGGAATATCCGATGAAGATTCGCAATAACCTGTTGGGGTGAATGCAGTTTTGACGTCACAGCTAAACGCGACGAGCTATAACCGAAGTCCAAACAATACCGTAACATACCTTGCTTCGATTCAAACCGATAGCGACTCACACGCCATCTTGACCGCTGATACTTCCCAGGATTCACTCGATTATTTAGGAAAGTTGACCGATTCGACCTGACTCGTGCAAACCGCTACTTACGCAGGACGGACTTGTTCCGGTTGTCTCACTCGTGAAGGTCCTCAATGACGAGTTTGAGGCCTTCCAAATTCGCTCGCAGGCTCTCTTTCGCGTCAAGTTCGCTGCGGTGATCAAGGATGCCGATGGGACCGGTGTAACCGCTGTCGACCACAATATGCAGCATCTCTCGCTCGTGAGCACCGGAGCCGACGGGCAGGATTTTGTCTCGGCCAGCTAACACCGTCGCCTCGTCGGTCATGCCGTTGATGTTGAGGCAGAGCAGATATGGCTGCATCAACTTCAGTGATTCTGCGAAGTCATCGATGTGCCCGTGTCCATGATGGAAGTTGTAGACGATCCCGACATGCATGGCGTCGTGATGTTGACGAAGCTCCTCACACACAGCCACCAGATTGGCCGGCTCGCCTCCCCAGCCACCGTGATTGTAGAGGCCTAGCGAGAGTCCGAGTTCGCGACACTTCTCGACGAGTGGCAACATGGCATTGGCAGCTGCAACGACTTTCTCCGGCTGTGATCCCTCCGTCGGTGAGGGACAGGTACTCCAGATCTGTGGTTGGATGTCATACTTCTTCACCAGCGGTGCCAGACTGTCATGCCAGCTCCAGAATGCGAAGAACTCGATGCCGTGCTTCTGATATTCCTGAATCTCTTCCTCGAAAGTGGGCACGTGCTCATCCCGCCAGTCGTAGGCGACCCGCTTCAAACCCAGCCGTTCAACCATCTCGGCCCGCTCGGCTGGTCCACGTTTCTTGGCATCAAACGGCACAATGCACCACGCAACCAGATTCTCCGGACCGAACAACTCATGCACCCGGTCCGTCGAGGCGGGTTCAATTGCCCACGCCTGCCGACAAAGCAGCAGGCCCATCGTCACAATGACCAGTCCAGAGATTCGTGAGTGGTGTCGCATGATGTGTCTGCTTGTCATCCAGTTCGCCATGGCTTTTCTTTCGGTGAACGTCACGGTCTCACACTGTAGATCAACGCGTTCAACCGTGACCAGTCATCGTCGGATCATCGACTGCCCGAAGTCCTGATTTGCTGCGAAGAGGCTGGGTGGAGCAGATATTCCTGTCTGCCGGAACTACAGAGCAATTGGTCTGGCACGGACAGATATGTCTGTGCCACGCAGGCTCGTCACATTCTCTGCAAAAGTTCAAAATCCGCTGTAAGGTTCGTCTGCCTCGTTCGTATTGTTGGTGACGGAACGATCCTCTGTGGTGATTAGAGGCAGCGAGCATACTCGCTCGTCTCACCCCGTGGACTTGTGGCTGCTCCACCTGCTGACACGGCGACAGGCGGAGTCATGATTGCAATCCCTGACAAGTCCCCGGTCCTGGCCGCGCCGCCTGATCACCTCATGACGTTCCATCCCCCGGACCGGCCGGTCCATTTCATTCTGTGGGCCATCTGACAAGCCGAACGAAAGATCCACTGACTGAGCAGGACACGCAACCTGCAGTGGCAGCGTTGGGTGACATAGCGTCACGGCGGTAGCCGGGTCGCCATGCTTGGGTGCGTCGATACCAGCTTGCTCACCTGCCTGTCAGCGCGGGAGCATGCCACCCGACGCCCTATTCATCGGTTAGCGTTCCGATCGTACTTCTACCACGATGTTGCCCACTTTGATCGATGCGCGAAAGAACCGCCACATTTGCCATACTTGTCGTTGCGTCATCTTGGTATCACAACCGATGACGAGTTTCCGCCGATCATTCCATCGAATAGATCAGCATCCTGTGTCGTGATGGCGTGGGCGAACGATAGATCCCAACGATACAAATCGATGCATGCATCGCTGTCTGATGCGACGATTTCTTCAGTTTGTGGCCACGGTGCGTTGTAGAGGGTTGCCAGCCAATTGCAGAGATCAACATCGACCGTGAATGACTCACATTCTTCAACCCAAGTCAGGTGATGCGGATCGCGTTTAAGTCGCGATTTCGGTAGACGACAGATGGTTGCAGTCTTGATTGTCCCCCCCAAGTGGATTGAATTCGCCAGCAGTGCCCCCGAGACCGCTGCCCTTCAGCCAGGTCATGAGGTGTTGACGAAGCATCAAGTATTTCGGCTGGTTAGCATCCTCGACGACTTCCGGTGTCGAAATCGACGGTGCTTCTTGCAACCGACCTACGAGTGGGTAGGATTGAATGCTCCATTCTGACTGTCCTCGATACGTTTCGTCCACGTTGACTTTGCTTGTCACTAAAGAAGTTTCACATGTCATCGCTGCTCAAAGCCACACTTGTCGTAAGCCTGACCCTGTCTGCGGTGAATGGGTTCAGTCAGTTTGCATCCGCAGCCGAGCCGACGAAATCTGAGCAGGCGGAGGGGACCAAATATCTCATCATTCATGCGGATGATGCCGGGATGTCTCATTCGGTGAATCGGGGGACGATTGATTCGATGGAACAGGGCATTGTTTCGTCGGCGAGTATCATGGTCCCGTGTCCTTGGTTCCCGGAGTATGCTGAGTATGCGAAAGAGCATCCGGAGGGGGATTACGGCATCCATCTCACGCTGAACTCGGAGTGGCAATTCTATCGCTGGGGACCGGTCTCGCCGCGAGATCAGGTGCCCAGTCTGGTCGACAAGGGAGGCTTTCTGTGGGACAACGTGGAGCAGGTGGCTGCCAACGTCAAAGCTCATGAGGTTGAGATTGAACTTCGTGCTCAGATCGACAAAGCCCTGGAGTTCGGTGTGCCGCTAACTCATCTCGACACGCACATGGGAGCTGTGATCAGTCGACCAGACCTGCTGGAGATCTATGTCAATCTGGGGATCGAGTACGACCTGCCGGTGATGTGGACCCGTAACTTCAGCGAAGAAGCTGCCAGACAATTCCCGGCACTCGCTGAGCGTGGGGAGGAGTTATCAAAGGTGATCAATAAACACGGTCTGCCGATGCTGGACGGAATCGCTCAGTTCTACGGCGGAGAGACTCACGAGGATCGCGTCGGCAACTACCTTGAGTGCATTCGCGAACTCAAGCCGGGGGTGACGCAACTCATCATTCACTGCGGCTATGACAACGAGGAGTTGAAGCACATTACGACCAGTTCCAGCCGACGTGATGGGGATCGGCGAATCTTCATGGACCCGGAGATCATTGCGGAGATCAACGAACTTGGAATTGAGGTGATCGACTGGAAGACGTTTCGCAAGATGCATAACAGTCGCGTTGAGATGGCCGACTGATTCAGGTTTTCCCCAATCGCCGCTTGCAGATGAGCCAGTCCGGTCACCGCTCGTTCACCCTCCCGCCCCTAACTGTCCCACCCGTTCACGCAGCACGTACTTCTGGATTTTCCCGGTGGATGTCTTCGGCAATGGCCCGAAGATGATTGTTTTGGGACATTTGAAGTGGGCGATGCGATCCCTGCACCACTCAATCAGGATGGCATCCGTGAGTGAGTCATCGGCGTCCTCTTTCAGGCACACAAAAGCACAGGGAGTTTCCCCCCACATCTCGTCCGGACGTGCGACGACAGCGGCTTCCATCACGTGTGGGTGCTGGTAGAGGAGTTCTTCGACCTCGAGGCTCGAAATGTTCTCTCCGCCCGAGATGATTATGTCCTTGGAACGGTCCTTGATCTCTGCATAGTAGTCCGGATGCATGACCGCGAGGTCGCCGGTGTGGAACCAGCTTCCCTCGAATGCCTCCTGCGTCGCTTGGGGGTTCTTCAGGTAACCCTTCATGATCGTGTTGCCCCGCATGACGAGTTCGCCGATCGTCCGGCCATCTTCCGGGACGACTTCACCGGTTGATGGATCGATGACGCAGTGATCGTTGATGGTCAAGCACGGCACTCCCTGTCTTGCCATTTTCTGCATCTGCTGAGCGTCATTGAGACCGTCCCACTCGGTCTGCCACTCACACCAGTGCGAGGGGCCATACGTCTCGGTGAGACCATACAGGTGAGCCACCTGAAAACCGATCCGCTGCATCCCCGCGATGACAGCGCCGGGCGGGGCTGCCCCTCCGGTGGAGATGCTGACCCCATTCGGAGGAAGCTCGCGACGCATGCTCGCAGGCGCGTTGAGCAACATATTCATCACGGTCGGGGCGCCCCCCATGTGCGAAACGCTGTGTTCATGGATCAGCTGATAGATCAGAGCCGGGTCGACTTTTCGCAGGCAGACGTGTGTTCCTCCCGCTGCGGTGACGGCCCAGGGACAGCACCAGCCGTTGCAGTGAAACATCGGGACCGTCCACAAGTACGTCGGGCTGCTCCCCAGGTTGAAGGCGATGATCGCACTCATTGCATTCAGGTAAGCACCACGATGGTGATAGACCACGCCCTTCGGGTTTCCCGTCGTCCCGGAAGTGAAATTGAGCGAGATCGCCTGCCACTCGTCCGCAGGTGCTTTCCAGTCATACTCCGGATCACCAGTCGTCATGAACGCTTCATAGTCCGTCTGGCCGATGACTTCCCCTTCCGGTTCGAGGACATCATCAATGCCGATCACGAGTGGCTGGACAGTCATTTTCGCTAAGGCCTGCCTGGCGAGGTCTGCGAAAGCCCGGTCGACAAACAGCACCTTGGCTTCAGCGAACTTCAGCATGAAGGCGACTGCCCCCGGGTCAAGCCGCGTGTTGATCGTGTTGAGCACCCCCTGCGACATCGGGACGCCGAAGTGCAGCTCAAGCATCTCAGGCGTGTTTGGGGCGATCACTGAAACCGTGTCACCTTCACCCACACCTTTCAAAGCCAGCGCAGATGCCAACTGCCGGCAACGGCAGTATAGCGTCGCATAATCTCTCCGCAAATCGCCATGCACGACAGCCGTCCGGTGTGCGTAGACACGCGCAGACCGCTGAAGAAACGTGCTGGGAGTCAGCGGAGCATAGTTCGCGGCACACTTGTCGAGATCCTGATCATACACCGACATGACTTCCCCAGACATTCGAGCGCGCTGAAAGGGTGAGACTCCTGCAGAGCCATGACTTCATCATGCCCAGTCTACCTTGAGAATCCTTGCCGGTTCCAGCATGATGACAACCATGTTCAACTTCACCTGTTGAGTAGGACAGCCCAAAGTTGCCACCAGTATTCGTGATCCGCAGATGCCCGTAACTGTCACTCCCGGCCGACGTTTTCGTGAAGCCGTCGCCAGCGAGCGACCGCTTCAGATTGCAGGAACCATCAACGCCTACTGCGCCCTGCTGGCAGAGCAGGCCGGGTTCAATGCGATCTATCTCTCCGGTGCTGGGGTCGCAAATGCCTCGTTCGGTCTGCCCGATCTCGCCGTCACAACGCTGAATGATGTCGTCGAGGATGCCCGTCGCATCACCGGGATTACTGAGTTACCGCTCCTTGTCGACGTCGACACTGGTTGGGGGAGTCCTCTCACGATCGCCCGGACGGTGCAGGAAATGCAGCGAGCGGGGGTCGCAGCCATTCACATTGAAGATCAGATCGAGACCAAGCGATGCGGCCATCGCCCCGGCAAGGAAGTCGTCAGCACTCAGCAGATGGTCGATCGACTGTATGCGGCTGTTGACGCTCGGGCTGGTGATCTGGTCATCATGGCACGCACTGATGCCGCTGCTGTCGAGGGACTCGAAGGGGCGATTGAACGTGCCAACCGGTATGTCGAAGCCGGAGCGGACATGATCTTCGCAGAAGCACTCCATTCACTCGATGAGTTTGCGACCTTCACCTCAGCCCTGTCTGTTCCCGTGCTGGCGAACATGACGGAGTTTGGCAAGACCCCGTATTTCACCGTCGAAGAACTGGGAGAGGCGGGCATCCGACTGGTGCTCTACCCGCTGACCGCGTTCCGAGCCATGAGCGCAGCTGCCCGGAATGTCTATCAGACACTTCGAAGGGAAGGGATCCAGACCTCCCTCCTCGGCCAGATGCAGACTCGCGAGGAACTTTACGAAACACTGAATTATCATGAATTGGAACAACTACTCTCACGCACTCCTGAAGAAGGCACACCATGATTGACTCAGCTTCCAAGGGTCTTGCTGGCGTCGTTGCCGGTCAGACGGCACTCTCGACCGTCGGCAAGGAAGGAGCCGGTCTGACATACTGCGGGTACTCAATCGACGACCTTGCCGAGCAGGCCACGTTCGAGGAAGTCGCCTATCTGCTCCTGCACGGTGAGTTGCCAACGGAAGATGAACTGTCCGCCATGCAGACGCGGCTAAGGAGTCAGCGAGGACTTCCCGTCGCCCTACGGACGACGCTGGAACAACTCCCCGCATCCGCGCATCCGATGGACGTCCTGCGAACGGGCTGCTCCACTCTCGGGTGTCTGGAGCCTGAGACATCGTTTGACCAGCAGTACGAAATCACCGAACGACTTCTCGCATCGTTTCCGTCGATGCTCACCTACTGGTATCACTTCGCTCACAACGGCAATCGTATCGAGACGGAGACTGAAGATTCTGGCATCGCTGGTCACTTCCTTCACCTCTTGCATCAGCAGGCTCCAACCGAACAACAGGTCAGGGCGATGGATGCCTCCCTGATCCTCTATGCTGAACATGAATTCAATGCCTCGACGTTCGTCGCCCGCATCACTGCGTCAACACTCTCGGATATTTACTCCGCCATCACCGGAGGCATTGGCACGCTTCGAGGCCCGCTTCACGGAGGCGCGAACGAAGCGGCGATGGAACTCATCGAACGCTTTGACTCAGCGGACGTGGCCGAAGCGGGAATCATGCAAGCACTCGCCCGCAAGGACAAGATCATGGGCTTCGGTCACCGTGTCTATCGAGACAACGACCCGCGGTCGAACATCATCCAACAGTGGGCGAAGAAGCTTTCAAAAGAAACCGGGGACAGCGTTCTCTACCCGGTCTCTGAACGCATCGAAATGGTGATGCGCCGCGAGAAGAAGCTGTTTCCCAACCTTGATTTTTATAGCGCCTCAGCTTACCACTTCCTGGGAATTCCGACGGAACTGTTCACACCGATCTTCGTGTTCGCCCGTACGGCAGGCTGGGCCGCACACGTGATTGAGCAACGTGCCGACAATCGCCTCATTCGCCCCAGCGCCGATTACACCGGTCCTGAACCACGAGCTTTCATACCGCTGGCAGAGCGTTGACTCTGTTCAGTCATCAACCTTCCTGCTGCCTCTCCACTCTTCGGAGAGTTGCGGCGACTCGGACGATCCTCGTTCAGTGATCCTTTCACCAATCACGACAGATGTCATCATATCTTCCGACCCCTTCGACGATTCCTTTCGACACTCTGCTCACTGACATTGCGGACTATGTCGTCGATTACAAGATCCACAGCAGCGAGGCATACGACACTGCGAGGCTCTGTCTCATGGACAGTCTTGGGTGTGCGTTTCAGGCTTTACAGTTTCCTGCCTGCACCAAGATGCTCGGTCCTGTTGTTCCTGGCGCGACCCTGTCAAACGGGGCGCGGGTTCCCGGGACTTCTTACACCCTGGACCCAGTGCAGGCGACGTTCAATTTGGGATGCCTGATTCGCTGGCTGGACTACAACGACACTTGGCTGGCCTCAGAGTGGGGGCATCCCTCGGACAACTTTGCAGCGATCCTGAGTTGTGCGGACTATCTCAACCGGAATGCGGAACAGCCGGGTCGCGTGAAGCTCACCGTCCGAGATGTGCTCACGGCTGCGATCAAGGCCTATGAGATTCAGGGGGTGATCGCATTGGAGAACGCATTCAATCGCGTGGGACTCGATCACGTGATTCTGGTGCGGATCGCATCGACAGTTGTGGCGGCTCACATGCTGGGCGGTTCTCGCGAGCAGGTCCGTGATGCGATCAGTCAGGCCTGGATTGACGGTGGGGCACTGCGCACTTACCGACACGCGCCCAACACCGGGTCTCGCAAGAGCTGGGCGGCCGGTGATGCAGGCCGCCGGGCAGTGCAACTCGCACTGTGGACCCTCCGCGGTGAGATGGGGTATCCGACGGCCCTTTCCGCACCGACCTGGGGTTTTCAGGACAGTTTGTTTCGTGGCAAATCAATCACAGTCAGCCGACCATTCGAGTCGTACGTCATGGAGAACGTCCTATTCAAAGTTTCTTACCCGGCTGAGTTCCATGCCCAGACAGCGGTCGAGGCTGCGGTCCGACTTCATCCGGAGGTCAAGGATCGAATCGAACAGATCAATAGCATTCGCATCGAGACACACGAGTCAGCCGTGCGGATCATCGACAAGACCGGACCGCTCACAAACCCCGCTGACAGAGATCATTGCCTGCAATATATGATCGCAGTCCCCCTCCTTCACGGGACGTTAACAGCGGAAGACTATGATGACGCCCAGGCGGCTGATCCGCGAATTGATGAGTTACGAGCAAAAATGAAAGTCGTAGAAGTCCCACAATACACACTCGACTATCTCGATCCGGCGAAACGATCGATCGCCAATGCCCTGCAGATCACATTCGAAGACGGAACGGAAACGGACCGTGTTGAGGTTGAGTATCCCATCGGTCATCGACGCCGACGCGATGAGGCACGGCCACTGCTCCAGGAGAAATTCAAGCGAAATGCGAGCACTTGCCTTCCCACTGAGAAAGTCGAACAATTGCTCGCCGCCTTTGCGGACCCGCCGACGATCGACACCATGCCCGTCGATCAACTGACTGAGATGACTCTCCCCTGAAACAGACCATTCTTCCTTCATTGTCCCCAGCGGATCATCATGATGTCTTCCCAACCGCGCCTCAAACGTCGTGACTTTCTCCGTCTGTCCGCTGCGACCGTCGCCGTTGGAACCACTTTTGATGCTCTGAATGCCCGTATCTGCCGAGGTGACGTCACTGGACTGAAATCGGAAGGTTACGGCCCTCTTCGACCCGTTGCGGATGAAATCACTGGTATGGAGTTGCTGCAACTCCCCGAGGGGTTTCGCTACCTGTCTTTTGGCTGGACGGGAGAACCGATGGCTGACGGAATGCCGACGCCTCACACCCACGACGGCATGGCGGTGACGTCCGACAAGGACGGAAAGATCATCCTCACGCGGAATCATGAGATTGCCGAGACAGGACGACCGTTAGGGCCGCCTGAGATCACCTATGATGCCAAGGCAACCGGCGGTTGTACGAACCTGTTGTTCGACTCATTGAGTGAAAAGTGGATTAAGAGTTGGCCCAGCATCGCAGGCACGGTTCGCAACTGTGCCGGCGGTCCGACTCCCTGGGGCACATGGCTGACCGCTGAGGAAACGACGCTCGGTCCGGGCGATGAGTATGACGGGAAAACCTTCGACTACGAACAGACTCATGGCTGGGTTTTTGAAGTGCAGCCTGACGGAAAGTCTGACCCCCGACCGATCAAGGGACTCGGGAGAATATGGCACGAAGCCGTCGCGATCGATCCAGAGACAGGCATCGCATATGAAACCGAAGACCGCAAAGAGGCTGGTCTGTATCGCTTCGTTCCTGACGCCCCCGGTGACCTTCGGGTCGGCGGGCGCCTGCAGATGCTCAAAGCTGTCGGACGTGCCGATCTTCGGAAAGGACTCGCTGTCGGGCAAAAGTTCGATGTGCAGTGGGTCGATATCAATGATCCGGAGCGGGCAGACTCGCCCGGCACGCACGATCATCAGGGCGTCTATCGGCAAGGAGTTCAGGGCGGAGGTTCAACCTTCGCCCGTCTGGAAGGGGCCTGGTACGGCAATAAGCGAATCTATGTCACGGCCACCAGTGGCGGGGATGCGGAACGCGGACAGATCTGGGAGTACAATCCGCAGGAGGAAGTGCTGACGCTGAAGTTCGAGTCACCCGGTATGGAAGTTCTCGACATGCCTGACAACATGTGCGTCAGCCCGCGCGGTGGCATCGTGCTTTGTGAGGACGGCGACATTGTCCCCCAACGGCTACACGGGCTCACAGCGGACGGCAGGCTGTTCACGCTAGCTGCCAACAACATCGACTTCAGGAACGGCGGAGCCCCCTTCGGAATTCCTGAGAAGGACTATCGAGCCGAGGAATGGGCCGGTGCGACATTCAGCTTTGACGGAAAATGGCTGTTCGTCAACATCCAGACGCCCGGTGTCACATTCGCCATCACCGGTCCCTGGGGAGAGGGACTCGCCTGAAGCAGCGATGTGCTGCTGAAAGAGTTCACCTTCTGGTGTAACGAATTGTCATCCACGAGGGTGACAGGCTGCGTGGATACTTTTGAGACGGCTGTGCTCAACCTGCGTGTAGATTTGCGTTGTCCGAATGCTGGCATGGCCGAGCAATTCCTGCAGAGCACGAATCTCCGCCCCCCCGGCCAGCATGTGAGTGGCAAAACTGTGACGCAACGTATGCGGGCTGACCTGATCGCTGCATCCGATCCGGGCAGCATACTTCTTCACCAGTTCCCAAACCGTAATGCGTGAGAGTGGTTTGCCCGTGCGTGTCACGAACAGACGATCATCCGGGTCATCGCTGCGGACCAGCGAGGGACGCTCATGCCGGAGATACGCCTCGATCGCGGAACGGGCGACCGGATTCAGCGAGACGATACGTTCCTTGTTTCCCTTGCCGACACAGCGACAGAAGCGTTCGTCCAGTTTGACATCCTTCAGTCGCAAACCGGTCACCTCGGAGGCACGACAACCGGTAGCATACATGACAGCCAGGAGTGCCCGGTCCCGCAGTGGATAAGAATCTTCATGGCAGGGGGCAGCCAGTAAACGGTCGACCGTGTCTGGACTCAGCACCGTGGGCAGGTACTGCCAAAGTTTGGGAGATCGCATGAGCTCGACAGTGCTCTCGGTGATGACTCCTTCGAGCACAAGAAACCGAAAGTACATTTTCAGTGACACAAGTCGTCGCGAAACGGTCGATGCTGCAAGGCCCCGGTCACGCATCATCTGCAGATAGTCGGTGAGCACAGGCAAATCGATGTCCCCCACCGACGACAGACGACGAGACTTGATCCAGTCGAGAAACTGTTGAAGATCGTTGCGGTAGGCGAGGAGCGTGTTTGTCGACATGCCGCACTCTGCCCGCAGGTAGTGCAGGAACGACTGCAGATGTGCCGCCGGATGAGAGCGTCCGACGCTCGTGTGTTCGGTCTGGGCTACGGGTCGTTTGCGGGGAGGCACAGTTTCAATCCCTCATGGTGACTCCTGTTGAGCCGCACATTTCAAATGTGCGGCTAATCGATGGATTGTCATACTTTCAGGATCGACTTGTCAGGCAACCCGACTTCATCAGGAGCGGCTGATCGTGCAGGCAGCCGCCATAAACGTGTCATACGTGCGGGCGACCGTGCGGATCGTAGGAATCACTCAGGCTGGCAGGTCGATGACCTGTCCGTCCGCCTGGAGTTGCTGTTGAACGGCCGAGATTGAGACGTCGCGCGGCTGGACGCCCTCACGAATCGCCGCATGTGCAGCCACGCCAGCGGCCTGCCCCAACGCCATCCAGGTCGGTTCCATCCGTATCGACGAGTAAGCGACGTGCGACGTGGACGCAGCGACGGGGACAATTAAACCATCCACTGTCTGCGGGATCATGATGCGGTAGGGGATCTGATAAGGCCTGGTGATGTAGTCGAGCATACCGAGGTAGCCCTCCAGCACGATCGTGTCGCCTGGCTGTCGTTTCTGACACGGAAAGCTGTCGATGGGAAACTCGCCGACAGCAATGGCATCATCAAACCGCCCCGATGTTGCACTGGCAGAGCTTTGGGTGACGTCGTGTTCCGTCAACGTGTACTCGCCAACCAGCCGACGGGCCTCCCGAACGTAGAGTTGGAACGGAAAGTGATCGTTGTCCACGAACTCGTCCAACGGCCAGTGATATTGATTGGCAATCTCCCGATGCGCTTGCGGAATCTCAGCATCATTCTGAAGAAACCAGACGAGTCCCAGTGTGAGGTTCCGCAGGTCGGTCTCGATCTGCTCTCGCTTGGTCCAGTCCCCCTCGACATAACCGGCGTTCTGTTCGGCGAAAGGAAAGGCCAGTGGCCTCGGGTTCATGTTGACGTCAGTCTTGTGATTCGGAATATCCGTGACCGACAAGACTCGCACCAGCGTGTCGAAGTGTGCTGCGTTGTAGCCGCGACCCGGCTTGTAGCTCTTGGGAGCCGCCAGACGTCCTGCGCGCAGGTCATCGAAGTACCCGGTGTAACGATTGCGGTCGTAGTTAGGCGGCGGTGTGATCAGTCGATGCGAGTTGTCCGGGTCCGTCGTCAGGCAGAGCCGATACGTGTAGGCCGGCAGTTGCTCACTCCCCTCGCCCGTCGTGCCGTCGAGGAACTTCTGATTCTGATAGTCGAAATACACGACCCCCGCATGAGGCTCATCGAACGTGTCTCGCGCCTCGCGACCAAGCCGAAATTCGGCTCCTGCACCAGCATAAACGTCTCCCTCGTACGTCGCATCGATCACGACGGCTGCTCGCATAGTGATCAGTTCATCTGTTCTGCGATTGCGGACGATGACACCCTGGACTGTTCCTGATTCTTGAAGAACAGACTCCAGCTGATGGCCCCGCATTACGGTCAGTGTCGGCTGCTCCGCGACAAGTTGATCAAACACTGCTTCCGCCACTGACGGCTCGAAGTAGTAACCATCTCGGCAAAGAGCGAAGTCCTCAGAGTCGGCCCCATAGGTCTCCACATAATGCTGACGAACCCGGCCGATGAACTCGGCGAAGATTCCCTGAATCATCTCCCGATGCTCGATGTCACTCTTGCCAAGTCCGCTTGATGTCATCCCTCCCATATGATGATGCCGCTCAACAAGCACGACGCGCCGCCCCAGCCGAGCTGCACTCACCGCAGCGGCGATCCCTCCAGGAGTGCCACCAACGACGATCACGTCGTAACTCATCGAGTCGTTTTCGTCAGCGTGGAGTGTTCGATCTTTCCAGGGGAGAGCGATTGCGGCAGAAGCCGTGAGAGTTGTGAGAAAATCTCGCCGTGAAAACTGTAAGTTCATCGTTGCTCAATCGAGGAAAGTGTGTTCATCCGTTGAGGATGGCTGTCGCGAAACCGTTCAGTTGATTGCCGTTCAGTTCGATGCCCGTCGCCTCTGCGGAAATGCGAATGCCAATGCGGTTCATGGGTTGACGCGTTTCGCGAATCTCGTTGCTGACGATGCGGACATCCCTGGTCTTTCCCTGAATGTCGACCGCGATGCCGTCCTCTCCGCCGCTATCGGTGATGCGGTTGTTTTCAACAAGATTGCGATTGGGCCAGAAGTCCTTTCCCCGCGATTCGTCGCGAAACAGAATCCCGACCTTGCCGCTGCCGATCACGTCGTTATCCCGCATGACGTTGTCGGTGTCGTTATGCCCGATCGAGATGCCGTAGTTGCGGTTGTCGACGATGCGGTTCCCCTCCGCGAGGCCATACTTGACCCCCCAGCACCAGAACAAACCGATGGTGTTGCGTTCCAGTCGGTTGTTCCTCAACACGGGTCGCTGTGATCCGGAACCGGGATGCACGCCGAGGTCCGCGTTGTCGAGACAGTGACAGTCTTCCACAACAACGTCATGACAAATTTGAAAGCTGATCCCGTCGCCGTTGTAGTTGCGGCTTTCAACATTCCTGAACGTGTAGCGATTGCAGTCCTGCAGGAAGACACCGCCACCGTAGTTGCCGTTCAGGTTTTCATTGTTGGCCATGTTGCCGTCGAGCGTCAGGTTCTCGATCAGCACGTCGCTGGTGTACTCGCTGGTGAGAAGCGGAAATAGCGATGAACATGTCGGCTTGCCGGACAGCCACAGATTCTTGCGAAGCCCGTCGTTGATCTTGAACCGGTTCCCTGATCGCGCCACGAGCGTTCGCTTGATGACGTCGGTACTGCCGTTGTGCGGGTTGACTGTCTTCAGCACAACTCCGTCACCGATGCGAAAGTCGCCCGGCCTGCTGAGCGTGATCTCCTGATCGTACCAGTCCGAATCGTCCGCGAGGTCAATCGTCTCAGACGGTCCCTTGGTGAGGATCGTCTGCGGCCCGCTCCCAATCAGTCGCAGCCTCGAGGGAAGCACGACTGCGTTTCGCAGCGTGAATGTGCCGGGCATCAGCTTCACCGTGCCGGCCCCCAGTCTTGCGATGTAGTCAATGGCCGCCTGTATCACCTTATCGTCGCTCCCCACGAGATCGGCATCCTTCGGTCCGACGGTGAGCGTGAGCCTCTCGTCCCAGTTGGGCTCGAATGCCTCATCACCATCGGTTGCCCGCGGATTCGACACAGTCGGTCGTTCTCCCGCATCACCCATTGAGCATGCAGAGAGCAACAATCCACTCGATGCGAGGAAACGGCGACGATTCATGTTTCATTCCTCAGAGGGTGATCACGAAGCCGAATGGCAACGAACGGCTCGGGGTTAACTTACTCTCAAAGTTGAGTGATCTCCATCATGGGAGGGCGACGCTCCTGCGGAGCCGCGATGTCAGTTGCAGCGTCTCCCACAGATGCGGCTAGGCAGGAACCTCGCCCTCCCAGTCTTTACCCAACTTGATACGGATTGTTTGTTCTCGGCGATGATTTGATTGCTCTTCTATCTCAACGTGTGAAAAGTGAATGTGCAATCCTGTGCTGGTTCGACTTCAGGTTCTCAATGTCTAAAGTGACGGCTGTCCATTGGCCTGACGTTTCTGATGAGGGGACGAAACTCCATTCGTGCAAGGACATCTCGTTCGAGATCGATGCCCGGGGCAATTTCGATCAGATCCAGTCCCTCATCAATGAGTCGAAAGACGGCTCGCTCGGTGACGTAGAGCACTTCACGCCCCAGACGCCGGGCGAAGTCAGCTCCGAAGCTGAGGTGCTCAACCTGTCTGATAAATTTCGGCATGAGGCCTTCCTGCACGATTCGGAGTCTGCCGTCGTCACAGGCGACCTCGAGACCGTCGACGGTCAACGGGGTGCAGAACACCAGTCGACGCGAATTCTGAGAAATGTTGACGAAACCGCCAACACCAGACAACCGTGTGCCGAACTTCGACACGTTGACGTTACCTCTCTCGTCCACCTGAGCAGCCCCGAGAGCTGAGAAATCGAGACCGCCCCCGTCGTACCAGTCGAACTGCGAGGGCTGATCAACGATGGCGTCCGGATGCTGCGACGCACCAAAGCTCAGTCCGCCGACAGGCATGCCGCCGATCGGTCCCGACTCGACGGTCAGCGTGACCTCGTCGAGCAGCCCGCGCTCCGCAGCCACCTTTGCGACAGCCTCTGGAAGACCGATCCCCAGATTGGCCACGTCGCCTGCATGCAGTTCATCACAAGCTCGAGACCCAATGATCCGCCGGACTTCCGGACTGAGCCGGTCATGGACCAACTGCGAGACATCACCACGAAACGGTTCGTAGTACGCGGGATTATCTGCCTCTGCAAAAGTCTGATCGTGCTCTCCCTCACTCGCAACTACGATGCGGTCGACCAACACGCCCGGGACACGCACGAGATGCGGATCGGCAGGTTCGTTCCGGATCTCCTCGACCTGAGCAATCACGATCCC
Organism: Planctomycetaceae bacterium; assembly: GCA_020426325.1. Taxonomy (GTDB): domain Bacteria; phylum Planctomycetota; class Planctomycetia; order Planctomycetales; family Planctomycetaceae; genus JAHBXU01. Next base: position 17,396 of record JAGQQG010000047.1, on the reverse strand, counting down.
TCCGTGATTTTTCGCTGCCTGCGCGATCGGCAGCACCTCGCCGATGACTGCCTCCCGATCCATTGTGAGATTGCCTCGCGGGTCAGCGGCAGTCGCGCGAATGAGTCCGACATGGATGGGAAACGCCTTGAACCACAGCCAGGGGCGTCCATCCAGCTCAATTCGCTCGACGGCTCCCGGTGGAGTGATGCGGTTGAGACGACCGCCGTCACGCGCCGGATCGATGAACGTGTCGAGTCCCACATGCGTGATGGTCCCCGGTCGACCAGCTGCGATGTCCCGCAGCAACTGGCAGATGACTCCCTGGGGAAAGTTGTAGGCTTCGATCTCGTCGTTGATCGCCATTCGCCCGAGCGAAGGACAGAGTCCCCAATGTCCGCCGATCACCCGCCGCAAGAGACCAAGATGTGCCAGATGATTCAACCCTCGCGTTTTTCCGTCCCCCTGACCGGCTCCGTAGACGATCGTCAGGTCACGGGGCTTGCCGGTCGCGAGGAAACGACGCTCAATGGCACTCGAAAGTCCCTCCGGGTGTGCAGCACCGACAAATCCGCTGAATGCAACGGTCTGTCCCTCCTCAATCAGTGCCACCGCTTCATCGGCTGTGGTCAGCTTGGGTTGTCGAGCGTGTGAGGACATGTGTCACTCCGGGCATTGAAAAACCTGCGAAGTGAGTGTGCCTCTCAGCGGACCAAAAACGCCGCTGCCCCATTTGACGGTTGCATCGGTGAAGTCCGCATCGAAGCCGTCCGGGAGTTTGACCGATGCGAGTTCCGCTTCGTCTTGTTGAATCACCAGTTCATCACCTCTCATTGTGAGGTCGAGCTTGATTGGACGATCCTGCCACTCGATCTGAGCAGCGAGGTTGCCCGGCATTCGAAGCCTGAGGACAGCACCATACTCACGGCGCTGCTCATCGGAGAGGAACCCGTACTCGTCTTTCCATTCAACAGTCCCCTTGGACGAAGTTGAGAGCAGCAACGAGTCGCCGTGAGGAATCATGCCGGTGATGCGTTGGCCCCAGTGATTAGTGACGAGGTTGAGTTGGTTTGCTTCACTCTCATAGGGATGTTGGAACTCTTTCGTGATCTCCGGGTGCGTAAACATGCGGTCGAGGAACTGCCATTTGCCTGCGTCCCGATCACGTCGCCATAGTTCGGCCCATGGCCAGACCCCTGCGAGGAGGTCGCCGCGATAGATCGACAGCGTCTGACACTCACGGGCACTGGACGTTACGCCGGGCATGACAGGCGGCCAGCCTTCGAGACGCTTCGCCTCCTGACCCTGATACTCGAACACGTTCCCCGTCGGATACTGTGCCAGCAACAAGCGGTCGTGCCAGTGCAGCATCGAGTAGACCTGATAACTCGTCTTGTCATCCGGAGCCAGAATCATCCTCCACCGGCCCTCCTCGAACACATAAATGCCCCCCATGTTCGAGACGGTCAGCACCTGATCTGCCCACTGCCCCCACGCGAACGGCACCTCTTTGTCGAAGGGCGTGTCGAACACAACCGCCCGCGACACCTCGATCGGCTCCGGATCACTCGGCTTCCACGGGCAGGCATACAGCTTGGTGAAGCCCTCATCCTCCGACTTGCGGTGATAGAAACAGAGATGTCCCTGGGCGTAGTAGAAGTCGTGATACTCTCCCTCCTGCGATGGCGACAGGATCACGCGGCCATCGTACGTCGCCGAGTCATCGGAAAACGCCAGCAGTCCCTGGCCGACACGCATCACACCATCACCCGACCGCAGGTTTGTCACACCGGGAGGCAGCTCTGCAACCCACGCTCCCGACTCGGCATCCCAGCGACGCACCGAATTCCCGCCGACGCTCGTCCATGCGTACGCCTGGCCATCGAGATCAAACAGGTAGATGCCGCAGTCCAGATCGGGATGCGGCAACCGTTCGAGTGTGAACTCATCGTCCCCAGTCTCTGGTCGCACGAAGAACTGGAGCGTGTGCCGATCAGTCCGGAACCGCGTGTTGTAGACATCCTGAAACCCGGCCCCCGCAACGACCCGTCCCCGCGAGTCCCGCACTTCAAACAGCGAGCCAAACGACTGACCGACATCCTCACCCAGATCGACCTCAACCGAGAACATCACATCCGTTGGCTCAGCCCCCAACACTGGCAGCGAAGGTTGTAAAGCGAGCAACGTCAAAAGTATTGCCCAGATGAGGACGAGTATTCGCATGTTGTCAGCCAGCATTCTGCCAGGGAGGAGGAGTCATTATCTTCCTCAGTTATCTCAGCAGTCGCAACCACGCGAGAAGTTTTACCAGGGGATGTGCATCAAGAGAGAGAACCAGACAGACCGGAGGCAACCGTGCGCCGTGTCTGACCATTCAGAGAATTCACGATTCCCCAAATGCTTCCAATGTCAGCACACCACTCGATCGTGTGGGCATCACAGGGCGAAATCACTTGATCACAGAATGATGGACGTGACGATCAGCGATACTCCAGCAACAGCAGCAAGCACCGCCAACACCATCGCGACCTGTCCGGCGGTCCGATCATGCAATTCGCAAGTGGCGGCCTTCTTTTGTTTCCAGACAATACATGCCGCGATTCCGAGAAATCCACATCCGAGTGTCGCAATCATCAGTGACCTCCCTGGCTCATCAGTGATCGTTTCCACGTGACCGGACATACTCGCTACAACCGAACAGATGGATCATGTCCGGATTTCGATGTGATGAATTAACGGGCGCACGGTCCTCTCTTGGTGTGCGAGAGATCGACGATTCGATTCTCCTCTCTCATCAACCATCGTTCGCGTAAAGGTGCATTGATGCGAGAAACAGATCCGTCAGGGCATCGATCGTGACTTCGATCGGAGACAGTTTCAGCAGACGTGCTTGAACGAGCGTCCCCTCGACCAGCATGGGAAGGTCGCTCTCCCCATATCCGAACTCGGCGATGCCGCCTGGCTGTTCCATCTGTTGCATGAAGTTGATCACACGCTGAGCGAGAATATCACCGGCACGATCGGTCTCTGTCAGGTCGGCTTCGGCTCCAAGAGCGATCGCGGCTTGCAGGTGGCGCTCCGGGGCGGAGGGGGCAGTCCAGCGACAGACAGCTGGGGTATGCACGATGACGGACGTGCCGTGAGGCACCATGGCATGGTCAGCCTGATATCCCGGAGGATCATAGTCCTGCACTCGACCAGCGACTGGATAAGCCATGGCATGCGGCAGGTGGACTCCCGCGTTGCCGAAGCCGATGCCTGCGTAGGAAGCGGCCAGCAACATTTTTCCGCGGGCCTCATGGTCGTCTGCATCCTGAAAGACCCGTGGCAGGAAAGACGCGACCAGTCGCAGAGCTTCAAGTGCCCAGACGTCGCTGATGGGATTCGACCCCTGGTACGCCGATCGAAGTGAGGGGCGAGCGGGTTTCTCACGTTGCAGAAAACCTCGGGCGGTGTACGACTCCAGCGCATGACTGAGCACGTCCAACCCGGCACTGGCAGCCACCTGTCGAGGCACCGTGCGAGTATTCTCCGGGTCGAGGACGGCCAGGGTCGGTCGCAGATACCGGTTGGCGATCCCGGTTTTCACTCGTTGCTCCTCAAAGTCGAAGACCGCGACAGCCGTCGTCTCACTTCCGGTGCCTGCTGTCGTTGGCACAGCGATCAACGGCTTGAGTGACCCTGGAGGAGTGGTCCCTTTGCCGAGCGTGGGGTTCACGTACTCCGTGAACTCGGCCGGCCACGTTGAATAGAGATTGGCAGCCTTAGCGGTGTCGATGGTCGATCCACCCCCGACTGCGAGGAACGCGTCAAACTGTCCTGCGGTTGCGACCTCGATCGCATGCTTGATAGACCGATCGGTCGGCTCACACCGGACACCATCGAACAACTCGTAGTCGATGCCGGCTGCTTTCAAAGACTCGGTGGCGGCGTGACCGGGATAGCGATCGACCACCGACGGATCGATGACGAGCATCACACGTTTCGCATTCCGCTCCGCCAGATCGAACCCGACCTCACGCGTCGCTCCGTTGCCGTAACGGACCGTCGTGCCGGTCATCTGAAAGACAGTATCCCGTTCCATCCTCGTTACTCCGTGTTTAATCGGATCGTAGTCCGCACAGAGTTTGCTGAATTCGAGATGTATCGTCCACTGTTGAGGTCGTCGAACATCAACATGATCCCCTGATTCACTGATCTACTGACGAGAATAATAACAAGTGAAAATGTGACGGGTGCACTTTTGAGGCACAGGCATCGTGGGTATCTTGGGGGCTGGTAAACATGAATCAGAATGGGAAGCAACAGTGAGGCGACGAATTATTCAGAACTCGAACTCGCAGCAGGCAGTGGTGCATCAGATCACACGCCGCAGATTGTTGGCGAGCGGTGCGGCAGGAGTGAGTTGGCTGTTGACGCGGCCGATTCATGTCGCCGCTGCGGCCGATGCCAACGATCGTTTACGAGTGACGGACATCGAAGTTCACGAGATCAACGTCCCGTATGAAGACTGGATCGCTTACGAGCTGAACCACTATTACGGTCCCTCACGGCGAACGGTTTACGTCGTACACACGAACAGCGATCTGATTGGTTTGGGTGAAAGTGGATCGCGGGAGCCGGACGAGGTGATCTCGAACTATATCGGTTCCAACCCGTTCGACTGGATCGGCGACGAGACCAGTCTGGGGCTGGGGATCGCCATGTACGACTTGATGGGACAAGCCGCAGGCGTGCCTGTGTACAAGCTGTTCGGGCAGAAGTATCGGTCGTGGGTGCCGAAGGCATCCTGGACCGTTTCGACACATCCACAACGCATGGCCAACGCGGTCAGGAACTACGCATCACGCGGCTATACCTGGATGAAGTATCACCTGTCTCCGTTTGAGAACGTGATCGATCAGATTGAGGCGATGCAGGCCGTCGCACCGAAAGGCTTTCGCGTTCACTTCGACCTCACAATGGGGGGCACCGACGATCATACCTTCGAGTTGCTGGAGAAGATTTCACAGTATCCCATCGCCGGTTGCTTTGAGGACCCGCTCCCGGAAAAGGACATCGAGGGTTATGCAGAGTTGCGAAACAAGTGTCGTCTGCCGATTCTCTATCACCATGCACCGTTGGGGGCTGGCTTTGAAACGCAGCGACGAGCTGCGGACGGCTACATTCTTGGTCACGCTAAGCTTGGAGATGCAATCCGCCGGGCTGGTCTGTTCTCACAGCTAGAGATCCCGTTTTCGCTCCAGAACGTGGGCGGCACCATCACTCAGACCATGACGGTTCACATGCAGGCAGCCTTCAAGACGGCCCATCTGCATTTCAACAGCGACACCGAAACTTGGAAGGCAGACGTCGTCCGTGAGCGACATCAGCCGGTCAACGGCCTGCTTCGAGTGCCTGAACTGCCCGGATTGGGCCTGACACTCGATCGTGAGGAATTGGAACGTCTCAAAAGTCTCACACTTCCTGAACAGCCGAAATGGATACTCAAAACCAAATACAATGACGGCACGATGATGTACAACATTGGGGACCCTAAAGATCCGCTGTTCATGGTCCGTCCAGACAAGCGACGTCTCGTCACGCTCAACTACGACGCTCCGATCACGACCGAGTATTGGGACCCCAACGGGTCGCAGGAGTTTGGCGACATGTTTCGGCGATTGGAGGAAGAAAGTATGGTCCTGGAGCGGCCTATGTAGGCTGTCTGAGAGATCGGATCTGCCCAGTAGGCAACAATCCCACACGAGTGAGGCTGTAACCGCAGGTTGATCAAGACCACAACAAGGGAAGAGTGAGTATGTTTCGCGTCGGAGTGATTGGAGCAACCGGATTTATTGGGACCCCATACCGCAGCGAAATTCGTGAGGCGGCTCAGTCGGCGCGGTTGACATGCTTGTGCGCCCGTCGAGCCGATCTCCTCGAACAAGCGGTCGCACTCGACAACGTGACGTCCGTCACTCAGGACTGGCGGGATGTCGTCACTCATCCTGAAGTCGACCTCGTGATCGTCGCGACTCCGGACGCTCTGCATCACGAAGCCGTGATGGCATGTGCCGAGGCTGGAAAGCATCTGCTCTGCGAGAAACCGATCGGTGCGAATGTTCGCGAAGCATGTGAAATGTGGTCTGCCTATCGAGACAGTGGCCTCGCTCACTACGTCCCTTATTGGACGCGTTATCACCCGCTGTTCGAGTCCGCCCGTGAGATTGTTCGACAGGGGACACTTGGCGATATTCGAGGGATCATCTACCGCTGGCAGAATCCCCGGCCACGGTCGATGCCCCTGACCTGGCGTGATGATTCGAATCTCTCATCAGCCGGCAGCATCGCGGATGTCGGATCTCATGCCTACGACACGCTTCGTTGGATTCTCGGAAGCGAAGCAACCCGCGTGCTGACGTTTGCGGATGTGGTCACTCCCGCGAAGCCTGATCTTGGTGAGGTCAATCTCCAGGAAGCACTCGACTGGGGAAACACCGGGAACTCAGCCTCAGACATAGGACGTCGTCGGGGAACGGCTGCGGACTTCGCGAGCATTGCCTTCGAGATGGATAATGGAGCGGTCGGCACGATGGTTGTCTCGCATGCGTTCTTCCTGCGAAAAGGGCTCGCTCCGGAACTCGAACTTCATGGAGACGAAGCCTCCCTCGCCATCGATCGGGTTCGCAGCACCGTGACTCTCATGTCAGCAAACGGCGATTCCAAAGTGGTGACAACGGTTGAAAATCACAACTGGGGCAACCGATTCGAGAAGCACGTCTTTCCCGCATTCTCAGCCATGCTCGCAGGCGAGCCGAGCGACCATCCCAACCTCGAAGACGGCTACCGCGTCCAACTCTTCACAGACGCAGCCGCCCGTTCTGCCCGCGAAGGTCATTGGATCACTCTCAACGAGATTGATCCTGCTCGCGAGAAGTGACCGACCGGCAGGACCTCTGATGAGGGCTTGGGAACGCTGTTGCTGGCCGCCAGTGTGGCACGACGCTCTGCGTCGTGACTGCGCGGCATGAAGGACTCGGACACAAAATGATGGCCGAAATCATGACCATCGCAATCCCAGTCAAGCGCTGTTGACGTTCACCACTTCGTTCGTCCGGGCAGACAAAAGGGCCGCTTCAACCGTCGCTGCGATTGCGCGGCCGGTGCGAACGTCCAGGACCGTTTCTGAGCCTGTCTCAATCGCGCGGGCGAAGTCCTCCATGATCAGGAAGTCGTTGTCGACGGCGATCCGTTGATGTCGAAACTCATGTGGCGGCTGACCTCGATAGTAGATCCCGACCTCCGGTCGAGCTTCGCTGATAACGAGGCCGCCTTTGTCGCCAGTCAGGTGCAGTTTGATCTCGCCAATGTCAGGATGGCTCGACGCTCCAATCCTTCCGATGGCGAGTGTCCCGACGATGCCGCCTGCCATTTCCAGCGTCACTGTGGCGAGGTCGTCCACGTTATTGTCGGCATGCACCTGATGAAAGTGGCTGGCCGTCCGCGCGAAAACCCTCTTGACCGCTGCACCTGTCAGGCTGTGGATGTAAGCGAGCGGATAGATCCCTTCGATTTTGAGTTCACCCATCGGTTCTCTGCCGACACCGCCGTCCGAACCGTCTACGTGGGCAGCAATCTGATGTTCAAGCCAGTTGATGGGCGGATCATCCGGCCCGCGTGATCCAACTGGCGGTCCGCAGTCTTTGGCGAAGTAAAAGTCGCAGTGAATGGCTCGAATGTCACCAATTTCGCCGGCTTCGACTAACTGACGGGCATGGACGAGAGCAGGGAGAAAATTGCGGTTCCACATGACGAACTTCACGCCGTTGCGTTCGACCGCTTCGACCAGCCGATCACATTCTGAAAGCCTGTCGGACATCGGCTTGTCCTGCACGATATGCAGCCCAGCCTCCGCAGCACGCACACTCAGATCACAATGCCGTTCCGCTTCTGAAGAGACAACCGCCACCTGCACATTATATTCGGAGACTGCCCGCTCGACGTCTTTCACGTACGGAATGTCAAACTCATCCGCGAGTCTCTGATTCCGTTCGTGAACCCAGTCCGGCTGGGCTGCATCATCCGCCACGACAACCAGTTCAAACTGCGGATGCGAAGCCACCCCACGCGGGACATACGCATGTTTGACGATGCTCAGCACGGCACAACGATAAGAGTTCATAGTGGATCAACCTTCGTCCCAATGGCTTCCTATGCGAAGCCCGCCCTTTAACTCGCAACCGCCTCTGTTGTAATCGACTGCATCGCACTGGCGGCGACATTCAATGCCACTTCTAAATCGGACGTGTCCACCCGCGGTTCCCGACGGCTCGTCACCCGGTCGAGGAATTCCTGAACCTGCGACAGAATGGAAAGTGATGTGTCCGGAGCAGTGATCGCCCGTCTTTGGCTGTCGCGGATTAGAAGCTGCATGTCATGATGATCATCAATATAGGCTGCGCCGTCGGACCCGATGACGCTCCATGTGAAGTAGCCGGCACCGAATGAATCCCCGATCGAAACGTCAATCAAAGCCATGCCGTTTTGGGGAAACCCCATGTGTAGGTTCATGCATCGCGATGCTTGGCCGAATATCTTCTGTATCGCCCAGACGGTCTCAGGTGCTGATTGAAAGACCGAGCAGGCAAGATCGATCAGTGACAGCAGTTGCTCATCGGCAGGGTGAGATGGCGACCACGCATGGATCCTCACGAGACCTGGTCGGCCGAGCTTTTTGTTGTCCAGACTGGCCAGAACGGCTTTCGATGCAGCTTGATATCTCAGGCGATAACTGGCGACAAGAGTTGCCTTCGACTGTTCATAAACGGATCTCAGATGAGAGACTTCATCAACTGAGGTGAGGATCGACGCTTCAATCAACAAGTGCTTATCCGATGCAGCCAGCGTCTCAGCAGCCGAACTCGCATTACCGCTGTCCGGTAAGGCTACGACCGCGTCGAAGGAATCGATCTCAGCAAGCAGATCATCAAGCCATTCGAACTGCAACATGGGTGCGACGAGACCAGACAGGCGATTCTCGATATGAGACATCGCATTCCGATCTTGATCATTTCCCACAACCGCGAGTCGGAGCGATGCTGGCGTTTGCGTTGTCGTCATTTCACGATCTTCCGATTGATTTCAGTCATCCAGACTTCTCTGAGATGTGTCCGGGGCGAACAGGATCACGACCATGCCGATCGCGTAGATGTAGCCACAAATCAGTCCAACGTCTGCATACCGACCTTCAAAAACCTTCTTCAGTGCCATCGCGGAGGCGAGGACGCCGATGCCCGTCAGAATGCGTCCCCAGTTAAAGCTGACTCCCGCACCGGCTGATCGTACGCGAGTCGGAAACAGTTCGGGCAAGCACAGCGGCAGCCATCCGAAGAAGAATCCGCTGAAGAGCCCGAGAGCCCCCGTCCAGAACAGGAATTCATCACTGTTCGGACTCTCGACCCGAAACAGCATCTGAGTGCAGATGAAGCAACTGAGACACAGCAGAAAGAATGTCTTCTTGCGTCCCAGCCAGTATGCAAGAGCGCCTCCGAGCAGGCTCGCAATCGAACCGGGCAACGAACGATAGATGTTCGCTTTCGATTTGAGTGTGGGATCGGACTTTGAAGTTGACGTTTGTTGTTCGTCTTCAGAAGCCGCTACTGATGTATCGCCCGCCTCACTCGCCCAAGCAGCCCCCCAGTTGCTGACACCCCATCCGCCGAACAGAGGAATCGTCCCCAGCAGGATACCGATGATCGTGATTCGCAGCAGTGGCGGTCGAAAGATTTCCGTGGGCGTCACTCGGGAGACTGCATTCTCGGTTGCATGACCAGTCTGCCGCAGTGCCAGCCATCTCGGAGACTCGGGGAGCATGAACCAGGCATAGATGCCGATGACGAGCGGACTCGCTCCCAGCAGCATGGTCCATCGCCAGTCCTCCTGAGTGACATACCAATACATCGTCAGGATCGAGAAGCACAGAATGCCCACATTGACGGATGTGCCTAGCACGCCAGCCAAGAACGGCCTCGAGACATCCGGCCACGCTTCGGTCAGCAGAGCGATCGCATTGGGCCAGACACCTCCGATGCCGAGACACGTCAGAAATCGCAAGACCAGCAACATCCAGGTATCGGTTGCAAAGTAGGTCCCGGCTGAGAAGAGTGAATAGCAGAGGATGCTCATCGCTAGCGCCTTCGCGCGTCCGTAGCGGTCACCATAGAGACCAAACAGGTAACCACCCGCAGCGGCGCCGAATAGAAATGCACAGACCAGCCAGCCGAACCACTCACCAATCTCTGCCTCCGTCGCGGTCGAGGGCAGAAGATCCGCCGTCGCTACTCGCATCACCAGGCTGGTGATCCCCAAGTGAATCCCTGCCAACCCCCATCCGAAGAAGGAGACGAAGAGCACAATACATTGATGAGTCTTTCTCAGGCTGTCTCCGGATGTCACATCAACCTCAGGTTAAGGAGAGGGTATCGCGTCCAGTTATTCAGTCGTGTGTACGCTGCAACATAACCGGAGGCATCCGTAGAGTCGAACCTGACCGGAGGATCAACGAATGAGCATGTCAATGAAGCCCAGAACGCTTACTCCTCGTAAGACACGGCAGACTATGTCAATGAGATTTCGATCTTCGTCTGATTGATCCCTCGTCGGGCTCAACCTCTTCGGTGGCCAGTCAGTATTGACGGCCTCCAGATGACCATTGAGGTCAGCTGTATCAAAACAAATCCATTTGAAGTACTTGATCACGCCGTCTTGTAGTAATGTCGAAAGTGGTTTCAACCAAAACTGTCGAGTGCCTGTTTCCTGTGATCTGGATGCGAGTTACGACAAATCCTGAAAACTTCTCAGAAAGTTCGCCGGATTTGTGGTTCTCATGCGTTAGCGTCGATGAGTGCGGCGAATTGATGCGGACCTGCAACATTTTACGCCACTGATTTGCGACACATTGGGCAGCGATTCTGGGGAGGATCGACATGTTGACGACAAAACAGATGGGAGTTTGTATCCGGGGAGTGCTTTACGCGGGCCTCCTGATGTTATTGATGGTCGAAACGTCATCAGTGGTGCATGCGCAGGACGCGTCCGGCGAATCGACCGATGAGTCTCTCTCAAAAGAACTGATGGACGAAGTCGCTGGTCAGATTGAAAAGTTTTGCAAGGCCCACAAGGTCACAACCTTGCAAGTCGTTGACTTTCAGGGGACTGTCGGGGCGAGGGCGACAGCCGAGGTCAAACAGGACTGGCTCGACAGCTTGAAGGAGTGCGGCATCTCGGTACGGGCGACTGACAGCACTCACATCAGCGGCCGTATCCAGTCTCAACAGGCCGGAGACACAGAAATCATCCTGCTGATGTGTACGCTCAGCGACAGTCGCGGGGCTGACATTCGAACCTTTCGAGTCAGGAAGGTTGTCAGCATCACCCCGCTCAGTTGAGAACGCGTGTCATCCACTCAGGCGACATTAGCAATCAGACCGCTGGCAATAATCGAGATCCCGACCGGCACGGTCAGTTCCTCATCCAAACGGCTGCTGCGTCTCACCTCGATGCGAATGCCATATGGTTGCACAGTCGTGATCGCAACCGTCACGTCACTGTCATCGAGCGGTTCGCATTCGACCTCGAGCGTTCCCGTCAGAACCGGGTGGATCGGCAGATGGAGTGCAACGACCTTCTCGCCGATGCCAAATACCGCGTCCAGAGTCGCCTCAATCGTTTCGCCCCCTTCGGTGTCTCGGGTTCGCATGAGTCGCTGCGTGAAGTGGGACAGATCGGCCGGTCTCTCCGAATGATCCACAAACATGTCAGCGGCCTCGCGTCGTTCCTCACCAGCCAAACGCGATATCGACATCGCATCCATCGGCGATGTGCACGAGGTTGATGTTGATGCTGAAGTTGCTTCGGTCAATTCTGTCATCTCAATACTGACTCTCATCGCCGCATCGAAGATGACCACAACCAAACCGATGAGCAGGATGCCTGATGTGACTCCAAGCGAGATCGGAGATGCGTGCACAGATGATGAATACCCTATCACACAGGGCGAAACGAGGGAGCTCAAGCCAAACGCCAACCGTTGCATCGGCGTGAATGAGTCGGCAACGAGCGAACACAGCTGCCAGGCACCCAGGGTTGCCATAAGCGCGATTGTGGTCGCGAGACAGGGAATGAATCCGTTGACAGGCTCGTCGAAAGCTCCGGCAACGGCGCGTGCGCAGAGAAGCAAAGCTGCCATCGCCGTCAGTCCCCACAGCATCACCGCTGCGGGGATCACGAACGGGGCGAACCGGGATAACGTTAATTCCCTATGGCTCACGGAGTCCCTCCCGTGGAACGAACGATCGTTCTGTTTGCCTCAGCTCACCACGAACTGCGGTTCAGGAACGGAGTCATTGAGTCCCGCGGCCTGACGAAGTTCTGCGGCCTTGTCGGTCGCCTCCCAGGTAAAGTCAGAATCGTTCCGTCCGAAATGACCACCCCATGCGGTCTTGCGAAAGATCGGCCTCCTCAACTTGAGGTGCTCGATGATGCCCTGCGGCTTGAGCGGGAAGATCTCCCGAACGGCCTCTGCGATCTTCTCTTCGGAAACGTCTGCAGTGCCTCGCGTATCGACGCAGACACTCACCGGGTCGGCCACGCCGATGGCATATGCCAGCTGAATCTCACAGTCCGTCGCCAAACCGGCAGCCACAATGTTCTTGGCAATGTACCGTGCCATGTAAGCTGCGGACCGATCGACCTTGGTCGAATCCTTCCCGCTGAAGGCCCCACCACCATGACGCCCCCATCCGCCGTACGTGTCGACGATGATCTTGCGGCCGGTCAATCCGCAGTCGCCATGCGGTCCGCCCACGACAAACCGTCCCGTGGGGTTGATGTGATACTGCGTGTCACGTGAAAGCAAATGTTGCGGCACGGTTTCCTTGATGACCTTGTTGATCACCGCAGCGGCAATCTCCTTCTGCTCAACCGAGGGCTTGTGCTGTGTCGAAACGACAATTGCGGTGATGCCGACAGGCTTGCCGTCTTCGTACTTGACAGAGACCTGACTTTTACTGTCCGGCAGCAACCAGTCGACTTCCCCGTTCTGGCGAACCTCTGTCAAGCGGTTGAGAATTCGATGTGACAATGCGATTGGGAGAGGCATGTACTCTTCAGTCTGATTGCAGGCATAGCCGAACATCAGACCCTGGTCACCTGCACCGTCCGCATCGACTCCCTGAGCGATGTCAGGGCTTTGCTGGTGCAGCTTCACATCAACCGTGCACGAGTCCGCATTGAAGCCAATGTCGTTACTTGTGTACCCAATGTCCCGCACTGTATCCCGGGCGACCTGTTCGTAATCGACGCTGGCTTTTGACGTGATCTCGCCAGCGAGTAGCAGGAAATCGGTCGTGCACAGTGTCTCACAAGCAACTCGCGACTTCGGGTCTTGTGCCAACAGGGCATCCAAGACAGCGTCTGAGACCTGATCAGAGACCTTGTCGGGATGCCCCATACTGACGGATTCGCTTGTGAAGATGAAACCTGACATATGTTCTTCTGCAGATTGGAGTCGAAAAAAGGTCGCTCGTGCCGATTCATACGGAGGAGCGTCGATTGATTCGAGATTTTAGTGAGGTGACGAGTCCCTCACAACCTCCGCCTGCCAGGACTGACTTTCAAAACGGTAAACGGAAGACCCCGCTACGCAGCCCGCCGGCCTGGCTTTCCAGTTTCAGACGGCAGTCGGTCAACCAGGATTTGGAGGGTCCGGTCGGTTGCTCCCTGTTGAGTCAGGACAAAAGCCTGAGCGGCTTCCCCCTGTCGTCGGGCAGCAGTCGGGTTCAGCAGCAACTGACGCACGGCGGACGTCAATTCTTTCGAGTTCTGAAGTATCCGGATCCCGTCATGAAACTGGAGCCCCTCAACCACATCGCGGAAATTGTGCGTGTTTGGACCAACAATGACGGCCGCTCCGTAACTCGCAGGCTCGATCATGTTCTGCCCCCCTCTTGAAGTCAGACTGCCGCCGACAAAGGCAATGTCGGCCAACCCCCAACAGTCCGTCAGTTCTCCCAAAGTATCGAGCAATGCCACCGGGCGTGATGTAGGAGAGAAATTCCCGGAAAACGTTCGTCCTGCCTGCACGTCGGATCGTCTTACGAGAGTGAGACCGGATGATTCAACCATTTTGGCCACTTCCTCAAAGCGTTCCGCATGACGGGGTACCAAAATGAGTCGCAGATCCGGAAACTCTTCTCGCAGAGCGATGTAAGTCTCCAGAGCGAAGCGCTCTTCCGGTTCATGAGTGCTGCCTGCAATGAAGACTCGCTCATTGTCCTTGAGACCAAACGCACGTCCCATCGAGAGAGTGTCGTCCGTCTCGCGATTCGTGCGGATACCATCGAACTTCACCGATCCGGTGACAGCGACACACTCGGCAGGAGCCCCCAACTCAATCAGCCGCGACGCATACTCCTCGGTCTGCACAGCCAGCCGAGCGAAGCGATTCAGCAGGCCTCGCATCAAGGGTCGAATCCAACGGTATCCTCGATAACTGCGAAAACTCATCCGACCGTTGACCAGCACCAGAGGAATCCCTGAAGCCTCTGCCTGTCGGATGAAGTTCGGCCACAATTCCAGTTCGACGAGGACAATCAAGTCGGGCTGTACACGCAAGAGTGCTGTGCGCACGGCCCAGGTAAAATCAAGTGGAAAGTACGACACAGTACATTCCGGAAAGGTCTCTGTCGCAACAAGGTGACCTGTTGACGTCGTCGTGGTGATGAGCAGTTCACAATCAGGACGTGCAGCCTGAAGACGGGCTACGATCGGCCGTAACTGAAGCACTTCTCCCACGCTGACTGCATGCAACCAGACGCGTGGACCGGATTGTGTCTCGGAAGCAGAAACGGAACGTACCGGCAGACGACCGAGCAGCTTCTCGTCCCATCCCTGTCGATACTTCCCCTGTCGGAATGACCGCCAAATCAGCATCGGCGATACGATCCCGATCAGCAGCAAATAGGCAAGATTCAAAATCCAACCGAACATGGCATCCCTGCCTCCGAAGAACCTTCGCGAGGGGCAAAGACTACCATAGGCAGTGAAGACGCCCCAAGGCGAACTTTTTCGGCGTTACCCGTTCGCGCCGTGACACTTCTTGTATTTCTTGCCACTCCCACACGGACACAGGTCGTTGCGACCAACTTTGACCTCACGGTTTCGAATGGGGTCCACCGTCTGCACCTCACCACCGGAGCGCTGCCCCTGGGGCTGGGCATCTCCCGCATACGCTTCAGAGGCTGGGGCAGCTTCCTCGTGGATCGTGCCGGTGATCTGCCATAAGGAACCAACGAACTGGGGAGACTCCTTCTCCAGCCGGAAGATGGCTCCGGTCACCTGCTCACCAATCCGGTCCCACATCGCCTCAAAGGCTTTCATGCCCTCACGCTTGTATTCAACCTTCGGGTCCTTCTGAGCATACCCGACAAGACCGATGCCCTGTCGCAGGTGGTCCATGTAGTAGAGGTGTTCCTTCCAGGCATGATCCAAAACATCGAGCAAGACTGCACGTTCCGCATGACCCAACTCAGGACGATACCGGGCATCGTACCGTTGGAGGACTTCGCGATAGGCTTCCTCGGAACCTAGTTCTGCAAGAGCATCAGGCTTGATGTCGACATGAAATTCCTTGTTGGCAAAGTCGACGAGGCTGCGGAGATCGGTCGAGCCGTTCTCTCTTGGATGACCGTTCTTGCTTCGGGACGTATTCTCATGAGGGGCAAATTGATCTTCCAGCTTGAGGACTGCCTCAGCTGGCGGAAAGAATAAACGGCTCCGTTCTGTCAGCAGAGTTTCAATCTCCGGTCGTTCCTTCTCTTTGAAGTCGTCAGGCGTCAGACTGCTCTGGAATCGCCCATTCGCCCACCGGATCAAGCCTTCCCGATCAGACTGGCCTCCGCCGCCGAGAAAACGAGTCATCCCGACAGCGACGGGAAACTTGATCTCCTGCTCGCGGTACTGCTGCCGGAGTTTTTCGCCAACCCATAACTTCGTTCGATTCAAATCTTCGAAACCTGCAATCTCCTCCGGATCGAGATCGAGGTTGTACTGATGTTTCAGCCATCCACACAACGTCCTGCGGTTGAAGTTCTCTTCGAGAATGGTCCCCAGGTCAGTGAAATCGACACGAGCAATCGCCTCCTGCGCGCGGCTGTTCAGGTAGCTGTAGAGAGCTCCCCGATCGAGTTCACCATCCTCAGCACCTTCCACTCCAAGCTTCTTCAGTTCGCGGTCGTTGGTATTGATGCCAAAGTGGCGATTGGCCCATTGGGCCAGCGCCTGCCAGTTCCGGTCACGCTCGTCGACATCCTCGGGCAGGTTTTCATCCAATTGCTCCTGAATCTGATCTTCCGCCTGACGATGAGCCTCATCAGTCAGGTAAACGACCATTTGATCCAGCTTCATATCTCGCAGTTGATCCCACTCAACATCGACTCCCATCACCTGTGACGCCCAAGTCGCACACGTCTCCCACCGATATCGTTCAGACAGGAAGTGAGCTGTCTGCCGGTCAACCTGGCGGTCAATCATGTCGAGAATGAGTTCTCGACAGTTCGCTCCGTCAAGAATGCGCTGACGATACGCGTACACCTCTTTCCTCTGGAAATCCATCACTTCGTCATACTCGAGAAGATTCTTGCGAGATTCGAAGTGCCTTTCTTCAACCCGCTTCTGTGCCTTCTCGATTTGTTTCGAGACCATGCCACTCTCGATGGCCTCGCCTTCTTCCATTCCAAGCCTTGTCAAAATCGTGCGGACCCAATCGCCGGCGAAGATCCGCATGAGATCATCATCAAGTGACAGGAAGAACCGGCTCGAACCGGGGTCACCCTGACGACCAGAGCGCCCTCGTAGCTGGAGGTCGATGCGGCGGGCATCGTGACGTTCGGTGCCGATCACGTGCAGGCCGCCGAGTTCAGCGACTTTGCGTCCTTCGGATTTCATCCCCTCCCGCTCGGCAACCTCGCGAGAGGCGGCTTCCCATTCCGCTTTGGGGACTTCAAGTCGGCTTTCGTACCCCTTCTTGAGCTTGAGTTCTTCCCAAGCCATGTGTTCGGGGTTGCCACCGAGGATGATGTCGGTGCCGCGACCGGCCATGTTCGTGGCGATGGTCACGGCTCCGGTGCGACCGGCCTGGGCGACGAATTCCGCTTCGCGCTCGTGGAACTTGGCGTTGAGCGTCTTGTGTTCGATGCCGTACTTGCTGAGCTTATTGGAAAGCAGTTCCGACTTCTCGATGGAGACAGTCCCCACGAGCACGGGGCGTCCGGACTTGTGAACATCGCGAATCTCGTCGATGACCGCGTTCCACTTCTCGCGTTCGCTGCGATAGATCACGTCCGGATGATTGATCCGCTGCATGGGACGATTGGTGG
>JAGQQG010000046.1 GCA_020426325.1 Planctomycetaceae bacterium | reverse complement strand
GGTCAGTCGGTCAAGCAGGGCGATCCGATGTTCAAGATCCTGCCTGTGCTGCTCCAGGCAAAGCTGGACGCCGATGTGGCTGAGGCCGATCTGGCGGAAATTGAATTCAAGAACACCCAGAAGCTGTACAAGGACAAGGTGGTATCGGATCAAGAAGTCGCACTCGCGAAAGCCAAATTGGCCAAGGCCAAAGCGAAGGTCGATTTAGCGAGAGCCGAATTGAACTTCACTGACATCAAAGCGCCTTTTGACGGTATCGTCGGCCAGCAGATGAATCAGCAGGGAAGTCTGATCGAAGAGGGGGACATCCTCACGACCTATTCTGACAACAGCCTGATGTGGGTCTACTTCAATGTGCCGGAAGCCCGCTATCTCGAGTACAAATCAAGGCTCGATCAAGATGAAGATGAGTTGAAAATCGAACTAAAACTGGCAAATGGCAAGATCTTTCCGCAGCACGGAAAAATCGGGGCGATCGAAGCTGATTTCAACAACGAGACGGGCAACATAGCCTTCCGAGCAGACTTTCCAAATCCGGACGGCCTGCTGCGAAACGGTCAGACCGGAACGGTGTTGATCCACCGCGATTTGAAGGACGTGATTGTGATCCCCCAACGGGCAACGTTTGAGATCCTTGCTAAACAGTACGCATATGTTGTCGGTGAGGATGGCATTGTTCATCAGCGTGACATCACCGTTCAGAATGAAATGGACGACATCTATGTCATCCAGGATGGGCTGACACAAGACGATCAAATCATTCTTGAAGGAATTCGACAGGTCCGTGATGGAGATCAAGTGGAAACCGAGTACCTTGACCCGCTCGAAGTTCTGAGCAATCTGAAATACCACGCGGAATGACAGCCGCTGTCAATGCTTGAATGAATCCGTCGCGGATTCGATTGCCATCGAAGTCGCCGGTGTCTTGATCTGCAATTCCACGAAAACTCCGAGTGAGTTTGCGACTTCACTCGTTCTCAATTCCTGCCATGTTCACAAAATTTCTCCATCGTCCCGCTTTGGCCATCGTGATTTCGCTGCTCATCCTGTTCATGGGTGGGTTGGCAATTGGCACGTTGCCGATTTCGCAGTTCCCTTCGGTCGCGCCGCCGAGTGTGAGAGTTTCAGTCTCGTATCCGGGAGCCAGTGCCAAGATTCTCATCGAATCGACCATGGTGCTTCTCGAACAAGCAATCAACGGCGTTCCGAACATGCGTTACATGATCGGTGATGCTACGAGTGCGGGTGAGGGAACGATCCAAGTGATCTTTGAACCCGGCACAGACCCGAACGTCGCGGTGATGAACGTGAATAACCGGGTCCAAATGGTGAAAAACAATCTTCCACCCATCGTGGAACGGGAAGGCATCATCGTCATGCAAAACATGACGAGTATGCTGATGTATGTAAACATCTTCAGTTCAGACCCAAATGTCGACCAGAACTTCCTGTACAACTACGCCACCGTCAATGTGCTGAATGAGATCAAGCGAATCCCGGGCATCGGCAGTGCCATGATTCTCGGCAACCGTGCGTATGCAATGCGGGTCGAGCTTGATCTCGATCGCATGCGAGCCTACGACATCTCCGCCGAGGAAGTGATGGAGGCGCTTGCTGAGCAAAGCATGATTGGTTCACCGGGCCGGCTCGGTCAGGCTACGGGTCAGACATCGCAAACTCTCGAGTACGTTTTGACGTGGGTGGGACGTTACGACAAACCTGAGCAATATGAGTCAATTATTCTCAAGGCCAACCCTGAAGGGGAGATCCTGCGTCTGCAGGATGTCGCAAAAGTGTCGTTAGGTTCTTCCTTTTACGACCTCTACTCAGACATCGACGGATTACCCTCAGCAGCCATCGTGCTGAAGCAAACCCCTGGCTCCAACGCAGCCGAAGTCATCGCAAAGGTCAAAGAGAAGGTCGAGGCGATTAAGAAAGAGTCGTTTCCGCCGGGCATGGATTATGCCGTCACATACGACGTCTCCCACTTCCTTGATGCCTCGATTGAAAAAGTGCTTCACACGTTGTTTGAAGCCTTCGTTCTGGTTTCTTTGGTTGTTTATCTATTCCTCGGTGACTTCCGCAGCACATTGATCCCGACTCTGGCAGTTCCTGTCTCACTGATCGGAACCTTCTTTTTCATGCTGATGTTCGGGATGTCGATCAACCTGATCACGTTGTTCGCATTGGTGCTCGCGATCGGTGTCGTGGTGGACGATGCCATCGTGGTGGTTGAAGCCGTGCACGAAAAGATGCACTCGAAACACCTCAGCCCCTATCCGGCAACAATGGAGGTCGTTCATGAGATCAGTGGGGCGATCATCGCGATCACACTGGTGATGACAGCGGTGTTCATTCCAGTGACATTCATGACTGGTCCGGTCGGTGTCTTTTACCGACAGTTCGCCCTAACGATGGCGATGTCGATCGTGATTTCCGGTGTGGTGGCTTTGTCACTCACACCCGTCCTCTGTGCGATGATTCTGAAACCTCTCCACGGTCCCGCACAACAACGCGGCCTCGTCGGTTTGATCAACCGTGGACTCAATAAAACAGGACGGCAGGGTGCCATGATCCTGCGTGGGTTGCTTTGCATCTTGCTCGGCCTCGGAGTTGGTGCTGGATTTTATTACCTGCTGCACATTGAGATCGTCCACGAGGTGGTCTCCGAGCAATTCCCCCTGAATGACACACGAATCTTGACGATTGCGGGCCTCATCGCGCTGTTAGCCATTCTCTCGTTCCGAGCGACATTTTCAGGAAGCGACGGAAGCGTGAAGAAACGCGGACCTTTGGGCATATTTCTGCATATTTTCGACCGCGGCGTCGAAAAAGTGACGGGAGGCTACGCGGCAATTCTAGGACTGATCATCACTCGACGAGTGCTGACGATGCTCGTTATCGGCGGCTTCAGTTATGGGATCATGCTGGTGAATGATGTGCTGCCTACCGGTTTCATTCCACTGGAAGACCAGGGCATGATCTATGGAATTGTGCAGACGCCTCCTGGTTCGACGCTTGAATACACCAATGCCAAGTGCCACGAATTGCAGGCGATCTGTAAAGAGATGGACGAAATCACTTCTGTCTCATCCGTCGCTGGCTACGAAGTTCTCACAGAGGGCCGTGGTTCTAATGCAGGCACGTGCATCATCAACTTGAAACCTTGGGCCGAACGTGAACTGAACTCCAAACAGATTATCGAAGAGCTTGAAAAGAAAGGGCGGGAGATTGCCAACATCAAGCTTGAGTTCTTCGAGCCTCCCGCTGTGCCAGGATTCGGTGCGGCTGGGGGATTCTCGGTCAACCTGCTCGACAAGACCAACAACGGCGATTATCAGTTGCTCGGTGAGCAGACGGACAAATTCATGGAAGCCTTGGGAAAACGCAAGGAACTCAAGGGGCTTTTCACGTTCTTCGCCGCGAATTATCCTCAGTACGAAATTGTGATTGACAATGACGTGGCGATGCAAAAAGGGGTGTCAATTCGCGATGCGATGGATAACCTCTCGATTGTCATCGGCAGTACCTGGGAGCAGGGCTTCGTCCGCTTCGGCCAGTTCTACAAAGTTTACGTCCAGGCCAAGCCAGAGTTCCGGCGGTATCCAGAAGATCTGGACAACATGTTCGTCAAGAACAGCCGCGACGAAATGGTTCCCTACTCTGCATTCATGAAGCTCGAAAAGCAGCAGGGCCTCAACGAGATCAGCCGGTACAACCTGTATCCCACCGCTCCGATTCAAGGTGCTCCCGCCGCCGGCTACAGCAGCGGCGAGGCCATCGCGGCAATCAAAGAGGTTGCCGCCGAGACCCTTCCTCACGGGTTCGATATCGACTGGCAGGGACTCGCGTATGATGAAGCTAAAGCGGGTAACACGGCAGTCTACATCTTTCTGATCGTGGTGGTCTTTGTGTACATGGTACTCGTGGGACAATATGAGAGCTTCATCATTCCATTGGCAGTCATCACCTCACTGCCGGTTGGTCTGTTTGGATCATTCCTGTTCCTGAAGGCGATGGGACTAGCAAACGATGTTTACTGCCAGATTGGTCTGGTGATGTTGGTTGGTCTTTTGGGCAAAAACGCAATTCTGATCATTGAGTTCGCCGTACAGCGACGACAAGAAGGATTGAGCATCAAAGCGGCCGGTATTGAAGGGGGCCGTTTGCGGTTCCGACCAATTCTGATGACCTCCTTCGCCTTCATTGCAGGTCTGATTCCCCTGGTCCGGGCCACCGGCCCTGGGGCAATCGGAAACCGGACGATTGGTACGACAGCGGTCGGCGGGATGCTTTTGGGCACGGTCATTGGAGTGCTTGTGATCCCTGGTCTCTACTACCTGTTCGGAAAAATCGCTGACGGTCGCAGCCTGATCCGTGACGAGCATGACCAACCGCTGAGCGAGTACTTCGAACGCGAGAGTGCCCACTGAGGTGGCATCAAGGCCACTTTTCATGATGGAACAAGTGGCAGTCATTGTTCATTGAATCTGGTCACTGCTTATTCGCAGGGTTGTCCTGTCGAGCAGACCGGCTGTCCTCTCTCTCGGTCAACTCGGTTAACACGATTGAGACGAACCAAGTGATTCGGCTGTCGAAAACTGTCGGGGCGATGTGTTCCTGTTTTAAGCGAAATGATGACGATGTCACCCGACAATCATCGATAGTCGGACCATTAGTGGTAAACATCGCTCAACATGTCATTCAACTGTGTGCGTATCAGCACGCGGCTTGCAGTGAGTTGTGACAAACCCGCTCGCATTATCGTGTGCCAATTGAACATTGATCGTGGCAACGTCACGTTCAATTGAAGAATCGCTTTTTGATGCGGTTTATCAGCTGTGTGACGATTGATTCTTTGGACGTTGTGAGATATACGGTCTGGCACATGACAGGTGAATTGCTCATCCGACTTGTCTGGATCGACTTCTCATGAGTCGCATATGTCATGGATTGAATGATTGAAGATCATCAAAGAACGTTCATCTGGTGGGAGTCGCCGAGTGCATCGTTTGTTCATACTGCTGAGTGCAGTGATTGTTGTCGGTTCCGGTTGCGAACGTGCAGTTGAGCCGGAGTGGGGATACAGTCCCGAAGTTCTGGAACTCTCTGGCGAATTGCAGACGGAGGTCCGCTCTCAAGTTCGTGAGCGTTGTGGAACCTACAGCCAGCCGAAGCTCCTCGGGCATGATGACGTCACCACGGATTGGCTGAAACACGGTCAGGCCGTTTACAAGAAGCGGTGTGTTCAGTGTCACGGCATCAGCGGTGGCGGTGATGGTCCTGCTGCTGCCGTCATGTACCCAAGGCCGCGTGATTACCGTCGGGGAATCTTCAAGTTCACGTCGACGACCTACGGCTCTAAGCCGCTGCGTGAGGATCTCGTCAGCACCCTCCATCGGGGAATTCGCGGCACTTCCATGCCGTCCTTCAAGCTCTTGCCGAAGAAAGACATCGAGGCAGTTGTTGATTACGTTCTCGTGTTGACTCATCGCGGAGAACTTGAGAATCAGATTGCCCTCACTGCTCAGGCGGAAGAGGAAGTTGATCCCGAGGTGGTCGAAGAGGACTTGGTTCCCATCGTGGTGGACGCATGGAAGCAGGCGATTCAAAATGAAGTGCATGTGCTGACCCCTCAACCGGAATTCACCAAAGCGAACGTCGTCAATGGGAAAAAGGCGTTTCTGACTCGCGGTTGCTCGAAGTGCCACGGCGAGGATGGTCGGGGCCTGACAGCTGACAACCTCAAGGCGGGCCTCAAGGATACGTGGCAGCAACCAACACGTGCAGCGGATTTGACATCGGGGATGCTGCATGGTGGCCAAGAGCCAATCGATGTGTATCGGAGGATCTACGCGGGGATCAACGGAACCCCGATGCCCGGATTTGCCAATGTCCTGAAGGACGAGCCGGATACGATCTGGGACTTGGTCGCGTATGTGCTTTACGTCTCGAATCGTCGACGGGTCGGAGACAATCCGCCGCCTGGTCCTCCAGCACCATACGTTCCAGTTGCAGAGACATCGGTTGAAGCTGGTGGCTGATGTCGTCGAAGTCCAAACGCTCATCGACTTCCACTGAACCCTATTTGAACTCCCGACCATGCCTGACCTCACCGACATTGAAGCCAAACAAAAAGAGTTGGCGGATCTCAAGCAGCGTGTTCGACAACTCGAGTCGGAACTCAGCGAGCAGCCCTCAGGAGAGTGGCCGCCCCCCGGTTTCTACGGCGATTACTATGCTTATTCGGGAGCGGTTCTAGGTTCGGTGGCGGCGATGGTCAGTCTGCTCGCCAATGTCATTGGTGCGCCAGTGGCAGGCAAGAGTGCCTTGGAATTGATTCGCATCTATCTCACATTTCCGATGGGAGAGAAGGCGCTGCAACTGAGCGGAGACGATGGAGGATTGACTTTGATGCTCGGCTGCTGCCTGTATCTGATGACAGGCATGATCCTGGGAATCCCCATCTTTTGGCTCCTCATCCGGATTTGTGGGACTTCGGCGGCACTGGTCAAACGGTTGGTTGTCGCATCCATTCTAGCCATCGGGCTGTGGCTCATCAGTTACTACGGCATACTGTCGTGGTTGCAGCCGAGGTTGTTCGGCGGAAATTGGATTACGGACCCGAGTATTTTGCCTCCTTGGGTTGCCGCCGGAACGCACCTTCTGTTTGGCTGGGTGATCGCCATTTTGGCCCCATGGGGAATGTTCCAGCCATACAGACGACCAACGTCAGCGACATCCGCTTGACTTTCTCATTGCACTCCATTGATTGACTGTTTCCTTTCGCAGAATTGATTCGCCACGATGGCTGACGAAACACAGACAACAGACACCGCCGTGCCTGCGGAGATCCCGAAGCATGAACAGCTCGTTGATGAGCGGCTCGTTGCATGGTATTTCCTGGCTGCACTTCTCTATATGTTCATCTCGCTCAGCGGCGGGTTCCTGATGGCGTTTCAGCTGATCAAACATAATCCGCTGAACGGTATCGAGCTGTTCTCACCCGGACGCTGGCGGATGGTGCACACCAATGCCATCGCATACGGCTTTCTCGCCAACGCTTTCCTGGGAATGCTGCATT
Organism: Planctomycetaceae bacterium; assembly: GCA_020426325.1. Lineage (GTDB taxonomy): Bacteria > Planctomycetota > Planctomycetia > Planctomycetales > Planctomycetaceae > JAHBXU01. Next base: position 41,572 of record JAGQQG010000046.1, on the reverse strand, counting down.
GGGTCGTGCCGCGTTTGACATTGCGACCAGTATTCGATCGTCGATTATCTCTGGCCATCTTCGTGGCCTGGCAGGGGGTCGTCGTTGCAACGGCCGTTGGTCTCCTGTTGGGCGAGGCACAGGGACTGGAATGGGGTGAGACGCCGGTCTGGATCGATCCCGTCGCTCAGCTGGGATTGCTCCTGGTCGCGATCAACTTCATGGCCCCCATCATGAAGCAAAAGGGACCCATGTATGTCACGCTGTGGTATTTCGTCGCGGCGTTCATCTGGACTTTCCTGACGTACGCGATGGGGAACTTCGTCCCGCAGTATTTCGTGTCCGGTTCAAGTGCGGGTGCAGTCGGCGGGTTGTTCATTCATGACCTGGTCGGCCTGTTCGTGACGCCCCTCGGCTGGGGCATGATGTACTACTTTGTGCCGATCCTGCTCAAGAAGCCGATCTGGAGTCATGGGCTTTCACTCGTCGGATTCTGGGGACTGGCCTTCTTCTACCCGCTGCAAGGGATTCACCACTTCCTTTACACGCCGATCCCGATGTTCCTGCAGTATGGAGCCGTCATGTCGACGATCGCCGTCGAACTGGTGGTCATGACTGTGGTGATCAACTTCTTTGGAACCTTGTGGGGTAACGGACGGCAATTCTGGGACAACATGCCCATCCGCTGGTTTTATACCGGCATGGTGTACTACTTCCTGACCTGCCTTCAATGTTCGCTGCAAGTGACAATGACGTTCCAGGCTCTGATCCACTTCACAGACTGGGTTGTGGGGCATGCCCACCTCGTCATGTTCGGCGTGTTCAGCATGTGGCTTCTCGGCGTGATGACCTACCTCTTCCCGCGACTGCTCAGACAGGAATGGTACAGTCAGACGCTTTGCGAGTGGCATTACTGGTTGTCTGCCGGCGGGATGCTCGTGATGGCGAGCGATCTCATCCTGGGAGGACTGTTCCAGGGCTGGTCCTGGGCAGCACTTCAGCCGTGGGACGCATCGGTCGAGATCTCGCAGCCATTCTGGGCGGTGCGAGTTGTCGCCGGTCTGGCCATCCTCGGTGGACAGTTGGCCTTTGTTTACAACCTGTATCGAACCTGGCAACTCAGCAAGGCCAGTCTGACCAGTCTCGGTGGCTCCAGCGAGCCACCGTCAGTCGATCGCAAGTATGCCGATTGACGAGTTTGATTCCCGTATAATCCATCACCAGCTGTGGTCTCAGTTCTATGTTTGAAAGCAAATCAGGTGTGTTCTTCGTTGCAGGATTGGCGTTCTTTGGATTCGCCTTTCTGTCGAACGCGCTCGTCCCCGCGATGATGTATCGGGATCTTCCCGAGAAGAAAGTCGAAGAACTGGCGAACCCCAACCTGCGATACCAGTTCGAAGATCTCGCCCATCGATTTCCGGAAGCCTTCAAGGAGGTTTACGGAACACCCCCCACAGACTCCACAGAGGCGAGTGACTGGTATAACGGCAAAATCGCTGAGGCGCTCACTCTCGGGCGTAAAGTCTATGTTGGCGAGGCCTGTTGGCATTGTCACAGCCAGTTTGTGAGACCAGTCTCGAACGAAGACCTCCGCTGGGGACCTGTCTCATCCTCTGAGGAGTATCAAAACGAACTGCAACGTCCGGTGATGTTCGGCACACGACGCGTTGGTCCAGACTTGAGCCGTGAAGGAGGACGTCGGTCCAGCGACTGGCACGCCGTTCATTTCTTCAAGCCGACCGAGCTTTCTGAAGGATCTCCGATGCCGGCGTATCCCTGGTTCTTCGATGGTTCACCTGACAAACCCAATGCTCGAGGCCTGGCACTCATCACCTACATTCAATGGCTGGGGTCCTGGCTTGAGAGCTACCCTTATTATGAAGATTTCGTCCCGTCACCTGTTGCAGAAATCACTTTGGAAAGTGACGCAACTGAGTGACTCAAGCAAAGGTTCATCCTCAATCTGAACGATTGGTCAACAATCCCATGAACTCACCTCCTGCAAATCGACAACGCACGATGTTGATCGTCACGGCAGTGCTTGCCGTGTTGATCCTGGTGCCGAGCGGTGTCGGTTTTGTCAACAAGTTGTTCGAGTTTTACGGCGTCATCAAAGGTGAAGCGAGTGGTGCCTTCGCTTTCACGCCCTTGGTGAATTACCTGCTCGCGAGCCTGGGATTCCTGTGCCTGATGCTGTGGGCAATCGGACAGGGAATGTTCCACGATATTGAACGTCCCAAACGAACCATGCTCGAAACAGAGCGCATGCTCGACGAACAACGTACCTCGGAGGTGAACTCCTGATGTCCCTCGAAGACCAAGCCACCGCTGAGCAAGAACATCAGCACCATACTTACACCAGCAGCGAGATTCCCTGGTATGTGCGGCTGATTTGGGTCCTGTTCTGGATCTTTGTCATCTACTACAGCCTGACGTACTTTCTGCCGACGATGCAGACGGAACTCGTCAATCCTCCATGACCGACGGCGCTTCGACCACAGACTGCGATTACTGTGGCCTGCCGGTCCCCCGAGCGTGGTTTGGATCGCGGGCCGTCGATGAGGAGAGCCTACAGCCACGCTATTGCTGTTACGGTTGTCAATTTGCATCAAGAGTGACTCAGGAGAGCGGCGAGGAGGGAGCGGCTCGCTGGACACTGACTCGGCTGGGCCTTGCGATTTTTCTGACGATGAACGTCATGGTCTTCACCATGACATTGTGGAGTTTCGACGTCTACGGCGTTGACCAGTCAACGGGCACGTCAGCATCACTAGCTGGCCTTTTGAGGTCGTTGTGTCTACTTCTGTCGGCACCAGTCCTGCTTCTCCTGGGACAGCCGATCATTCTCTCAGCTCTTCAGGCTCTCAAGCGGGGCGTTCTGTCGACCGACATCCTCGTGATGGCGGGAGTCATTGCCGCCTTCGTGTATTCTGTCGTGTCCGTGATCAGAGGTGCCGGCCAAACCTACTTTGAAGTTGGCTGCATGGTCCTCGTGATGATGACTCTGGGGCGCTGGCTGGAGGCGACCAGTCGCATCCGCGCGACTGAAACTCTCGACGAACTGGAACAATTGCTGCCCGACGTCGTGACGGCCGAACGAGGTGACGACCTGTGTGAGATCCCGATTGAAGAGGTTGTCGTTAGTGATCTGCTTCGCGTCCAACCGGGAGAGCGATTCCCGACGGATGGTCAGTTGGAGAAGGGATCAGCCTCTGTCGACGAGCAGTTGGTCACAGGCGAGAGCTGGCCTGTGACCAAACACCCAGGGGACAGCATCATCGGTGGCACACTCAATCTGGACGCCCAGGTCACGCTTCGTGTTACGGAGCGTCCCTCGGGGGGAACGCTCTCCCGCCTGATTGCGGCGGTGCAGGAGGCACGTCAGTCGCAAGGGATTCATCAGCGACTCGCCGATCGGATGGCCAGTTGGTTTCTCCCGGTGGTGGCGATGATCGCTACCGCGACGTTCCTCGGACACGGATTGAATTCCGGTTGGGGAGCCGGACTGATGGCTGCAATGAGCGTGCTGCTGGTCGCCTGCCCCTGTGCATTGGGACTGGCAACACCCTTAGCCGCGTGGTGCAGTCTCGATCATGCGGCACGTAAGCAGGTCCTGTTTCGGAGTGGCGAAGCCATCGAAAAACTCTCCGTCGTCAAAGCGGTTCGTTTCGACAAGACCGGGACATTGACTTCGGACGTTGCACACATCGCCCGCGTGCATACGGATGGCCACACTGATCGAACTGATGTCATCACCCGCGCGAGGTCATTAGCGGCCACGTCCACTCACATCTTCGCTCAAACCATTCTCAATGACACCGAATCGCCGGTTGCTGCATCGGACATCCTCAAATCGCGTAGTCTGCCTGGGCTGGGCGTGGAGGGATGTTGGGACGGAGAACGGGCCCCCACTCTGCTGGGGAGTGAGAAGTTGATGCTTCTGCACGGCATGGAGATTCCTCATGTCCTCAGGAGTGTCCTGGATCAGGAGGAGACTGCGGGGAATGCGGTCACACTCATTGGCTGGGATGTGGCAGTGCGAGGCGTCTTTGTGTTCAATGAGGTTCTCCGAGAAGACGCGGATGATGCCATCGCCGGATGTCGGGCATTGTCACTCGACATCGCCATCCTGACCGGCGATCATGAGGGTCGTGGGCGACAGATCTCTTCACTGTTGAACGTTCCCGTGCATGCGGGGTTACTGCCGGACGGTAAGCTGTCGCTGATCCGAGAGACGCATCAAACAGTAGGTGACGTGGCCATGATTGGGGACGGAATCAATGATGCCCCTGCACTTGCCGCAGCGGATGTCGGCATCGCGATGCGATCCGGAGCCGACGTGTCCCGCGATTCGGCTGACATTTGCCTGTTATCGAACGATTTGTGTCGTATTCCCTGGGCGATCGACCATGCACGTCAGACTGTCCGGATCATCCGCCAGAACCTTGGATGGGCTATCGGATATAACTCGCTCGGCATTGCCCTGGCGGCTTTTGGATGGCTGCACCCCATCATCGCCGCCGCTCTGATGCTGGTGAGCAGCGTTGTGGTGATTGCCAACTCGCTTCGTCTGCAATCGCACGAAAACACCTCTCAACGTATCTCTGGCGACAGTGCGACCATTCGGAATGGCAACACGGCGTTTCCGAGCACATCTCCTCAGGGGGCAGTCTCGTGATGGAACTGCCCTTGGTCTTCCTGGGAGGATTGCTCGGATCATCTCATTGTCTGGGGATGTGCGGTGGGTTTGCCCTGATGCTGGGCATCGACCGCCCAGGTATTGCTAGCAATCTTGCTGCTCAGCTGACTTACAGTGTCGGTCGCATCTTCACGTATTCGACCCTGGGTGCGATTGCCGGATACGGAGGTTTGTGGCTGTCGGCAACCGCGAGTCAGTGGATCAACGTCTCTGCCTGCCTCTGCCTGCTGGCCGGGATCTTTCTCATCAGCGAAGGCTTGGCAGCTGCGGGATTTCGCCTGTTCGGCAGGCCGACCGTCTCGGTCACGGGATGCTTGATGGGGAAACAGTTTGCATCGCTGCTTAAAGCCCCCGGCCTGCAGACTTCGTTCATTGCAGGCATTTTGACCGGGTTTCTCCCGTGTGGCCTGGTGTATGCCTTTCTCTCACTGGCCGCCACGACTCAGCACGTCGGTTGGGGGGCCGCGACGATGACCGCATTCGGACTGGGAACCGTTCCTTTGATGGTCGCCGCTGGTGTCGGCATGTCATTTCTCAAACTGGCCACTCGTCGACGGTTAATGCAGGTGGCCGCTTGCTGTGTCGTCGTGACCGGTCTCCTCACGGTTGCTCGCGGAGCGGGCTTTCTGCGAAACTCCGGGACAACTGAAACCGCCTCGCCCAGCTGTCCCTTCTGTCTCGAATCTTCTCAGCAAGATGACGTCAACTGATACGGAAAACCAACAACCTTCAGGGATCGATCGCGGTCCGAACAAGCCCTCTCCCGTCACTCAAGAGTCGCAAGGCCGATGGTTGTCCAAGACGCTGGTGAACTTCTGGGTCGACGCCTCTCTGCTCGTCGTGTTTCTCGTGCTGCTGTGGGTGACAGTCGTTCTCTACTTTCTGTTTCCACCAGGACGGGCGTATGAAAACCTGACTCTCTGGGGCGGCACGGCCGAATACTGGCGAGGCTTTCAGTTCTGGGTCATCTGTGTGTTTGCAGTCGATATCCTGCTGCACGTCATGCTGCATTGGACCTGGGTGTGCAGCGTCGTCAGCAAGCACATCCTTCATCAGAAACCGACCCGAGACGATGGCATCCAAACCATCATTGGCGTGGGGGTTCTCATCGCGATCATCCACATCATTGCCGCAGCTCTGTTTGCCGCATGGCTTGGAATGGATTCTCCGAATCTGTAGCGTATTGGCTCGCCTGGTGACTCTGTGGGATGGTCAAAAGAGTGTCAGACGCGTTTCGGATGAATGAGTTTGCGATCACTCGACAGGATGCTGTCAGTCCGGGTGAGAAGACTGTTGGTCGAGATCATTTCTCGACCACTCAGCCATTGTTGATTACCTCAATGTACCCAAGAAGTCCTTGAAATATGCCCTCAAAGCCCCCCGTAACTGGAACGACTTCCGCAGATGTTCGAAGTGACCGGCTGGTGAGCCTGGATGCTCTGCGTGGCTTTGACATGTTCTGGATCATGGGAGGTGAGGGAATCGTACAAGCGGGAGCGGAGGTGTTTGGGTGGAGTTGGCTCATCTGGCTGGAAGGACAGATGCATCATCCGGAGTGGCATGGGTTCAAGTTCTACGATCTGATCTTTCCGCTGTTCCTGTTTATTGCAGGAGTCTCGATGCCCCTGTCGTTCGAAAAGCGGCTGCATCGGGGAGATACCAAATCACAGCTGACGCGGCATGTGATCATCCGCGGGCTGATCCTGGTGCTGCTGGGGATGATCTACAACGGCCTGTTGAAGTTCAATTGGCCGGACACTCGTCTTCCCAGCGTTCTGGGCCGGATCGGTCTGGCGTATTTGTTTGCAGGACTCATCGTGCTGAACACGAAGTGGCGGAGTCAGATCGTGTGGGTGGTCGGTCTGCTCGTCGGATACTGGGCTGCCCTCAAGTTTATTCCGGTCCCCGGATTCGGGGCGGGGGATCTTGAACCCGGTCATACGCTGACCGACTACGTCGATCGAATGCTGATTCCGGGAAAACTCTACAAAGAGGTTCGAGATCCGGAGGGGGTATTCGCCACGATCCCCGCGATCGGCACCGCTCTCATGGGGGCGCTAACGGGGCAGTTCTTGAAGAATGAGAATCGCGGAGGGTATTTCAAGACAGCCGTCATGGTTGTGGTCGGCTTGATCTGTCTGGCACTGGCGCAATTGTGGAACCGTGACTTCCCCATCAACAAGAATCTCTGGTCGAGTTCGTTCGTTCTTCAGTGTGCTGGGTGGAGCCTGTTGTTTCTGTCACTGTTCTATCTGGTCATTGATGTCTGGCGGCTGCGTCGCTGGGCGTTCTTCTTCGTCGTGATCGGCATGAATTCGATCTTCATCTACATGGCAGTTGCGTTCATCGACTTCTCTTTCACGACGCATCGGCTGTTCGACGGACTGCTCAAACACACGGGAGAGTATGAGACACTTCTGTTTGAGATTGCCTTTGTCATCATGAAGTGGCTGCTGCTGTACGTCATGTACCGCAAAAGGATCTTTCTGCGGGTATGACCTACGACGTGGCGTGTCGCCCGAAGTGCTTGAGAACGATGTGAGCGTTCTTGCGGTTTGCTTTGTATGTGGCGTCGAAGAAGTCACCCACAAGAGGCACAATACCGAGCGTGGTGTCGATGCCGATGTTGGCCATCATGCGGGCGAGCTTCCATTTGGGAAGGCCGAGTTGCTTGGCCTCGTAAACGATCCAACTTGAGATCAGAGCAGAAGCGACGTCGCCGATCCCAGGAACGAGTCCGATAATCGAGTCCCAGCCCACGCGGTAATCGGTACCGGGAATGGTCGCTGCGTCGTCCATCAGCTGTGCGATAAACACGATCCGCTGGAGACGAGCTTCGTGGTCAGGGTTGAAGATTTCTGGTTCATAAACTCTCCGTCCAGTCTGTTCGGTGGCATGACGGCCACTTGCAGAGTTGGCGGTACCTCCAGTGATGAGTTCAGTCGTCATTTTCTGGTCTCTTGGCTTCCATGTTGGTTCATCAGGAATCGCTGGCGGACGGGTCGCGAATTGTCACGTCTGCTGCTACGCTGAACGTCTTCAATTCAACGTTAAACACAGCATCTTGAATGCCAACAATGGTACAACCCATCCAATTTGCCGGCGAAGACCGGTCGAATGCGACTCGAAAAACGCTCAGTCAGGCGGAGCCGCTCGCTCTCCGGACTTTTACGCCCTCCCAGGCGGTATTCGCCAAGTCAGCCGGAATCTTTCATTTTACTCCCGAAGGTCGCAAGTTATACGATTTTTCGAGCGGGGTGCTCGTGGCCAATCTGGGGCACAATCCCCGACGATGGATGCAGACGTTCTGTCGACACATGGGGTGGATGCCCGAACATGTGGCCGGAGGGGAGACAACCGGCTATTTCGAGGCCGTCACACTCACTGCCTACAACGCCATGACCGAGCTGGAGGCGACGGCTGTCGAAAGGCTGATCAAGAACCTTCAGGCCTCTAAAGGGGGCAGTCGATGCGAGCAGGTGATGTGGGCCGCTTCCGGTTCGGAAGCGATCCAAAAGGCACTCTGGGCGTGCCTGCATCGCGATGAGAGCCGTGACATCATCGTGGCCACACGTTACGGCTTTCACGGCAAGAAGGGCCTCGCGGGAGCCGTCACCGGCTGCGAGACCGATCAAGATCGCGACCCACGTGTGAAGTTCATCAGCTTTCCCATGCAGGAATGTGATGACATCAGCAAGGCCGATGATGACATTGACCTGTCCAAATACCGAGCCGAACTCGATGCCCTCAGGCGGCAGTACGGCAATCGCATCAACTGCCTAATCACCGAGCCCTACCTGGGCGGAGGCGGCAGCTATCATCCCCAGCCTGCATACTTGCAGATGCTGGAGGAGTGGTGCCGTGCCAACGACGTGATACTGATTCTTGATGAAGTGCAGGCGAACTTCGGTCGCACGGGCAAAATGTATGCGTTTGAGAAATACGGCATCGAACCCGACATCGTGTGTCTCGGCAAGGGACTGGGCAACGGCGTCCCCGTCAGCGCAGCTGTCGGCCGGGCAGACCTGATGGGCAGCCTCAAATATGGCGAAGGTTCCGACACCTGGAGCGCCAATCCGCTCGCCTGTGCGGCCGTCATTGCGACGCTGGATGAATTCGAGAATACCGATGTACTCGAACAGACGGCCAAGCTGAATGATGTGTTCGTGAAAGGACTCACCCGACTGAAGGACACGGGCCTCATCGCTAAGGTGCGCGGTGAGGGCATGGTCTTCGGGATCGAGTGTGCGGATGCCGGCGGTTTTTCATCGAAGGAGATCGCGAGTAAGATCGTCGAGAAGTGTTACCTGGGCCGGGATGGAGTCGGCATCCATCTCCTCGGGGCACTCGCCGGCAACGTGCTGCGCGTCAGTCCGCCGATGACGATGACGATCGAGGAAGCCCACGCCTCACTCGAACTTCTGGAGTCCTTGGTTCGGGAACTTGCAGTGTCGCTTTGAGTCACGGCGGTGTGGCATGCGCTCGCGGCGGTAGAAGTGCGAGCATGTTGTAGGGCGTCTCTCAAACATGGCGCCCCGGCTATTAACGTAACGCCAAGCCAAACTTCGAATTGCCCCCAACAATCAAAGAGGCTGAATTCTGGCGAATCCAGCTACCATCAGATGCCGTTCTGTTTGGCTCGTTGGTAGTGCTCTTCCATTTCGACGAGGGTTACCTCGTTGATCTTCTTGCCTTCGGCTGCGAGGCCCCGTTCGATCGCCTGAAACCGCTTGGTAAACTTACGGTTGCTGCGACGCAATGCTTCTTCCGGGTTGATGCCCCAACGTCGGGCGATGTTGGCCATGACAAAGAGCACGTCCCCCAGTTCGTCCTCAACGCGGTCCCGACGTGCAGGGTCGTCAATCGATTCGTCGATGACATGGTCCCCGACGACGGAGGCCGGGATATGGGGGAGAGGAGCATGCGGGGATAGCTCCTGGCGGAGTTCAGTGAGTTCTTCCTGCAGCTTGTCGAACAGCATGAGACGATGCGGAAAGTCGTAGCCCACGCGAGCGGCTCGTTTGGTGATCCGGGCCGCCCGAGCCAGGGCAGGCAGATCGGCAGGAATCCCATCGAGCACCGAATTTCGCTGTTTCTCTTTTGACTTGGCCGCATCCCAGTGAGTGTGGACGTCTGCGGCTGTCTCTGCGTGTGCGTCGGCGAAGACGTGTGGATGCCGATGGACCATCTTGTCGGCAATGCGGTCGATCACTTCGATCAGTCCGAATCGTGCCTCGTCAGCTGCAATCTGGGCGTCAAGTACGACTTGAAGTAACAGGTCCCCCAACTCCTCGGAGATGGCGTCGTTGTCATTAGCATCAATGGCTTCGAGGAGTTCGTAGGTTTCCTCCAGAGTGTAGGGTTTGATGCTGGACAGCGTTTGTTCACGGTCCCAGGGGCATCCCTCGGGCGACCGGAGCCTGGCGATGACTTCGACCAGTCGGATGAACGACGCAGCGACCTCATCACGCGGCGGAGGCGTGCCGGGAGTGGGGAGAGTGACGGGAGCATTCATGTTGCGGAACGTGTGAAGGGGTTATGGGTTGACGTTGATGCGGGCGGCCATGGGCATGCGGCGGCCGCTTCCGAAGGCGCGTTCGGAGAGTTTGATGCCGGGAGGCATCTGACGGCGTTTAAATTCGTTACGGTCGACACGCGAGGCGACCCAGAGAACTGTCATAGGGTGATATTTTTTGCATAGCGAGGCGACCGACTCTTCGTGTTCGATCAGACCTTCGAGGATATCATCCAACAGCGGATAAGGGGGAAGTGTATCCTGGTCGACCTGATTCGGAGCGAGCTCGGCACTGGGGGGCTTGTTGATGATGTGTTCCGGGATCACCTCACGGCCTGCCAGAACATTGATATGTCTTGAGACGGCGTAGACATCCCGCTTAAGGAGGTCGCACAGCACAGCAAAGCCTCCGGCCATGTCGCCATAGAGAGTGCAATAGCCAACCGCGAGTTCACTCTTGTTGCCGGTCGCCAGCGCCAGCCAGCCGTGATGATTACTGCGGACCATGACCATCGCCCCACGGATACGCGCTTGCAGGTTCTGATCAGCCAACCCGGCCGGTTGCAAACGCAGATCATCTCCAATGATGGTCGTCCCCTCGTATGCTTGATGCACGGCGTCGATCGGGACGATCTCCCAGTCGATGCCCAGATTCTCTGCAAGACGCCGAGCATCATCCACGCTATGATCGCTGCTGTATCGAGAAGGCATGAGGAGAGCATGAACGTTCTCAGGGCCAACCGCGCGAGCTGCGATGCACGCTGCGAGAGCACTGTCGATCCCGCCGGAAAGGCCGAGCACGCATCCGGTGAATCCGCATTTCCGCATGTAATCTCCGAGTCCAAGCGTCAACGCGTCAAGTAGTAGATCTTCCCGACTAGCATCCTGCTGTGAGATCGGGACACCGAGGTTCTCGGTATCGATCAGCCTCATGTCGGACGCGAAGCCGGGAAGTTGGGTGACGATCTCACCAGACGCGTTCAGCACCAGACTGTGACCGTCAAACACAAGGTCGTCATTGCCGCCGACCTGATTCACGAACAAGAGCGGCTTGGCATGTGTCAAGGAATGCGGTCGAAGGATGTTGAGCCTGCGGACTGGCTTGCTAATCTCGAACGGGCTGGCAGAGAGATTGATGAGCAGGTCGACTCCCTGCTCGACGAGTCGTGCGACCGGATCGAGACGTTGACAAGGGTCCTGGTGATAAAACGTGTCAGGATCGCCCCACCACGCATCCTCGCAGATGTGGACGCCCAGTCTCAGCCCGCCGAACTCGATCGGAGAGACGCGATCTGCTTCACGGAAGTACCGCTGTTCGTCGAAGACGTCGTAGTTGGGGAGCAGGTATTTATGGGTTGTGGTCTGAATCAATCCACCAAACAGTAGACTCGCTCCATTGGCGATCTGTCCTGTGGGGACGCCTTTTCTGGTTGGATGACCGACGAGGATGCCGAGTGAGTGATCGAGTTTTTCTGCCAGTTCTTCAACAGCTGCGTCACAGGCTTCGACAAAGCCCTCGCGTAGCAACAGGTCCTTGGGGGGATAGCCACAGATGATGAGTTCAGGGGTGACCAGTAGCTTCGCGCCGGCCCTGAGAGCTTCGTGGGCAGCGGCAAGGATCAACTCGGCGTTGCCGGACAGATCGCCGACAATCGGGTTCAACTGAGCAAGGGCGATCTTCATAGGACATCGAACGACAGGATGTGATGCGTTGAGGCAACACCAGGACCTCAACTCCAGTCGGTGAGCGTAGGACATGACGGACAATCGCTACAAGCTCGACAGCCGTTCCAAATCCTCAGAGATCAAACCTGGTCAATTTCGAAATCCCATTTGACACGCAAGTTGGTCGACGTACGTTTTTTCAATGGTCCCAAGGGTCTACCCTGTATCTCTGGACGTCGGTGGACGCCCGCCTGCGAGACCAAACGCCAAAGATTGACATCAGGTTTTCAAATGTCCCATTGTCGACGACATCGAGATCCAGACGACCGTCCGCTGCTGAGCGTCTGCACCATCTTGATCCTGAGCGGGTTCCTGTTGGGTTTTGCAGCCAGCGATCAGTTCAGCAGCGAAATGCGGCTCTACATGTACTCGGCGGGGTTCCTGGGGATTCTGTCATTCCTGGCGTTGGATCATGTGAGAAATCGTCGTCGCCTGCAAAGGGAAGCCATTGAACAGATGTTGGTCGAAGAGCGACTGGAAAGACACGTTGACAGTTGCATGAGTTGGGGCGATTTGCGTCGCGACTCGAGAGAGTTCCGCGAACTGGAAGAACTGGAAACCATTCTCGACGCACCGTCGACAGCGGTTCCGGTCGCCAGTTGAAATCAGCACTCCCAACGTCGATCGTCTCGCTCTCATCAGCTGATGCTTCGGTGAGTCTGGACAGGTCGTTCGTCTGAACTTACGCTGCGCACGCTAGAGTTCTCAATCTGAGCGAGCGTCTCGGATCAGTCGGAATCAGGGAGGAAACGTCAATGCGCAATCACTTGCACGTGATCACTTGTGGGCTGCTCTTCATATTTCTCTATTCGCAGGTTCTTCATTCGGCGGATGAGCAAAGACTCGATGCGAAGACGCTGGTACTGGTCAACGGACATCGGATTACGACCGCGGACTTGGATCTCAAGTGCCTGGTCCGAGGGATTTCTTCGGAAGATCGTGATTCGCTTCGCCAGCAAGTGCTGGAGGAGTTGATTAACGAACAATTGATCTCTGAGTTCTTGAAAAGCCGCAGCGTTCAGGCCAGTCCAGAAGCGGTAGATGCCCAAATTGATGCTCTGAAGACGCTCATTCGACGGCGCGGTCATGAACCGGAGCAACTGCTGAATGATTTGAGGCTGAGTGAGAAAGATCTCCGGGGTGTGCTCTTGTTACCAGCAGCCTGGCAGGCCTACGTTTCGCAAGTTGTGACAGACAAGCAGTTGAAAGACAAATTCACATCCCACCAACGGGAATTGGACGGGACGCAACTGCGGGCAAGGCACATCGTCATTAAGGTCCCCGCTGATTCGTCGGACGAAGTCTGGAGTGCGGCAGATCGCACGCTGAGAGAATTACGCCAAAGGATCACCTCAGGCCAAGTTTCATTCACCGAGGCAGCACGCGAGCACTCTGAGGGGCCGAGTGCAGCCACGGGTGGCGATGTCGGCTTCTTTCCTCACCGTGGCATCATGCCATCTCTCTTCGCTGACGCGGCCTTCTCCCTCAAGAAGGGTGACATCAGTGAGCCGATTCGTACCTCCGTGGGCGTACATCTGATCGAGGTGACTGATGTACAGCCCGGCCAATTGAGTCTGGAAGATGTACGGTCTGCGGTATTGGATCGGATCACACAGGAGATGTGGGACACTCAGGTCGCCCAGCTCCGAGTCAACGCCCAAATTGAAGGGGCGGAGTGAGCAGATTCACCCTTCTTGAATTGAAGTTGTTTCAGGCTGGGCGACAGCTGGGACTGAGAAATTCCCGGAAGACTTGAGCCGGTCATCAATCCAGGATGGGTCCACAAATCTCCGCAGCAGCCAGCGAAGTGTCTCTTCGAGTTTGACCGAGGCCTCGTGACGGTCGTGGTCGGTCAGTGGCTCACTCCAGAGAATTCCGAAGGGAGTCAACTCCAGCGGCCATGACTTCTGCCGGGCAACGCTGTTCACCCGTTCCTGAAGTCGATTTGCCCAAACAATTCCAAAAGAATTGCGAAAGTCATCCCAAAGTCGATCCAAAGGAGACGGATGCGAGGAACTCCTTCGCCCCTGAACGACCGCGATTGCGACGGCAGCTCCCAGAATTAGTCCAGCCAATTGGCGTGCCCGAACATCCGACAACCCCTCAGGTGCCATCGTGGAAAGTGGAGCGACCAATAAGCAAACAGCAACAGCATACATACAGGAAGATGACCAGAACTTCGTCCCAATGTAGTTGCCACTTCCCATCAGCAGAACAAGCACGAAACCGATCAGCTGGGGGATTTCGAGTTGAACGCTCGCGACGCGGTTGTCACCTCCCAGGACCGTGAGCATCGGCCAGCCTAACACGGCAAGCATGGGGAGTACGACAAACCATGTCCAAGCTGCCGAACCTGGGCGTCGCGCTCCCAGAACGGCGATTCCCGGACACAAACTGATCAGAGAGACCGCGTACCACAACAAGTCTTGAAGTGCTTCCCTGTCAGGAGCAGCGAAGGACCAACTCAATGCGAACATCCACACCAGTGTTGCTCCCAAAGCCCATCGCCAGGCAATGACCAACGTCGTTAGTCTGAGAGTGCGAACCGCCATCCCAATCACCAGGATGGCAAACATCACTGACAGCACTGCAGCGGCCCTTAAAAGAACTTCCATTTGATACAACCGTCAAACTCTGCCATGAGTGAAGCATTCTGAGGCAATGGTACTTTGTGGACCCTCGGCGTCCCACCGCGACCGGGCGTTCTTCTCCACGCCGTGCCATCAATCCAGACGGTAGAGGCTGAATCTGGCGTCACTCACAATCGGTACAACCGAGCGGACTGACTCGCATCCGTCGGAAGCACAGCGAATTCTGCCCTTCCTCAGCGAGAGAACTTCGGGGACTGGACGAAACAAGAAGCCAGGTGGACCCAATCGTCGTATGAGTGGCCTCCCTGGGTTGGTTTCGATTCAAAAAAGTCTGCGGACAAGATCAAAACCAACCACGACGCCTCTCTCAGATTAACCCGGAAAGTCGAGGAGATTTCAAGATGAAGTGGACGACTTTGACTGCTGCCATGGTGATCTGCGCCAGCGTGAATGCCGCTGACGCCGGTCTGTTTGGTGGTCACTGCAAGAAGGACTACGGCTGTTGCGCTCCTGCACCGAGCTGCTGCTGCCCGACCGACTGCTGTGCCGCTGATCCCTGCTGTGAGCCCACCTGCTGTGCTCCAGCTGCGTCCTGCTGTGATTCAGGATGCTGTGAAGACCCCTGCAGCTGCGCCGCTCCGGCTGCGTGCTGCGACAACGGTTGCTGCAACGATCCTTGCAGCTGTGCAGCTCCGGCTGCGTGCTGTGACAGCGGTTGCTGCGACAGCGGTTGCGGCCACTCCTGCTGTGGTCACAAGCGAGTCGGCCTCCTGGCCCGTCTTCGCTGCAAGTGGCGTGCACGTCGCTGCTGCAAGCCCAGCTGCTGTGCTCCAGCTCCGACCTGCTGCTGCCCGACCGAGTGCTGTGCTCCGACCTGTGCCGCTCCTTGTGGCAACGGCTGCATTCACTAAGTCGAATTCTGCAGGGATTGAAACCTGATGTTTAACTCGGACTTCTGAGTCAAACATCGTGAACACCGCTTGGGGAGAATCTTCTCCCCAGGCATCAAGTTCACAAATGGTGAGATCCTGTGATGAGACTACAAGAAACAGGTGTCAAGCTTTCGGGCTTCGACACCTGTTTCTTTTCTTTGGCTCAAATGAGTCAGTTGGTATCAATCCGAGACCGAGGATTAACCTGCCATACTCGATGTCACACTGAACCGGCTCATTGGACGTGAATGACTTCCCACCACGGTCGCGAATCATCGCGATCGTGACGGTGAGGCTGCCTGAGAAACAATCTCTGCCGAGGAGTGAGTTTTTCAAGCAGCCGAGATCGCCGGAGTCCGGATCTTTGCGTCACGTCCAAGGGGCAAACTAGGATCTGTCAATGAGTTGTCTAATTGGTCAAGATGTTAAGCGTGCTGCGGCATTGATCCGTGACGGAGGTGTGGTCGCCTTTGCGACCGAGACCGTGTATGGGTTGGGAGCGCATGCATTTGATCCGTCAGCGGTGGCGCGGGTGTTTGAGGTCAAAGGACGCCCTCGGTTCGACCCATTGATTGTGCATGTCGCCAGCACTAACGAAGCTCGGCGGTTGGCGACCGATTTTCCACGGGCAGCCCGCCAGTTGGCAGAGGCGTTCTGGCCCGGGCCGATCACACTCATCTTGCCCAAAACGGACAATATCCCCGACTTGGTGACTGCCGGGCTGTCGACGGTCGCCCTGCGTGTCCCTGCACATCCGCTCGCGAGACAGTTGCTCGTCGAGGCGGGCGTTCCGATTGCTGCACCGAGTGCAAATCCTTTTGGAGAGGTCAGCCCCACGACCGCTGAGCACGTCCGCCTTCAGTTGGGTGACCGGATCGATTACATCCTGGATGGCGGCCCTTGTAACGTCGGTCTGGAGTCAACCGTCGTTCATGTTGCCAATGAACCACCGACCCTGTTGCGCCCCGGAGGCGTCACACAGGAGGAAATCGAGCGGATCATCGGATCCCTTCGCCTGCCGCATGCCGATGACGCGGGTGATGATCGACCACAAACTTCACCCGGCATGTTGAGCCGACACTACGCACCACACACCCCGTTGCAGATTCTGAATAACATTTCCGAGATCACATTCTCGACCATGGTCGGAGTCATGGCGCTGCAACCCTTTGCCGGCATGGAACGATTCACATCCGTTGAAGTCTTGTCACAGTCAGGCAATTTGGCAGAGGCAGCCAGCCAATTCTATGCAGCCTTGCGACGCCTTGACTCACAGGGCTTGCAGCAGATCGTTGCAACCCCATTTCCTGAGACCGGGCTGGGACGTGCCCTCAACGATCGTCTCCAACGTGCCGCTCGCCGAGCGTGAGTCAATCTGATCTCTAATCCGGTTGATAGTCTCTCCAGAATCGCTCCTCGATCGAGTCCAGATGCGGCACGCTCTTACGGGTCCACTCGATGAGCAGCGACTGACGCTCCTTGGGAGTCAATCGCCAATCGATGTCAGACCGATGCAACTGATCGGTCAATTCGTAGAGGCAGAGCGCAGCGGCCACCGAAAGGTTGAAGCTGTCCACGAAGCCGTACATCGGAATGGCAACGCACTCGTCGGCTGCATCGGCGAAGCAGGCAGAGACGCCGTCGGTCTCGTGACCGATGACGAGTGCTGTCTTCTGAGTGAGGTCGATCTCTGACGGCGGGGACGCGGTCGAGGATGGCGCAGTCACCAGAATGCGGTAACCGTCCTGACGAAGCCTGTCGATGCAGACCACAGCCGGGTTGTCGGTAGCCGCGTGACGATGCAGGGTCAGCCACTTCTCCGTGCCCATGGCAATCTGACGAGTGACACGAAAACGGTTCTCCGTTTCGACGACATGCACGTCCTGCACGCCAAATGCGTCACAGGTCCTCAGAACCGCACTCGTGTTGTGAGGCTGATACACGTTCTCCAGGACGACGGTCAGGTGCCGTGTCCGCCAGTCAAGGACCTCTTGCAGCCGCGTTTGCCGTTCAGCCGTCAGATAGGACCACAAGTATTCGTGGATGATTCGTTCTCGATCTCCCATGAACCCATACAAAACTGTCCGAACCGGACCTCGGAATTGGTTGTCTCTCCATCTGCCAGACGATATTCTACCGATCAGAGATGGTGATCCGCCATTGTTCGTACGTGGTGGGTATAGCTCAGTTGGTTAGAGCGCCGGATTGTGGTTCCGGAGGTCGCGGGTTCGAATCCCGTTACTCACCCCTTCTCGACGGTCATTCTCAGACCGTCTCAATGACACGCAATCAGCCTCATCCCCCTGCAAACGCAGAGGCTTTTGATGCGAGGTCGATGACACCTGCTGACCACCCTCAACAGGCGCTCCTGTCTCAATCGATGTCACGGAATCGCATGAAATGTCAGCAGGTCGTGCACCCATCCGTGCACCCAAAGTCGATTGTTGATTGGTACCCGTGATGCCAGACACGTAAGCGCCAGATACAGCAGGGTCTGCCTGAGCATCTTCCGTCCCCGTAGCCCCCACAGATTCGCGGGCCGGCGTGAGTGTCGGTAGAGCGTTGAGGGCCGACGTCAGATCGCTGACCCGCAGATGCGTGTAGTGATCCATCGTGAGCGTGATGGTTGAGTGCCGGGCCAGTTCCTGTGCAGTCTTGGGATGGACGCCAGCGGCTGCAAGCATGCTGATGAACTGATGCCGTAATGCATGGAAGTCGAATTGCCGGCCCTGCTCATCGCGATACGGGATGACCAGAGGATCAACGTTGGGGGGACATGCTTTCGCCGCGGCCTCGTTCGTTGCCGCCAGGTCCGCTTTCACCATCCGCCATCCCCGACGGTCCGCCGCCCAACGTCCGGGCCACAGGGGGCCATCTAAGGCATCTGAGGCAGCGTATATGCGGATGACGTCTTGGGCCTCGTCCGTCGTTGAACGCTTCACAGCGAGCCACTGACGCAACTGTGCAGCCAATTCAGGATGCAACGGCAACACGTCCCGCTGGCGATGCTTTGAGTAGCCGGCTTCAACGGTAACCGTCGGCGGATCGGCAGCAAGGTCGAATGACGCCGGCGTGAGGCTCGCCAGTTCCGATGCTCGCAACCCGGTATAGGCGGCTGTCAGATAGAGCATCGCGCGTGACTCTCCAGACAGCCCGTAGCGATCCCCGGCGATGCGTGTCCCTTCAATGAATCGCCCAAACTCGGCCGGAGTCAGGTGACGGCGTTCGATCCGTCGATCGGCATCAGCCTTCAGCCGCGTGAGATGGGCCAGCCGGTCCTCGGCAATCCTTCGGTCCTTGACCAACCATCGGGAAAACGCCTTGATGGCCGTCAGATAGTGATTGCTGGTCGAGACTCCGAATCGCTCAGCCTTTCGTTGTTCAGCCAGCCACTCTACCACCCGTGACGCTGACAGGTCCGCCAGACGTTTGAACCCGCAACCATCATTGATCGCCCGCAGCCGACTGTCCGTACCGTCGACGTGGGAAGCCGTGTTGCCCTTCGCTTCCAGATACCGTCGGAAGTCGGCAACGTGCTCACTCAGGGTCCGTTGTGAATGATCAGCGAACGGGTCGACAACGCCAGCCCGGCCGAGTTCGGACTGACGGATCAACTCATTGAGCATCTGCTGAGCAGCGGTCTTATTAGACGCGAGCCGCTTTTCACGCTGGATGCCATCGGCGTCACGATACCGCCCGTACCAATCCTTCGATTTGACCCGCTGCGGTCGTGCGCCATCTCCATCTTTTGTCGTGCGGACGCCGTCAGCATCGACATACCGTGTTCGCGTCTTCCGAAAAAGTGATGCCATCAATCTGCCTTTCTGCAAAGCGCCCGACCGACCACAACAGGTTTGCAGTCCCGCCACAGTCGGCCGGGCAAAGGTGTGTGTATTGTAATGCAAGGTGGGTCGATCGGTTCAATCCGTTGCGATCATTTGTCCCCCGACCCCTGTATGTTTCCACAAATGATGACCATCGTCCGTCTACGGTCACGCCTGAACGAACCTGTGATTCCGCATCCGTCGATCTTCACCGGTCACCTCAATGACAGTCCCTCTCAACATTCGACTGGCGACTCTCGCATCGAACACGTTTGCAAGCTGTTCAGGGGTGAGGTTGCTTGCGTAGACGGTTGGCTTAGTCCCACGTCTGTTTGAAAGTTCGTATATGACCTCGAACACCGAATCCGATGGCAGACGAATGCCGACGTCGTCCAGAAGGAATAGGGACGCATCGTCAACATTCGATTCCCAGAAGTAACGATCTCCAGAATCCCCAGAACGTCGCTCCTGAACGCATCGTGTGAAGTCAATCGCATCGAACCAACGTGGCCAGTTTGGCCAGATGGTGAAAAGCCATGCCATCGCGCATGTCTTCCCACGTCCCTGCTCACCGAACAGGTAGATCGGCCATTTCTTTACGTGAATCGCGGTGACCAACGCCTCCTGCAATGTTGGTGCAATTTCTGACCATTCCGCAGGGTGGTCTTTGGGTGGGTCACGCTGGATTTGATATGGAGAGTTTGAACTCATTGAGTTTTCCTTTCACGCGGGTTGGATGATTGTTGCAGTCCGCACCATCCACTTTTTTTGAGGTGGGTTGCTTATGGGGGAACAATCCCTGCCAATCGTTCGCAATCGACCGTTTGATCGTTGCGACGGCCTCGTCCGGTCCCACTTCTTTGAGGTTCCGTAGTTGTTCGTTGCACGCTTGCTTTGAGACGGGTATCTGCTTGCTGCTTCGGTACTCACACCAGTTACTCCATGCGTCTCGGAAAACTGGAGTGTCGAGACTCTCTGGAATCCTCGCGTCCTTTGCATTGAAGCGAGAGCTCTTGCCCCTGTACTGGTTGGTTCCTTTGGATCTTTCTTTTGGTTTGTTCAATGGTCTCTTCTGTGCGCACTCCATTGCGCTTCCCGATGCGCACTCCAATGCGATTCCGGACTGAACCCCAGTGCGTTTTCGGAGTGAATCCGATTGAGTTTCCTGACGTTCTGGAAGCGCACCCGGTTGCGTTTCCTGATTCAGTCGTGCCCAGTTGATCGAACGCCGGGCTGTCTCATTGCGTATGCGTCGACTGACAACAATCTCGCGCTTGGTTAGCGCGGCAATCAACTGACTGATCCGCCGCTTTTGGAGGCTGCAGGCAGCGGCGAGAGTTTCGATGGACGGCCAGCATTCGGATTTTCCCTGCAAGTAGTCCAGCAAAACATACAGCAGGAGCTTTTCGGTAGGTTTCAATGTGGATAGACGAATTATCCTTCGGCGTTTCCAATGATCACCGTTTGTGGGGTCGCTCGTTTCAACGTCCGATGGTATGCTGCTGTTGTCACACGGCAGGGGGGATTGGCTCATTGAGGCAGTCCCCCTTGCTCATTTGCAGCTTCCCATTCGGCACGGCTGGGGCACCCCACTGCACACCACGCCGACAGTTCTGCGAAGCGCCACCGAATACAGCCGGCGGACAGTCGCACCGGGGCCGGCACCTTGCCCGCTGAGTCCATCCGTGCCCACGTTGCCTTAGAGACGCCGATGAGGCGTGCGGCCTCCGAAGCATCGATCATCAAGGGGGAGAGAGTCTCAGCCATCGGCTCGCCCTCCAACCGATGTGAGTTCCAGCCATTCAATCAGCCATTCACCACGATACAAAATTGTGGTTCCGTGTCGGCTATACCGGAGGTTTCCCGATCGTCTCCCTCTCGTCATCGCGGCATCTGTAATGCCAAGCAACAGCCTTGCATCTCCGTCAAGATAGATGCCATCTGGTTCAATGCGTGTTGGCTGAATGAAGTCTGTCATCGCGGCTCCCCAATGTGTTTCGGGCGTCGCGATGATCGTAGAGTGCTCCCGTACGGCTGCGGACGGATGCGTGTTAGTTTCGGTCAGGTCGACCGCAATGATGGGAAGCGTTCGGGTTGAGGAATGCTTGATATGTCTTGAAGAGCCTCTCTCACCTTCAACCACACCCACTGATGAGGTTTTCCACCTCCACCTTTAACGTCCGGATTTGGCAATTTTCCTTTCTTTAACCAACCTTCGAGCGTTCGTTTTGATCGGTTGACCTTTGCTGCCATCTGATCCAGCGTCACATATTGCAGCTCGTCCGGTTGGTTCAATCCCCGGCCAATGGTCTCCCGATCACAGTCGCAGGTGTACTGCAAACCATCCTCCCAACCGCACCAGTGAATGGTCTGATCTGATTTGAGGCTTCTTCGGTCGCGGAGGGCGGAAGCAATTCGCTCAACAATTCCCAATGGGATCGGAGGTCTCGCATGAGGGCAGACGGACGCCGTGCTTCCGGGGACGATGTGGTAGTCCGTGTTTAACACGAAATGCGGTCGACTGGCCATGCCTCTTTCTTTCTGAGCGGTTTCGATCGCGATCACCGGATATGGCTCACCGGGAGTAGGGATCAGAAGTATCTGTTCATCACCATTGATCAATCGTCCGTATGCAGATATCCCGATGCTTGGAAGCTGCGAGATTCTCTTCGACTTTTCCGCACCCCAATCCTGATAGCGTTGAACCGCATCATCAGGTGAGAGGCCTTGCTTCTCTAAGAACGGTTGGAAGTCCGGAAATCTCTGTTGCCACGTCTTGCCGCTGAGTTGTCCACTCTCCGCTTTCTCGTGAAGTGCGATCGTAGAGCCGATCCACCTGATTACTGCTTCATCGTTTAGAGACGGATCGTTAAAAGGCTGATATTCAACTTTGTTGGGAAATCGCCGTCTTTTGGCCATCGTGCCACGTCCTGCTGTGGCGTCCCGCGATGGAAAAGAGAAGCGGGAGAGCCGTGCAGGACTGCCGGCGGTTCGGGCCGTCGCCCTATCCCGCTCGAAACATTCTATCCCATCAGTCTCCGCGTTTGAACTTGGTGGCCTGTCGACGGTAGAGTGACCACCATCACTGGCCGAGAGTAGTGGCGATTTGGGGGGACATTGGAATTGAGTTCGGTCATTCTCCCGCGTAGCCCTTCAGTCTTCTCGGTAGGTCAAATGCGGGACCCAAGATATGGCAGACCTCCCAGCTGAAAAACGGCGTTGGCAGTGTCCTGAATGTCGGCGTGCATTTAACATTCCTACTGACATGGCGACACCGAAACGCTGCCCAGATTGTCGTCAGCAATTCGAGTCAGCAGTCTGGTTTTTCCACGAGATGGGTTCCGACTTTGGCCCTTTCACTCGTGACTACATGAGACGGCTCGCAGGCGACTCTCAAATCTCAAGAGAGACCTTGGTTCGATCATCCGATTCAAGCGAATGGGTCGTTGCCGACTCACTTGATTGGTTGCAAGGCGAGTTCCCCAGTCAAGTGTCAGCCGACGCGTTCGACGACCTTTCGGAAGCGACAGTAGAGGACGTCATTGAGGTTGAGCACTCTGTTGGTTCTGAGTTTATCGACGAACATGCAATCGAGTCGATGCCCCCAGATTCTCCGACGTATCGATCGATGACCGCATTCATTGGAAATGGAGTTGTTGCCAAGCATTAGGATGTGGCGAGCAATGAGTTGTTTGAGTCGGGTGAGGTCTTGCTGGCTGCCATTACTGGTCAGGTTCGGGAGGCTTCAGACAAATCTCACGGTGGTTTCTCGCTGGCAAATGCGAGCAATCTCAAGGGGGGCATGTTCAGCAAGCATTACTTGCTGTTCACGGATAGGCGGGTGATTCTGTGGGGACGTGGAACACTTCGATCGACGAATGATTCCTTTGACTTTGACGCAATTCGGAGCGTTGAGATTCAGGTTGGCATCTTGCTCGCTTCGATCGTCTTCAATGTTGGTCGAACTGAGAATTTTGCGAACGTCCAGAAGGCTGATGCGAAGCATGTCGTCACCCTCATTCGAGAGCAGTTAGCGAAGCGCAGAAAAACACCAACGTCGCCACCGCACAATTCCGCCGACCAACAGAAGGATGATCCAATCGACCAAATACGAAGGCTCGCAGAATTGCGCGACAGCGGGGCGATCAGCGATGAGGAGTTTGTCACACTCAAGCAGAAACTGATTGGCAGGCTGTAACTCGGTGAGAGATTGGTTGCGTCACGAACAACGGGACACGATCAACATGGCAGTGTTGCCTGCGGCCATCGTTTACGCTGACAATTCCGAGTCCCTCCTGCAATTCTGACGAAGACGGTCGGGAAGCCCATGCGGACGAAGGAAACCAGGAGGCGGGCATGGGTCATGGCGCAACAGTTCGTCCGTGAGCGATTTGAAATCCCATCGTCAGCCGACTTTGGTAGTCTTTTCGGAGATAGTCAGCGATTGAGTGACGTGGCCACGACAGAGCAGATCCAGCAACAGATCGACTGGCTGCCGAAACGGAGTATCAAACAGAACCGAATGGGGATGCTCCGTCGGGCCATTGAAGAGAACTGGTAAGAGCCGGAGCGTCCTGCGGATGGCTAAGCCAAGCAGCATCTCGTCAGGAGGTGACACCACTCGCGGCTCCCTGACTTCGACAGCTCGTGGGTCACACACACCTCCCTGCCCACGACAGTGAACGGCCGCAAAGCGGGACGAGTCCCGGCGGCGACCACCGCCGGACTGCTGTGCTCTCGGACGATGTGTCCGATGCAGGTTTTAACATTGACCGTAATGACACTGGACGAAATGTCCTTTGAGCTCACGAGTTGGCTGTTTCTGCTCGCTCACGGTCGGCGTTTGAAAGTGAATCAGGTCGAGAAGGGTTGGCTCAAAAACCAGGTCGGAAGATTCCGCGTTTGCACTCTTGTGGACGATCGACACGGCATCCGGAAAACTTCCAACGTGTTTTGAGGCGATCCAAACTGAGCTGTTGCCCACCCTCTTGATGGATTTGCCCGTCCAGTTGATCTTCATATCTGTTGAATTGATCTCGACAGGGTTACGATTCATGTAGTCTTTCATGTCTTCCGAACATGTTTGAATGATTCTCGGTCGCCATGATCGGAGTTTTGGCGGGGAATTGAGCCATCAGGTTTCAGCATTGGTTTTCGATTTCAGTGCGATTTGCCCGTCAATCTCACCTTCCTCTCATTTTTCATGGTCATAATCTCTCCTTCATGGCAGGTTCCGGATGGCTGCCGCTGAGACGCCCTCGCCAGCAACCATGGAAGGTTTTCGCGAATGTCTGTACAAAGCCCGGCATCGGCCACGGGTGATCCGTCGATGCAATTGTCCGTCATCATTCCTGCGTGGAATGAGCAGGCCGTAATCGCCCGGGCGATCGACGAAGCGGTCGCTGCGCTCTCGTCACTTGGTCTCGTGTATGAACTGATCGTTGTTAATGACGGCAGCACAGATCGTACTGCGGACGTTGTACGGGTCGCTTGTGAGCGGGTTCCCGGAGTGCGCCTCATTCAGCATGCCGAAAACCGGGGATATGGAGCAGCGTTACGAACGGGTTTCGAGGCGAGTCGGGGGAGCCTGATTGCCTTCACTGATGCTGACTGTCAGTTTGATTTGACGGAACTGAGTCATCTCCTTCAACTGGCCGCACGTTACGATATTGTTTCCGGCTTTCGCATCGATCGGAAGGACCCGGCACTCCGCTGTTTCTACTCTTGGGGCTATAACACGCTCATTCGTGGGCTTTTGAAGTCCCCATTGCGTGATGTCGACTGTGCCCTGAAGGTGTTTCGACGTGATGCCCTGTGGAGAATTCTTCCGGAATCGAGGCGGTTCTTCGCGAACACTGAGATGTTCACCGAGGCGCGTCGACAGGGACTGACTATCAACGAAGTGGGCGTCACCCATCGTCCCCGGGCTGCAGGAAAGAGCAGTGTCTCCATGGGTGATATTCCCCGGACGCTTTCCTCGCTTCTCCCTTTTTGGTGGCAGCGCGTCCAGTTTCCCGGACGTCAAGATGCCGAAGCCGGCACTCCATCGGTCACGTCTTTGCTTCTGTTGATGCTGATTGCGGGCTACCTGCTGTTTCGTGGACTGGCATATCCCCTTATCGAACCTGACGAGGGGCGCTACGCGGAGATCGCACGGGAGATGCTGCGGTCGGGTGACTGGGTGATCCCCCGTCTGCATCACGAGCCATATCTGGATAAGCCGCCACTGTTTTACTGGCTGTGTGCGACCAGTTTCTCACTCTTCGGACCTGCCGATTGGGCTGCGCGATTGGTGCCCGCGATCTCTGCATGGTTGACGGTCGTAGTGACGTACCTCTTCGGCTGCCGAATGCTGGGGCGGATATCTGCCTTTCTCGGGACCATGACTCTGACGCTCTCCATAGGATTTGTCTTTTGTGGCCGGTTCCTGATCCTGGACAGTTTGTTTGCCCTGCTCGTTGCATCGAGCTTGTTTGCCGCTCATGAAGCTGTTGCCGGGCATCGCCTTCGATGGGGATGGTGGCTCACGTCGGCATTGCTATGTGGCCTGGGCATCCTCACAAAAGGGCCACTCGCATTCGTCCTGCTGGGACCTGCCATCGTCGCCCATTGTTGGCTGAATCGCAGTTCCGCTGCACCCCGGTTGCCGCGCTGGGTGGCGTACTGTGGAGTGGTCTCGATGACGGCACTTCCATGGTTTGTCGCCGCGTCAATAGTGATGCCGCAGTTTGTGCGCTACTTCTTTTGGGATCACAACGTCGCTCGCTTTCTGTCCGGGTCGAATCATCCGGAGCCGTTCTGGTTCTACCTGCCGACCCTGTTTCTGGCCTGCATGCCTTGGGGGTTGCTGCTGGTTCAGCTCGTGAGATTTCTGTCGAGTTCGTCGCTGAGATTTCGCCAACTCCGGTCACCCGCTATGGGATTCCTCGTCCTTTGGTCTGCGTGGTGTCTACTGTTCTTCAGTGCCTCCAGCGGAAAGTTGCCGACATACCTTCTCCCCTGCATGCCGGCCATCATGTTGCTGATCGGGCAATCGATCCACGGGACTTGTTCCCCGTTTGCCGCCAATGTTTTCGAGCGAGTCAAGGCCCACGCGCTCTTCGGTCGTGGCTTGGGATACCTCGCCTCAGCGGGTTTGTTGTTCGCTGGAAGTCTGTACTTTCTTCGATTCAATACTCGTCAGGAAACCTTGTTTCATGGCCTACTTTGGGTCGCACTTCTTGCCGCAGGAGTCATCCTGCACAAGCGGCTGACGCCGCGAGTGGTCTACGGATTGTTCTGTGCGGCGGCCATGCTAACGCTGACAAAAGTGACCCATGACGTGCTACCGTCGGTCGCGCTGAAGTACGGAGCATTCGACAGACAAGCATCTGCGATGACGGACTTGCCGGAGACAAGTCGACATCTCCCCGTCGCCTGTGTGTCCGGTGACTGGGGGTCCGTGCCTTTCTACCTCGACCGCAACGATGTCTCGATCTTCCCGAGTGGTGAACTCGAAGCTGCCCGAGAATTCATCGAGATGCAGAACGAAATGATTCTGGTGGTGAACGACAACCTCTCCACAGAACAGCGTCATTCACTGCTACCTGCTAACGCACACGTGCGAGAACTGTCATCCACATCGAAGGCTATCGTCCTTTCAGTTCAGGCACCGGAGCAAAAGGAGCCCGCCATCCGACTGATCTCAGTGGAAATGGAACGAGATCATCCGACACGTCTCCGCTAAGCCCATCTGCTTCGCCGCGGATAACTCCCTGACCACCAACTGACGATCCATCTCAAACGTATCAGATGCCATGGAATCCACACCAACACTCGAACAGCCAATTTCTACCGGGAACTTTTCTCTGAAGATTCCGGCGGTGCTTTTGGGGCTGGCCGCAGTCAGTCTGGTGACGATCGATTATCCGGTTTCAATGTCGGCGACGTCTCACGGATGGACTGGCGAGTTGCATCGTGCGTTACTGAGTATCGAACCTTACGGAAGTCCCTATGGAATCGCCGTCGTGCTCCTGGCCATTCTGTCTCTCTCGCGCGAGCGGATGAGAGATGCCATTCACATCGGCACTGTGGGTGTTGCCGGTGGGCTAAGTGCAGGACTCGTGAAGCTGCTGGTGAGTCGAACTCGTCCAGATCACTTCAACTTTCTGCAAGATCATATCTTCGACAGCTATCAAGGCGTGCTGCCTATGATGAGAGGTGGCAGCGCCCAGCAGAGTTTCCCCTCGGCACACACTGCGACCGCCGTCGCATTCGCTGTCGCACTGGCACACTATTTCCCACAGGCCAAATGGCTCTGTTTTTCATTGGCCGCCATCGTTGGCATACAACGCATTGAAGCTGGTCAACACTTTCCGAGTGATGTCCTTGTCGGCGCTGCGGTCGGCTGGACCGTGGGAAACCTGTTACTCGCCATGAGCAGAAGGGAATCAGCCGCGTCGCGTATGTCAATTCCATGCAGCCCACATCCAACACAACATATCCACATCGGTTCCCACTTCGAAGAAAAGGCGGCCCTCAGAGGTTGTGAAGACGGTTGAGACTCATCTCTTCTATTCCACCCGATGCCCAACTGTTCCAGCGGGACAACTGGCAACCGGCGGGCGTCGAGAACCGCGTTTAAGGTGGCACAGCCGGAACAAACGCTTTTGGAGCAAGGAATGGCAATCACAATGTGTCCGACTACCGCTACCACGTTGCCGTCGAAAACCACATCGCCGAGCATCATTGGACAGAAAAGCTTGCGGACGCGTTTCTGGGGGCGACACTTCCGTTCTACTTTGGTTGTCCTAATGCATCCGACTACTTCCCTGCGGAGAGCTTCATCCCGATCGACATCCGGGACTTTGACACGGCGGTTTCGACGATCAAAGACGCCATCGACAGCCATCAATACGAACGACGCCTCCCGGTAATCCTGGAAACGCGACGACTAGTGCTTGAGGAAATCAACCTGTTCAGTGTGCTCTCAGGAGAGATCGAGAAGAGAAATGACCCGGCAGCCACGCCTGGACAGGGAGCTCTCTTGTGGAGTCGTCATGCGATACGCCATGAATTCTTACGTCACACGCTTCGATTCGCATGGGAACGTATCAACTCAACACGAGTCAGGCGAAATAAATCGTCGAGCCGCTTGATTGATCAATCGTATGACTTCCATTCACTCCATCGCTTCCGGGGGGACTGCTAATGATTCCTCGGTCGCCATGATCTTGGGGCCGAACCGCAGAAACAAAGCTGGTAACACGAGCAGGTTGAGCAGCGTCGATGTCGTCAGCCCGCCGAGGATGACAAGGGCCATCGGATACTCAATCTCGTGACCGGGCAGGTTGCCGCTCACGACGAGAGGCACGAGTGCGAGGCCGGTCGTGAGGGCCGTCATCAGGATCGGCGACAGTCGCTCGGCTGATCCACGCAAGATCAAGTCGTGACCAAACGGCAAACCGTCTACATTTTGGAGGGTGCGGAAGTGATCGACGAGCATGATGCCATTGCGTGACGCGACGCCCAAGACTGTCACGAAACCGATAAGCGATCCGAGCGAGATCACACCACCACCCACAAACGCTCCTGCGATCCCGCCGACCAACGCACAGGGGAGCATCAAAAACACCAACAGGGCGGATCGCATTGACTGAAAGTCGACATACAACAGGATGAAGATGCCAAGCAGCGAAAAGCCTGACAACAGCAACAGCCGCCGCCTTGACGCCTGTGCCTCGGCGTACTCGCCAAGGTATTCGGGGTGATAGCCGTGCTTGAAATCAACTTGCTCGGCGATGGCCGCTTCGACATCCTCTGCGACACCTCCGAGATCACGACCGGTCGCGTTGCAGATCACGTCAATGCGTCGAGAGGCACCGTCTCGTTGGATGGCGTTCGGAGCTGGCACAATCATCACATCGGCCACATCGCCCAGCGGCACTTGGGCCCCAGAGGGCGTGTCGATTTGCAAGTTGCGAAGTGAGTCGAGATCACGGCGAACTTCCGGGACACCCCACACGACGACCCGAAAAATCTTCTGCCCCTCATACAACTCACCGACCGGCGTGCCGTTGATGAGTGTCGACGCCGCACCGATGACGTCTCCCGGCGTGAGACCAAACTGGGCAGCCGCGTCGGGGCGCAGGCGGACGACAATCTGAGGCACGAGCACTTGCTGCTCAACCTTCAGCCCTGAGACACCCTCGACCGTGCCCATCACGCGGCCCACTTCCTCCGCTTTCGATCGAAGTTCATCGAGTTCAGGTCCATAGATGCGGACCACGATTGCTCCGCTGGCACCGCTCAGCACCTCTTTGATCCGTTCCGTGAGATAGGTCAACAAGTCCCGATAGAGTCCGGGGTAACCGTCAACAACCTCTTGCACATCGGCCACCGTCTTCTCGTAGTCGACATCCTCGTCGATGCTGATCCAGAGCTCGGTGAAGTTTGGACCGACGACTTCGTCCGCCGCCTCGGCTCGTCCGATGTGTGCCCCGAAGTTTCTTACTCCCTCAATGGAACGCAGTTCTTTGCTGGCACGGATGGTGATACGGTTCATGGCATCAATCCCAATGCCCGGTTTCTCAACCCAGTGCATCAGGAAGTCAGTTTCCTTGAACTTGGGCAGCAACTCCTCACCCAAAAGCGGGACTGACACGATTGCGCCAGCAAACATCAGCAAGACTGCAGTCAGCACCCCCCAGGGATGTCGCAACATGGACGGCAGTACCCAGCCATAACACCTCTTGAGGACACGAGTCAGCGGTGCGTCCCTGTGCTCGCGGGCAGCTCGGGGCAACAGCATCAAGCACATTGCCGGTGTGACCGTCAACGCCACCATAAGGGAGGCCGCGATCGCCAGAACATACGAAGCGGCCAGTGGACGAAAGAAAGAACCGGCCAATCCTTCCAGGAAGAACACGGGCAACAACGTCAGCACGACGATCACACTCGCGTACACGACGGCACTGCGAACTTCGAGCGACGCATCCAGTACGACTCGATAGGCCGACTTAGGTGACGGCGACTCCTGATTCAGTCGCAGCCGACGCAGAATGTTCTCGACGTCAATGATCGCATCATCGACCACTTCCCCAAGAGCGATGATCAGTCCGGCCAGCACCATCGTGTTGATCGTGCCACCGCGATAGTACAGGACCATCGCCGCTGCGATGAGCGAAAGTGGAATAGCCGTCGAACTGATGAGGGCTGCTCGCCAGTCAAACAGAAACAGAACCAACACCACAATCACCAACACGCAACCAATCAGGAGGGAGTGTGTCAGGTTATCCAGAGCCCGTTCGATGAATGTTGCTGGCCGGAAGATGGTTGTGTCCACCTCGACATCGGTCAGTGCGGGAGCCAGGGACGCCATCGCCGCCTCAACGTTGCGGGTTACCTCCAGTGTGTTCGCCCACGGCTGCTTCTCGACAATCAGCATGATTCCGGGCACGTCGTTGATGATGGCGTCCCCAATCGGCGGCGGGGAACCAATGACGACCTCAGCCACATCCCCCAAGCGTAGCGGGGCTCCATTGCGAAACGTGACGACCGTCTCTGCCAACTCTTCCGGCGTGGAGACAACCGAAGCATGCCGAATCGCGAGCCGCTGATTGGGGGTGTCGATAAAGCCGCCGGAACCAACCGTGACGGACTTCTGCGTCGAAAGCATGACCTCATTGACCGTCAGCCCGTGTGCCCGCAGACGATCGGGATCAACCAGAATCTGAAACTGTCGGTCGTAATCACCCCAGATCGCGACATTGGCAACTCCCGAGATCGACATGAGACGTGGTCGGATTGTCCACTTCGACAGCACGGTGAGGTCCATCTGTGACAGCTTCTCAGACTGCAAACCGATCTTCATCGCACGGCTGAGTGACGACAGCGGAGGCAAGATCACAGGGGGCTTGGTGACCGCAGGCAATCGTGGCGTGGCAAGCGCAAGTCGCTCCTGCACCAGTTGTCGTGCGAGCAGGAGGTCTGTTCCCCGTTGGAAGATCAGCCGGACCGATGAAAGGCCCAGCACCGACTTCGACCTCACGGTGTCGAGATAGGGGATGCCGTTGAGCGAATTTTCGATCTGCACGGTGACGAGACTCTCGACTTCTTCGGTCGAGATACCGGGGGCCTCCGTTTGGATTTCGACGATGGGTGGAGCGAACTCGGGAAACACGTCGAGTGGAATCTTATCCGCCGTGCGAACACCCACGACGATCAGAGCAATTGCCAAGGCAACCACCAGCACGCGAAAACGTAGCGACGTCGAGATGAGCCAGGTCATACGCTACTTGCCTGTCCCGAACTCGGTGCCGAACAGCTCAGCGGCACCATCGACAACGACTGGCGTTTCGACGTCCGGTCCGGATGCGAGGACGGCCAGTCCTCCTTGCAGAAACCGGAGCGACACGCGTTGACGTCGAAACTCGTGTTCAGCCGTTTGCATATAGACCCATGTGCCTCCGTCCACATCATGCAGGATGGCAGCCGCCGGGACGATGAGTGACTCCGATTCCCCTTGAAGCGGAAGCGACACACTGAGCCGTTGACCCGGTCGCCAGTTTCCCTGAGCGCTCGGCAGTTTGTAGTACAAGTCTGCCGTAGAGGAGATTGCGTCCGCAGTTGGTGGGGCTGTGACAGGTGTTGCAGTGAAGGATGTTTGCTGCTCGACATCGAGACTGCTTACGAACGCATCCGCGCCAGCATCGATGTCAGGCAGTTCCCCGACGTACACCGGGACACGAATCCAGCAGTTCTCCATGTTGATGACCTCGAACAGGACTTCGCCCGCACCGACTGCCTGACCACGAGCCGAGGAGAGATTTCGCAGAACGCCTGTTTCGGGAGCTGTGATCTCGAACGGTGTTGCGTTTCCACCTTCAGAATCCAAAGAGAGTTGGTCAAGCAGTGACTTGCGCTGCTGAGCCGCTTCGAGTGACTTCTGCGCAATCTCTTTGGCAGCGACGGCCTCGTCGACAGCTTTCTGACTCCCCACACGATCGGTGAGAAGTTGTTTGGCCCGTTCCAAGGCAACGTTTGCTGCCTCGACTTCAGCCTTGCCTCGGTTGACGTCCCCTTCTGCGAGCAGCTGTGACGAGACGAGCGACGCACGAGCATTGGCCATTTGAATTCGTTCCGCCGGACTGGGGACATTTCTGTCCGGCGAAAGCAACGGAATAAACTTGAAGACAGCCTGACCCGCTTCAACTTTGGAACCCGGAACTGGAATCTCACCACCGTCCGGAGATGCCAACGTGCCCGCCAGAGGAGCCGAAACGATGATGGATTGACCGGGGGGAATCATCACAATCCCTCCGTACGTGCGACGCCTCTGGATCGACTGGCGAGTTACTGGTGAGGTGGTAATGCCCAGTCGTTGCTCAGCTTTCGGTGTCAGTTGTATTGCCAGCAAGTTCGTCTCTTGCGGTACCGAGACCAATGTCGCCGGCTTTTCAGACTTCACCGGTTTCGAATCTCCATGCTTTTGGCAGCCGACAGAGCAGACAACCGTCAAAAGCAGGATCATGCGTTGACGACGAGAATCGCAAAGGGAATTCTCAACTGAGGGATCAAGAACAGTCATAGCCCTCAAATCATACTCATGATTGATGAGAAACAGATGAGAATGCAGCAAACGGTGACACTTCCGATTTCCACGAGTTGTGGTCGAGTGTCACCGTAACGATTCCCAGACGGACTTCGCTTCACACCATTATGGTCAGTCCATGTGACAGACGCGAGTGTGCGCTCTTCGGCCTACTCAAGTTCCTGGACCGGAATTTCCTCATCAAGCAGGAGGGGGGAAGATTCGACTGGATCGACCGAATCTTGCGGAGTCACAAGCCTCCGACCGACGCTACGTTCGAGTTCAGCCAACGCACGATGCCTGGCAGCACTGAGTTCGAGTTCACGAGCACGAGCGTCGAGGAATTGCGTCGTCGACTGCAGAGTCAACAAGAAGGAGATCCCCCCATCCCTATACGCCTGCTCGGACAGGTGAATTGCCTCTCGCAAAGGAGGGAGCACATCCTCTTGCAGGATGCTCAGGCTCGCATCCGCCTGTCGGAGTTGAGCTGCGGCCGTCCGCACTTCCATCACAACACTGTCGCGGACGGCATCGAAGTTGTGCAGTGCCTGATCAGTCGTCCAGTCCGCACGGATAATGCCCCCTTCGTTGCGATCAAAGATCGGGATGTCAAACCGAATGCCCGGACCGATGTTGGTCGCTCCGCTCCCGCCCGCGTTACCGTCCACGATTCCGTCGAACCTCAGCCATAACCAGTGAGCCAGTCTCCCCCGATGATCGGCAGCGGCGATCGCATACTGGGCAGC
The DNA here is from genome assembly GCA_020426325.1 of Planctomycetaceae bacterium. GTDB lineage: Bacteria > Planctomycetota > Planctomycetia > Planctomycetales > Planctomycetaceae > JAHBXU01. The sequence continues at coordinate 7,991 of JAGQQG010000046.1, read as the reverse complement.
ACGGAGATCGGGGCGAGAGATCAGTGCATCGGCGAGTAGCACATCCGGGTCAAACTCCGATGTCACGGCTTGATGTTGATCACTCGGGAGAAACTCCAGATTCATCGTTCCGATGCCCATCAGGTTTGCGACGAGTTCTCGGGCGATCACGACCTGCTCCCGTAGACCGGCTGCATCCGACTCAGCCCGTAGAGCCTCGATGCGCGCCGTCATCGACTCCAACTCGCCAATGTCACCCGCCTCGAACTGCTTCTCGGAGAGGTCAGCGATGTTCGATCGCACCTGCAGCGCCTCTTCCGCAAGTGAGGCACGCTCAACTGCGAAGACAAAATCGGCATACGCCACACGCACATCTCGGACGAGATTCAGGCCGTTCTGAACCAACTCCTGCGAGACGCGACAGTACTCTCGCTCCGTGATTGTGATACGTTGTTTGCGGAGAACGAGTGCTTCGACAGGCAGGTACAACGTGTATTCGATCTGTTTGCTGCCGCCGCCGAAGTAGTATTGAAACTGTGGGTTTGTCAGCAGGCCCGACTGCACAATGTCGCCCCACGCCATCCCCAACTGAGACAGAGTCGAGTGGAATTGGGCATTGTTCCACAAGGCCGTGGCAATGGCTTCCTCTTCGCTGAGACCGTCCAGAAGGTCGACGTCCGGTGGCAAAATCGATTCACAGGGGGACGATTCGGCCGGGAGATCGTGGCAGGTTCGCTCCTGTAGCTCAGCTGCGAGGGGAGCCCGATTAGTCCGCGCATTTGGAGACTGACATCCGCTCACCAGAATCGCGAGGACAATCACGCACCAGAGCTGCAGACGGGGCACCCCTGCAGACGGCGCGCGTCGATCTATCCCCCAGCATCGCATCACCAGGCCATCCTTGTCCTGAGTTTCGGAGTCTCCTTCTTCATCGAATGAAACCCCCGCATTCTCGGAGAGGACTTGTCTCGCCGTCGGCGGGATGATCCGAATTGCCGGAGAATCGGGGTTCAATCGGAACAGGCGTCAGGACCGGTGAGAAAAAACTGCCGATTCTCATCGTTTTCTCATGTTTCGCGGCGAGAATGCACACAGGGGCGTCTGTCGACGTCACGCTTTTTCCTTCTGTGAAACTCTCTGTCGGGATGAACCCATGAAGAACCAACACCGCTCGATCTTGCTGCTGACACTCGCTCTATTGACGATCTCTGCGTACAGCACTTCTTTACGAGCATTTGCTGACAATGATGACGAGAACGAACAAACGATCGCTCTCAAGGAACTCCCTCAGGTGATTCAGGATGCACTCAAGGGAGTTGAGGTCGAGGAGGTCGAGAAGGAGACCAAGGACGGTAAGACCGTCTATGAGGTGGAAATCGAAGCGGACGATGTCGAGATTGAACTGACACTTTCAGCCAGCGGACAGTTACTTGGCGTCGAGATTGAACACGAAGATGACAGCGATGAGAATGGCAACTGAGGACCGACTCAAGGGTCTTGCAGGATCAATATGAGCCGTCGTCATGACCGCCGGTCAGGCCTGTTGCTTGCTCGGCGGTCACGCTGTTTCACCGTTGTTTTTCAGAGTCGAAGTGAGCAGCATTTTTTTATTCACCCCCGAAGTATGAACGATGCGCGTTTTGGTTATCGAGGATTATGAACCGATCCGTACAGCTGTCGCTCAAGGGTTGAGCGAGGCTGCGTTTGCAGTTGATACGGCTGCAAATGGCACGGATGGGCTCTGGTATGCCCAGAGCAATGACTACGACGTGATCCTGCTGGACCTCATGCTCCCTGATGTCGACGGTTTGAAGATTCTGCGTCAACTTCGGAGTTCCGGTTCTCAATCGCGTATTCTGATTCTCACAGCCAAGGATGCCGTCGAAGACCGCATCGAAGGCCTCAACAGTGGTGCTGATGACTATGTGCTCAAACCATTTGTTTTTGAGGAATTGCTGGCCCGTGTGCAGGTTCTTGTGAGAAGACGGTACGACTTCAGCGATCCTGTCATCCGTGTTAGCGATCTCGTGATCGACACGGCAGCTCAAACGGTGGAACGCGGTGGGCGATCGATTGAACTGACGAAACGTGAATACTCGTTGCTCGTCTTTCTCGCCATGCGAGAAGGGCAAGTCGTATCGCGGACCGAGATCTGGGAGAACCTGTACGAATTCGACTCGGACGCCCACAGCAACGTCGTCGACGTCTACATTCGCTATCTGCGGAAGAAGCTGGAGCATCCCGACATGCCGAAGCTGATCCACACGCGGCGCGGCTTTGGTTATGTGCTCTCGCTGGAAGGGGCAGACGCATGAACCAGTCGCTTCGATCCCGGCTGATCATCGCCATCACGGCGACGAGCATTGTCGTGCTCAGTGTGACGACATGGCTGCTCGACTCGCAGATTCACAGCAGCCTCTATGCGGAACTCGACGAACATCTGGAGGCAAAGGCTCGTGCCCTTGCGTTGATGGTGGAACAAGACGGGGAATTCCTGGATATCGAATTCACGGAACACCAGCTCCAAGAGTACTCTCGTGAGGATCGGCCCGAGTACTTTCAGATCTGGGCAAATGATGGGACAGTCCTCGCACGATCTTTGAGTTTGGGAGATGTTGACCTCCCGATGATTTTGGGATCGACGAAGAACCCCGGGGTTGCCTCGCTGAATCTGCCTGACGGTCAAAACGGACGCATCGCAGGCATTCGGTTTGTGCCTCACCTTGAGCATGATCGAGACGAAACATCATCATCAACCATCAATGACGAGGAATCCAGTGCTTTTGATCGTGCCCAGGTGACATTGGTTGTTGCCCGTGACACGGCCGATGTCGACCGCACACTCGCGCGAGTGGGGTGGTTGCTGATCGGAAGCACAGGATTGGCCGTGCTCTCCATCATCAGCGTCCTCGCGTGGCTTGTCACTCGAAGCCTGCAACCGCTGTCTCAACTCGCTGCTCAAATCGAAGTCCTCGATGCAAACACACTTACCGATCGTGTCCAGCTTGACCACGCCCCGACGGAATTGCGACCGGTCATCGGGCATCTCAATGAGTTGATCGAGCGGCTCGAAACAGCCTTTCAGCGTGAGAAGACGTTTTCCGCCGATGCCGCTCACGAACTCCGGACACCTCTCGCCGGGATTCGTAGCACACTGGAGGTGTCACTCAGCCGACGACGAGAGAACGAAGAATATCAAACGACCATCAGCAAATGTCTGGCCATTTGCGGACAAACCGAAAACATCGTCGAATCACTGCTGACACTCTCTCGCCTCGAAAGTGGTCGAGAACAGCAGGAACTCACCGAGATTGATTTGGTGAGGCTGCTCCAGGACTGTTGGGAACCGTTCGAGGAGGAGGCTCGCGAGCGTGAACTCACCGTGGAGTGGGACTGCGAAGAGAACATCATCTTGTACGGTGATCGTTCGATGCTTCAGGTTGTGCTCAACAATTTGTTCGACAACGCGGTCAGCTACACCAATGTCAAAGGGACAATTCATATTGCAAGCTTCTTGACAGACTCAGCGGTTCGCCTCCGGATCACCAATTCTGGCTGCACACTCTCACCACAGGATGCTGAGCAAGTGTTCGAACGCTTCTGGCGATCCGACCCTGCACGCACACAGACCGGACAACATGCTGGGCTCGGCTTAACGCTATCGCGGCGAATGGTCGCTCTGATGGGAGGGACAGCAAAAGCTCATATCGAGGAAGGGAACTTTTCCATCACGCTGACATTCGATCGTCGCATGGTCAACTGCCAGAGAGGAACAAGTCGTGGCGAAAGTCCACATTCAAGCATCCCGGCCAATCGAACTTGAGATCGGTGTGCTGCCGTTACGTAGCCGGAAAAAGCAAACCACAATGACAAGAGCCAGTTTCACTGAACGTATGCGAGTGGCCAAGTCTGGCCAATGGAAAGGCCCCGGCCCATGCTTGCACGGCCATCCGCTTCACTACTGACCCTGCCACCCACCCCAGGACCAGATTTGAAACTGGCTTAGATGGGAACTGGTGTGCAATCAGGCGTATCCGGGTTCATTTCATGTTGTGAACTCTGTCATTTCGAACGCTGGCTGAAAACAAGGCGACAAGATGAAACATGTTAAAACGCCAATTGCATTGGCCTCTCATTTCGTCCACCAGCGATTTCTCTGGTTTCTGCTGGCGGGCTACATCATTGCCGGCTTCCTGCCCAACATGGGGCTTTGGATTCGAACTGTGAGCCTAGGCCAGATCAGCGCATTTCATCAACAAACGCAAGTATCGCTGCCAATGTTGATGCTCTTTTTCCTACTTCTCAACGCTGGATTGGGGGTCGAACTTTCTGGCCTGAAAAGCATGAAAGACAATCTCAAAATAATCTGCTGCGGCGTTGCTGCAAACATTGTGGTGCCGCTGGCGTACATTTTCGTCGTTAGCCACGGAATGGCACTCTGGCACAATTCCGAAGAAACACAGAATATCCTGGTCGGGCTGGCTCTGGTCGCATCCATGCCAATCGCAGGATCGTCGACGGCTTGGGCGCAAAACGCGAACGCCAACATGGCGATCAGCTTGTCTCTGGTCCTGGCGACGACATTCATGAGTCCGCTTACGACACCACTCGCCCTCCACGCAGTCGGTTCAATGACAACGGGTGACTTTTCTGAGGACCTGCACGAACTGGCTTCGCAGGGAACGGGTATGTTTTTGACCCTCTGCGTAATTCTGCCATCAATTCTCGGAATCGTTCTTCGTTTGGTGCTGGGAAAAAAGCGGGTCACGGCCGCCAAACCATACTTGAAACTTGTGAATTCGACCGTCCTGCTGTTGCTCGTCTATTCCAACGCCTCGATTTCTCTGCCGAAGGCGATCGCGAATCTCGATCTGGATTTTCTGGCGGTGATGCTGACGATCGCGATCAGTTTGTGTGTCCTGACATTCTCCGCTGGATGGTGGATCGGCAGCTTCCTGAACGCAGACCACAGCCAGCAGACGGCGCTGACGTTTGGACTCGGAATGAATAACAATGGCACAGGACTGGTCTTGGCTTCGATGGCCTTGGCTGATCACCCACGGGTCATGTTGCCAATCATCATGTACAACCTTGTTCAGCATCTCGTTGCTGGCACGGTCGATCACGTTTTGCTGTCCAGGGGGGTGAAAGAATTGCCAGAGCCCTTGGCAATTTGATAGTCGGTGAATGTTTGAGTTCTCCTCATCGCATGTCCTTCGTATTCATTGCCTCGTCCGGGAGGCAGGGATCTACCTTGGACACGAGTGGTCATTCGGGGTTGATCGGTGCTGGTTGCGTCACTTAACGCAATCTACGAAGCAATCGGCATGCGTCAGATTGAATCTCCCGACGAAGTTCAAGGCAGCACAAGCACCCTAAGTAGCTACGGCGTCAAACAGAGTACAACACGCCGATGAACATCGAGTGCACCGATTCGAATTCACCTTATCCTGTCATGAGTGGGTCACAGGTGACATTTATCACGGAGCCCTAGGCGCTCATGACGAGCACACCTAAGCGATTCTGGATGAGGGGTATTCATGTGCTGTTTGGCTTAGAATGAGTCCTGTCGTCGGTCATCCATGAAACCACCACGCGAAGATGCGACCGAGGCAGAATACAAACAGGTCAGGATGGTGACTGTGATAGACCATGAATGATGCCGTCAATGCCACGTCACGTTGTACTTGGATCGTTAATTTGGGAGATTGGACGCCATCGAGGCTTGGCCGATGGCATCACACCAGACAACTTCTTTAGGCCTGACAATGCTCTGGACTCGGCAACAGAAGCGGCAATTTGACGAGAATGGATTTCTCTTCCTACCAGGCTTGGTATCAACCGATGAAATTGCAGAGTTGAATAGAGCAGTGCCTGGCTTGCTCGCCGGTGATGAGATGCATGACGGGATGCATCGAGAGCGGGAACGGAGCGGAGCCATTCGACAGGTCTACTTGACTCACCGTTACAGTCCTCCATTCCAACGGCTGTCGACAAATCCCAAGATCGTCGAGCCGGTCAAACAGGTTCTTGGCGAACAGGTCTATGTCTGGCACAGTAAGATCAATGTGAAGGACGCTTTCCAGGGGACCGTTTGGCTGTGGCATCAAGATTACGGCTACTGGATGTGGGACGGAGTTGATCCCCGGCTGGTATCTGTGATGGTGTTTCTGGATCGCGCTACCTTGAACAACGGGTGTCTGATGGTCGCGGCTGGTTCGCACAAGTGGGGTCGACTTGAACACTACGCTGACGAGAAAACCACCAGCTACAAGCAGTGGTGTGTCGACACGGAGACTCTCAAGCATAGACTCACCGAGGAGATGATTCAGCCGGTCACCGGAGAACCAGGAGACGTGCTGTTCTTCCATTGCAACCTATTGCACGGCAGCGGTCACAACATGTCACCGTTACCGCGTAAGTCAATCATCATCGCCTATAACGACCTCGATAATCGGCCACGTCCGGTGGACAATCCCAGGCCAGACTGGGTGGTTGCGCGACAGTTTGATCCCGTCTAAAGACCAAGATCACCGGTCGATGTGGCCGACGCAGGTTGGTTCTGTACTGTCTCGGGCACTGGTTGTGAACACCGTAGCGCGGGATGAATGCAGCTACGGGCCTACTACTTCCGAAAAGAGGGTCCGTTTGTCGGATTCCGACGCCCAGCAACCCAACGCTTTGTGCGAGATGCATTCCGTTGCTGGCAATTGCCCGCGTCTTCTGAAGACGTCGGTGACATACTTCTCATCGAGTATTACGAGGGCACGTGCGAGTTCGTTCTCGGAATCCTTGAGCGGCACGTTAATCCCAGGTGCCTCGGGTTTTTGGGGTTCTGCAGATGAGACTTCTTCAACTGTGATCGTTTCGCAATCCTCACCCCGAACGAGGGCCTGCAGGTCGCTGGCGATCTCTCGAAACTCGGCTCCCTGCAGTCGATTGCCTGAGGGACCGTGATCGTGCTTCATCCAGAACATCAGGTGTAAAAGGTTTCCACGTGTCGTGCAGCCGTACTGGAAGCAGCGGAATAGGGCCCCGTCTGCCTTTGTATTGACGGAGATCGCGCGATCGCCTGTCGAGCCGTCACGTCCGCAGGCGAAGTGGCAGGCCATGCGGGTCTCATCCTGGGTTCGGTGCAGTTCGGGCAACAGTCTTCTGTAGAAAAGCGATATCTCAGTGAACTCAGTGTGGTCCGGCATCAGCATCAGCGGCATCTGACGAAGTACATCGTGCAGATGCACGTGGCGGCTCGTCGACACGGTCTGGTTTCGATGAACCGACGGCTCAAGACCCACGAGAGACTGTTACTGAACTTGGAGGCGGTCGCTATACCGTGATCGGTTGGGTCGATGCTCAGAAGAGTTTCGGGGCCATGCTCAGAAAGGCATTCGTTTGCGAACTTCAAAGCGTGGAGAATGACCAGTGGAGATGCCTCAGTCTGGACTTTGTTGGCGAGTGAGAATTGAAGCCCTCAAATGACCCTTGATTTGGTCGATTCAACGTCGATCTTACCCATTGTCCCAAATCGCGGTCCTCGCTTTCGTTTTAGTCCATTTTCCCGACTTTTTTTGTCTTCGGAGTTGCACACTCATTAGGGAGAATTCTCTTGCACGATATATGGTGTCATCACTTCCGTCCCACCAGATGCCGTGAAGATCGCTTGAAGGACATGTTCTGGGAGCTTCTCAGATACCACTGCCTCTAACACACGACGTCGTCCTTCAGAAAGCTCCGGCCAGCGGTCGATCAGCCGGGCGAGTCGGGCGTCCGAACAGGCGGAATCCGGAAATTCCGTGCACCCATTCGTGCACCCACTGTCAGTCGGTTGGCCTAAGTCGTCAGCAGCGTTCGCCTTCTGCGAATCGGTCGCCGGATTGTGGTTCCGGAGGTCGCGGGTTCGAATCCCGTTACTCACCCCTTCTCGACGGTCATTCACAGACCGTCTCAATGACACGCAATCAGCCTCATCCCCCTGCAAACGCAGAGGCTTTTGATGCGAGGTCGATGACACC